>NZ_LZZU01000047.1:0-178770 GCF_014170355.1 Cupriavidus sp. UME77
CGTATGCGGTATTAGCTAATCTTTCGACTAGTTATCCCCCACGACAGGGCACGTTCCGATGTATTACTCACCCGTTCGCCACTCGCCACCAGGATTGCTCCCGTGCTGCCGTTCGACTTGCATGTGTAAGGCATGCCGCCAGCGTTCAATCTGAGCCAGGATCAAACTCTTCAGTTTAATACCTGTGTGATCCTTGCGGATCTCGCTCTTTCGAGCGGTCGCTCACTCTCAGAAAACTGACTGGTTACATCCGCGATTTGCACCCCGGACATAACCAACATGTTTTACTGTGCGAGCACTTTATAACTTGTAAGCTAAAAGACCGAAGTCTTCCGCATCCGCTATCAAGCGCCCACACTTATCGGTTGTTTGTTTGTTAAAGAACTTGCCACGGTTCGCTTTGCTTACCGCGTCGCTGCGTTTGCTGCAGCAGAGAAACGAGATTATGAAGCGTGATCATCGTTTCGTCAACAGGTTTTTTCCTTCAGCTCGCTGCGCCGTTCGCGCCGCCAACCACCCCTGCCGACCCCGCAACCCTTGTCCCGTCTGCTTTGCAGTGGTGTTTCGTGTTGCGAGGGGGCGAATCATATGCGCCTCCCCGGACCTTGGCAATCGTTTTGTCACATGAGTATGCGAGGCGCGCCGAAGGTGCAGAAACAACCCATTGATCTATAAAGAAAATACGACCCGCTTAACCCGCATCGGAAGGTAAATACCCGATGAAGTTACTCGGGTATTCACCTATCAAGTTTTAGCGATGCTTGAAATCTGGCGTCCTCTTCTCCACAAAAGCGGCCATCCCTTCCTTCTGGTCTTCCGTCGCAAAGGTGGAGTGGAACAAGCGGCGCTCCAGGTGCACACCCTCGGAAAGGCTGGTCTCGTAAGCCGCGTTGATCGACTCCTTGATCATCATCACCACCGGCAGCGAGAAGCCGGCGATGGTCTCGGCGGCGGCCAGCGCATCGTCGAGCAGTTTGTCGGCGGCAACCACGCGCGACACGAGGCCGGCGCGCTCGGCTTCCGCCGCGTCCATCATGCGCGAAGTCAGGCACAGGTCCATGGCTTTGGCCTTGGAGACCGCGCGCGGCAGGCGTTGGGTGCCGCCGGCGCCGGGCATCGTGCCCAGCTTGACCTCGGGCTGGCCGAAGCGCGCGGTATCGGCGGCGATGATGATGTCGCACATCATCGCCAGTTCGCAGCCGCCGCCGAGCGCGTAGCCGGCCACAGCCGCGATCACCGGCTTGCGGATGCGGCGGATCGTTTCCCAGTTGCGCGTGATGTAGTCGCCCTTGTACACATCCATATAGGAGTACTTGGCCATCATGCCGATATCGGCGCCAGCGGCAAACGCGCGTTCGCTGCCGGTGATCACGATGCTGCCGATGGCTTCATCGGCGTCGAACGCGAGCAGCGCCGCGCCCAGCTCATCCATCAGCGCGTCGTTGAGCGCGTTCAGGGCCTTGGGTCGATTCAGCGTCACCAGGCCAACGCGCCCGCGCGTTTCCACCAGAATGTTCTCGTACGGCATGTGTTCTCCTCTTGGATGGGAAGTCGGAAAGCGGAAAGTGGATCGATTCGTTACCCTGCGAGACGATACTCGCGTGCGGAAATTAGTGCTACCATTTGCCGACCGACTGGTCGGTTAATTTAAACAGCGATCCGGCTCCTCCTATATAAGAGTGACCGCGCACCGCCAGACATTGCCTCCACTGACATGGCAGGAGACGAAAGATGCCAGCTACGCCCCCACAGACCAGCCTGACTTCCGGCCCGATACTGCTCGCCTGGCATGGCCAGGTAGCGGTCATCACGCTGAATCGCCCCGACAAGCTCAATAGCTTTACCCGCGAAATGCACGCCGTGCTGCAGCAGGCACTCGACCATGTGGAAGCCGGCGGCGCCCGCGCCCTGCTGCTGACCGGTGCCGGGCGCGGCTTCTGCGCGGGGCAGGACCTGGCCGACCTGGATTTCACGCCCGGCGCCATGACCGACCTCGGTGAGTTGATCGATGTGTGGTTCAACCGGCTGGTCCGGCGCCTGCAAAAACTGCCGCTGCCGGTGATTGCCGCCGTCAACGGCACGGCGGCCGGCGCGGGGGCCAACCTGGCGCTGGCTTGCGACATGGTGCTGGCGGCGCGCTCGGCCAGCTTCATCCAGGCCTTCGTCAAGATCGGGCTGGTGCCGGATTCTGGCGGCACCTGGCTGCTGCCCAAGCGCATCGGCATGGCCCGCGCCATGGGCCTGGCCATGACGGGCGACAAGCTCAGCGCCGATGAGGCGGAGAAGTGGGGCCTGATCTGGGAGGCAATGGACGATCCGCTGTTGCCCGAGCAGGCGCTGGCGCTGGCCACGCACCTGGCGGCCCAGCCGACGCGCGCCCTGGCCGCCATCAAGCAAGCCATGTACGCCGGCGCGAGCCAGGGGCTCGATGCCCAGCTCGACCTGGAACGCGACCTGCAGCGTGAGCTGGGCGCGTCGCCCGACTATGCCGAGGGTGTGAACGCCTTCCTGGAAAAACGCGCACCGCGCTTCACAGGGCGATAGGATTGCCAATATCGCAGCGCAGCCCAGCCAACAGCCCGATCAGGAGACCAGCTTGACACACAATCCCCAGGCCCTTGCGGAAAGCGCCGCCGCCAGCATGTACGAAGCCGATACCTGCAGCCGCTGGCTGGGCATCATCGTCGAGGCCGTGCGGCCCGGCTACGCGCGCTTGTCCATGCCGGTGCGCCGGGAATTCCTCAACGGCCACGGCATCTGCCACGGCGGCCTGATGTTCACGCTGGCCGACTCGGCCTTTGCCTTCGCTTGCAACAGCCACAATATCAATACGGTGGCGGCAGGCTGCAGCATCGAGTTCCTCAAACCCGTGCAAGGCGGTGACGTGCTGACGGCAGAAGCCACGGAGCAGGTCCTGTCGGGCCGGCATGGCATCTACGATATCCGGGTGACCAACCGCGCCGGCGAGCCAGTGGCGATGTTCCGTGGCAAGTCCGCGCAGATCAAGGGGCATGTGGTCGCCCCGCCGGGCGCCGCGCAGTGATGCCTGGCCCGGACACATACAAAGACAAGCAAACATAAGCCCCGCGCAGGAGACACCATGACGCGCCTGACAGATCTGCCGCTCGAGCCGATCGAGACCGCCAGCCGCGACGCATTGCAGGCGTTGCAACTGGAACGCCTGCAATGGTCGCTCAACCACGCCTATCAGAATTCGCCGGTCTACCGCCGCAAGTTCGATGCCGCCGGCGTCCACCCGAACCAGATCCGCAAGCTGGCCGACCTCGCCCGCTTTCCGTTCACCACCAAGCAGGACTTGCGCGATAACTACCCATTCGGGATGTTCGCCGTGCCCCAGGACCGCGTGGCACGCATCCATGCCTCGTCGGGCACGACCGGCAAGCCCACGGTGGTGGGCTACACCTTGAAAGACATCGACACCTGGGCCACGGTGGTGGCGCGCTCGATCCGCGCGGCCGGCGCGCGGCGCGGCGACAAGGTGCATATCAGCTACGGCTACGGGCTCTTTACCGGCGGACTCGGCGCGCACTATGGCGTGGAAAAGGCAGGGCTCACCGCGATCCCGTTCGGTGGCGGCCAGACCGAGCGGCAGGTGCAGCTGATCCAGGACTTCAAGCCGGAAGTGATCATGGTCACGCCTAGCTACATGCTGGCCATCGCCGACGAGTTCGAGCGCCAGGGCATCGACCCGACCTCCAGTTCCCTCAAGGTCGGCATCTTCGGCGCGGAACCGTGGACGCCCGAGATGCGCCTGGCCATCGAGAAGCGCATGGGCATCTCGGCGGTGGATATCTACGGGCTGTCGGAAGTCATGGGGCCGGGCGTGGCCAGCGAGTGCGCAGAGACCAAGGATGGCCCGACCATCTGGGAGGATCATTTCTACCCGGAGGTGATCGATCCCGTCACCGGCGAGGTGCTGCCCGACGGCGAATTCGGCGAGCTGGTCTTTACGTCGCTGTCCAAGGAGGCCCTGCCGATCGTCCGTTACCGGACCCGGGATCTCACGCGGCTGCTGCCCGGCAGCGCCCGCAGCGCCTTCCGCCGCATGGAGAAAGTGACCGGCCGCACCGACGACATGATGATTATCCGTGGCGTCAATGTGTTCCCCTCGCAGATCGAGGAGCTAATCCTCAAGCACGCCGAACTGGCGCCGCACTACCAGTGCGTGCTGACCAAGGATGGCCATCTCGATGTGCTGACCGTGCGCGTGGAATGCGCGCATGGCGTCAACCCGGCAGCCACGCATCAGGCCAGCGCCCAATTGACCTACGACATCAAGGCGTTCATCGGCGTGACCGTTGGCATCGAGATCCTGCCTAGCGGCGGCGTGGAGCGCTCGGTGGGCAAGGCGCGGCGCATCGTCGACCAGCGCCCGCGCTGAAGCGCTGAAGGTAGAGAGGCAACAAGCAAGTGCCGGCCAGGAATGGACGGCACCTGCTTTCATGCCCTAGCTGCGCGGCATCAGCACCCACATGCGCCCACCCTGCTTCATCCGTCCGGCGGTCTCGCCAGCTGCATCGCCAGCCCCCCAGAAGAAGTCAGCCCGCACCCCGCCCTTGATGGCGGAACCCGTATCCTGCGCGAACATCAGGCGCTGGATCGGCTCGGACGACAGCGGCCGCGTGGTCGAGAGGAAGACCGGCACGCCCAGCGGGATGGTGGCGGGATCGACCGCGATGGAGCGCTCGGCAGTCAGCGGCACGCCCAGCGCGCCGACCGGGCCATCGTTATTAGGCGGCAGCTCGCGGAAGAAGACGAAGCGCGGGTTCACGTTGAGCATTTCATCCACGCGCCCCGGGTTGGCCCGCGCCCAGGCCTTGATGCCTTGCATGGTGGCCTGCGCCGGCGTGATCTCGCCGCGGTCGAGCAGCCACTTGCCGAAGGAGCGGAACGGCTGGTCGTTGGTGCCGCCGAAGCCCACCCGCATGACGCTGCCGTCCTGCAGGCGGATCCGGCCGGAGCCCTGGATCTGCAGGAACGCGGCTTCCACGGGATCATCCACCCAGACCAGTTCCTGGCCGCGCAGGGCCGGGTTCTGCAGCAGTTCGCCGCGCGCCGGCAGCGCCCGGTTGCCCCATTGGGGCGGCTTGCGATACAGGGGGACCTGGTACTGTCCCTGGCGTGTGCGTGCGCCGTGCAGGATCGGCTCGTAGTAGCCGGTGATCAGCCCGCTATCGGTGCCATCGCCGTTGACCACGCGGAAGGGCTGGAAGTTGGACTCGAAGTAGGCGCGCATCGCGCCCAGGTCGCCGGCATCGACCATCAGGCCGAGCGCGCAGACGCGGTTCCACTCGGCGCGCTTCCTCAGGGCCTGGCAACTGGCCTGCAGCGCCGGCCAGGCGGCACGCATGTCGTCCTGGCTCCAGCCGCCGATCTCGCCCCAGCTAGCGGCTTGCAGCACGCCCTTCTGGGTGGAACCGGTCGGCGGCGTCACGGGCCGGGTGCCCGGGCCTTCGATGCGGGGCGGCGGGCCGCTCATGCAGCCGGCCAGCAGTGTGGTGGCGGCGGCAAGCCCGAGCCAGCCGAGCCGGCGGCCGCGGGCAGCGGTATCTGCCTGTCCCGATGGGATGCGGGAAGACGAAAAAGGAAGTCGGAAAAGGGAATGCAGGTATGCCATCTTGATTGGGTGAAAACTCAGCGTATCGCGGCCGGACGCATCTGCCGATGGCCTACAATGCCCACCGTCGCCTCCACGTAGCCCTGTCATGAGCAAGTTCTTCGAAGCCCATCCCATGCTGCTCTTCGCCCTCGAGGCCGGACTGGCGCTCTTCCTGCTGATCTTCATCGTGGTCTGGACCATGGGCACGGCCAAGAAGAACCCGCGCCCCAGCCGCGCGCCGGACGATCATCCGTCGCGTGCGGGACATGGAGGAAATGCGGGACAAGGCACGGCGCGCACCCAACAGGATCAGGACAGCGCTTCGGGCCAATAGGTTCCGCCGCGTTCAGTACAACGTCTCAGTGCAACATGCGCGGCAGGACCAGCGCAAACTCGGGGATCGGCACCTCGAAGCGATGGCCATCCTCGGCCACGCAGAAATACTCTCCCTTCATCGAGCCCACCGGGGTCGAGATGGTGGCCCAGCTGGTGTACTCAAAATGCTCGCCCGGCTTGAGCAGGGGCTGGTGCCCGACCACGCCAAGGCCAGCCACTTCCTGGGTGCCGTTGTCGCTATCGATGATGACCCAGTGCCGGGAGATCAGCTGCGCAGCCACCTCGCCGGTATTGTGGATCGTGATGGTGTAGGCGAAGGCATGGCGCCCGCGCTCAGGGTCGGACTGGTCGGCCAGGTACTGGGTACGTACGGCCACGGAAAACGCGTATTCGCTCATTGTCGACACTTAAGAGGCGGGATCAGGGTAGCCGCATTGTGCGGCATGGCTCCGGGGGCGGCAAGCTAAGCCGCCGCAAGCTGCCTGTCCGGTGGCAGCGGCGCCCCGCGCGGGGAGGGTAAAATACCGGCTTCCCCCTTGAAGCACCCTCCTTTCGAGCCCCGCCATGAGCACGCCCACCTACCGCATCGCCCCGTCCATCCTGTCCGCCGACTTTGCCCGCCTGGGCGAGGAAGTGCGGCGCGTGACCGCGGACGGCGCCGACTGGATCCATTTCGACGTGATGGACAACCATTACGTGCCGAACCTGACCGTGGGCCCGCTGGTGTGCGAGGCGATCCGCCCCCACGTGACTGCCCCGATCGACGTGCACCTGATGGTGCGCCCGGTGGACCGCATCATTCCGGACTTCGCCAAGGCAGGCGCCAATATCATCACCTTCCACCCGGAAGCCAGCGAGCATATCGACCGCTCCCTGGCGCTGATCCGCGAACACGGCTGCCAGGCCGGCCTGGTGTTCAACCCGGCCACGCCGCTGCACCACCTGGACCACGTGATGGACCGCATCGACGTGATCCTGCTGATGTCGGTCAACCCCGGCTTCGGCGGCCAGTCCTTCATTCCCGAGACGCTCAACAAGCTGCGCGCGGCCCGCAAGCGCATCGACGCGTACGCCGAGCGCACCGGACGCCGCATCCTGCTGGAAGTGGACGGTGGCGTGAAGATCGACAACATCGCCGAGATCGCCGCTGCGGGGGCCGACACGTTTGTCGCCGGCTCCGCCGTGTTCGGCAAGCCGGACGCCGACGGCGGCTACAAGGGCGTGCTGTCGGCCATGCGCAGCGAGCTGGCCAAGGTCGGCAAGGCAGGCCAATGAGCTCGGCGCAGATGAAGCGCACCGACTGGCGCGGCATCCGCGGCGTCATCGTCGACCTGGACGGCACCATGGTGGACACCGCCGGCGACTTCCACGCGGCGGTCAATGCCATGCTGAAGGCGCTGGTCCACCTGCATCCGCCGCTTGGCGACACCGCGCCGATGAGCAAGGAAGAGATCGTCAGCTTCGTCGGCAAGGGCTCGGAGAACCTGATCCGGCGCGTGCTGGATGCGCGCTTCTCGCCAGCCCACGCCAACGGCATGTTTGCCGATGCGCTGGCGCTGTACGACCGCGAATACCTGCGCATCAACGGTCAGTTCTCGCAGGTCTACCCCGGCGTCGCCGAAGGCCTGGCGGCCCTGAAGGCAGCCGGCCTTCGGATGGCCTGCGTGACCAACAAGCCGCATAGCTTCACCGAGCCGCTGCTGGCCAAGACCGGCCTGGGCCGGTTCTTCGAGCTCGTCTACGGCGGCGACGCCTTCGCCCTGCGCAAGCCGGATCCCCTGCCTCTGCTCAAGGTGGCCGATGCATTCCGCCTGGAGCCGGCCGAAATGGCCGCGATCGGCGACTCGGAAAACGATGCGCAGGCAGCCCGCGCGGCGGGCATGGGAGTGCTGCTTGTGCCCTACGGCTACAACCACGGCAATCCTGTACAAGGCGTTGACGCCGATGGTATAGTCGATTCCATTGTTCGCGTTGCCGAGCTGTTGGCGGCACAACGGGCATGACCCCGGCGGCCGCAAGGCCGCCGAAGCCAAAGCACCACCCAACATCCAAACCATAAATCGCTGAACACGATTTCATGTTTCTGAACCGCAAACGCATCTCTTCTGGCAGTGATCGGCAGGCCTGGCCCTGGCGTCGCTGGCGCGCCTCCCAACAGGCGTAAAGTGCGTTCGCGAGTCTCCTGACCGCCCCTTTCCCGCATCTCCGGGATGCATCCGCACCAGGATGGGGCAGGCCAGACCGGCAGGTTGCCGGACCTTCTCTGATTTTCCAGCCGCCCGACATCCAGCTCTTGCGCCGGTGTCATCCGAACGCGCTGCACGCCCACCCCGGCCGTGCGTGGGCACTCGTCCGCGCCATGGTCTCTCCGGGGCGGGTCTGACGACCTTCCAGCCCCAAGTTGCCGACATCGCGACGTGCGCCATACTGAAATGACAGGCGCCGCCGCACAAGAGGATCGACATGACCGAACTGGAATTCAAATCGCTGGCCGAGCAGGGCTACAACCGTATCCCCCTGATCACCGAAGCCTTCGCCGACCTGGAAACGCCGCTGTCGCTGTACCTGAAGCTGGCGCAATCGCAAACGCGCGGGGTCAACACCTTCTTGCTCGAATCCGTGGTGGGCGGCGAGCGCTTCGGACGCTACTCGTTCATCGGCCTGCACGCCCGTACCCTGCTGCGCGCCTCGGGCATGCGCACCGAAGTGGTCACGGATGGCCGCGTGGTGGAAACCCATGAAGGCAACCCGCTCGACTTCATCGCCGACTTCGAGAAGCGCTTCAAGGTGGCGCTGCGCCCCGGCCTGCCGCGCTTTTGCGGCGGCCTGGCCGGCTACTTCGGCTACGACGCGGTGCGCTATATCGAGAAGAAGCTCGCCAACACGCAAAAGCCGGACGACCTGAACCTGCCCGACATCCAGCTGCTGCTGTGCGAAGAGCTGGCCGTGATCGACAACCTGTCCGGCAAGCTCTACCTGATCGTCTACGCCGACCCGACCACGCCGGAAGCCTACGCCCGCGCCCGCCAGCGCCTGCGCGAGCTGCGCATGAAGCTGCGCCAGCCGGTGGACGTGCCCATCACCAGCCCCTCGGTGCAAACCGACGTCTACCGCGAATTCGAGAAGGCCGACTACCTCGCCGCCGTGCACAAGGCCAAGGAATACATCATGGCTGGCGACATGATGCAGGTACAGATCGGCCAGCGCCTGGTCAAGCCGTACCGCGACTCCCCGCTGACGCTGTACCGCGCGCTGCGCTCGCTGAACCCGTCGCCATACATGTACTTCTACAACTTCGGCGACTTCCAGATCGTGGGGGCCTCGCCCGAGATCCTGGTGCGCCAGGAAACCCGCCGCGTGGGCAGCAACGGCGACCAGCGCGAGGATCACATCGTCACCATCCGCCCGCTGGCCGGCACCCGTCCGCGCGGCAACACGCCGGAGAAGGACGCGCAACTGGCTACCGAGCTGCTCAACGATCCCAAGGAAATCGCCGAGCACGTGATGCTGATCGACCTGGCGCGCAACGACATCGGCCGCATCGCCGAGATCGGCTCGGTCAAGGTCACCGACCAGATGGTGATCGAGAAATACTCCCACGTGCAGCACATCGTCAGCTCGGTGGAAGGCACGCTCAAACCCGGCATGAGCAACCTCGACGTGCTGCGCGCCACCTTCCCGGCCGGCACGCTGTCGGGCGCGCCCAAGGTGCACGCGATGGAGATCATCGACGAACTGGAGCCGCGCAAGCGCGGCATCTACGGCGGCGCGGTGGGCTACCTGTCCTTCGGCGGCGAGATGGACCTGGCGATTGCGATCCGTACCGGCATCGTCAAGGACGGCAATCTCTATGTGCAGGCCGCCGCCGGCATCGTTGCGGACTCGGACCCCGAAGCCGAATGGAGGGAAACCGAAGCCAAGGCGCGTGCCGTGATCCGCGCCGCCGAGCAGGTCCAGGACGGCCTGGACTCGGATATCTAAGGTATAGGGAACAGGGGAACCGCCATGCTGCTGATGATCGACAACTACGATTCGTTTACTTACAACATCGTCCAATATTTCGGCGAACTCGGCGCCGACGTGCGCACCTATCGCAACGACGAAATCACGCTGGAAGAGATCGAGGCGCTCAAGCCCGACCATATCTGCGTCTCGCCCGGCCCGTGCAGCCCGCGTGAAGCCGGCATTTCCGTGGCAGTGCTGCAGCACTTTGCCGGCCGCATCCCGATGCTGGGCGTGTGCCTGGGCCACCAGGCCATTGGCGAAGCCTTCGGCGGCAAGGTGATCCGCGCCAAGCAGGTCATGCACGGCAAGGTCAGCCGCATCGAGACCACGCAGGAAGGCGTGTTCGCCGGCCTGCCCAAGCACTTCGACGTGACGCGCTATCATTCCCTGGCGATCGAGCGCGAGACCTTGCCGGATTGCCTGGAAGTGACGGCCTGGACACCGGATGGCGAAATCATGGGCGTGCGCCATAAGACGCTCGCCATCGAGGGGGTGCAGTTCCACCCCGAGTCCATCCTGTCAGAGCATGGCCATGCGCTGCTGGCCAACTTCGTCAAGGCGCCCCGATGAGACTGCTCGATACGCCTGACGCGCCTGTCCCTGGCGCGGCCCACACCAACGCAAAGACCGAGACCGCCATGTCCATCACGCCCCAGGAAGCCCTCACCCGCTGCATCGAACACCGCGAGATCTTCCATGACGAGATGCTGCACCTGATGCGGCAGATCATGCAGGGCCAGATGTCGCCGGTGATGGCCGCGGCCATCCTGACCGGCCTGCGGGTCAAGAAGGAGACCATCGGCGAGATCTCGGCGGCGGCGCAGGTGATGCGCGAGTTCGCCAACAAGGTGCCTGTCAAGGACCGCGAGAACTTCGTCGACATCGTCGGCACCGGCGGCGACGGCTCGCATACGTTCAATATCTCCACCGCGTCGATGTTCGTGGCGTCCGCTGCCGGCGCGCGCATTGCCAAGCACGGCAACCGTGGCGTGAGCTCCAAGTCGGGCAGCGCCGATGTGCTGGAGGCGCTGGGCGTGAATATCATGCTGACGCCGGAGCAGGTCGGGCACTGCATCGAGCAGACCGGCATCGGCTTCATGTTCGCCCCTACCCATCACCCGGCCATGAAGAACGTCGCCCCGATCCGCAAGGAAATGGGCGTGCGCACCATCTTCAATATCCTGGGCCCGCTGACCAACCCTGCCGACGCGCCCAATATCCTGATGGGCGTGTTCCACCCCGACCTGGTCGGCATCCAGGTACGCGTGATGCAGCGCCTGGGCGCGCGTCATGCGCTGGTGGTCTACGGCAAGGACGGCATGGATGAGGTCTCGCTGGGCGCCGCCACGCTGGTGGGCGAACTCAAGGACGGCGAAGTGCGCGAGTACGAAGTCCACCCCGAGGATTTCGGCCTGCAGATGATCTCCAACCGCGGCTTGAAGGTGGCCGACGCCACCGAGTCCAAGGAAATGCTGCTGGAAGCGCTCACCGATGTGCCCGGCACCCCGCGCGAGATCGTCACGCTCAACGCCGGCACGGCGCTGTACGCGGCCAATGTGGCCAGCTCGATCGAGGACGGCATCCAGCGCGCGCGAGAGGCCATCGCCAGCGGCGCGGCGCGCGAAAAGCTCGACCAGTTCGTGCGCGCCACGCAGCAGTTCAAGTAAGCCAGAGCCATCCAGCCCCGCGAGAGAATTACCGCATGTCCGATATCCTGCAGAAAATCCTGGCCGTGAAGGCCGACGAAGTGAACGCGGCGCGCAAGAAGCGCGACCTGCCCAGCCTGCGTGCCGAAGCCGAGAGCCTGCGCACCGAGCCGGGCCTGGCGCCGCGCGGCTTTGAACGCGCGCTGCGCGAGAAGATCGCCGCCGGCAACGCCGGGGTGATCGCCGAGGTGAAGAAAGCGTCGCCCTCCAAGGGCGTGCTGCGCGCGAACTTCGTGCCGGAGGCCATTGCCGAGAGCTACGCCACGCATGGCGCGGCCTGCCTTTCCGTCCTGACGGACGTGAACTTCTTCCAGGGCCACGCCGAATTCCTCAAGCGTGCCCGCGGCGCCTGCCCGCTGCCGGCCTTGCGCAAGGACTTCATGATCGACCTGTACCAGGTCTATGAAGCGCGCTGCTGGGGCGCCGACGCCATCCTGCTGATCGTGTCCGCGCTGGACCCGGGCCTGATGGCCGAACTGGAAGCCTGCGCGCACGAGCTCGGCATGGACGTGCTGGTGGAAGTGCACGGCGGCGAAGAGCTCGACGCCGCGCTGCGCCTGAAAACGCCCCTGCTGGGCGTGAACAACCGCAACCTGCGGACCTTCGAGGTATCGCTCGACAACACGCTGGACCTGCTGCCGCGCATCCCCGACGACCGCCTGGTGGTGACCGAATCCGGCATCATCGGCCCGGACGACGTGCACCGCATGCGTGACGCCAATGTGCACGCCTTCCTGGTGGGCGAGGCCTTCATGCGCGCGCCCGACCCGGGTGTCGAGCTGGCCCGCCTGTTCGCCTGAACGGAAACATAAAACCACAATGGCCCAGGAAATCGAACTCAAGCTGGCGGTGCCGGACGGTGCCATGCCGGCGCTGGCGGCCTGGCTGGATGCACAAGGACAGGCGCGCGGCGAGCACACGCTGCTTAACGTGTACCTTGACACGCCCGCGCGCGACCTCGCCAGCTCACGCGCCGCCCTGCGGCTGCGCCGCCGCGGCGAGCAATGGCTGCAGACGCTGAAGACCGCGGGCAAGAGCGAAGCCGGGCTGGCCGCCCGCCACGAGTGGGAAACCAGGGTGGCAGCCGAAGCCATCGAGCTGGACGCCTTCCCGCCCGAGGCGCGCGCCCTGCTGGCGCCACTGGCCGCAACCCTGGCACCGGTATTCCGCACCGATTTCGCGCGGCGCACCTGGCTGGTAGAGCAGGACGGGGTGCGCATCGAGGCCGCGCTCGACGTCGGAACCATTTCAGCGCCGGCCAGCGCCGCGCAAGAGGCAATCCAGGAACTGGAGCTTGAGTGGCTGCCTGGCGCCACCGGCCACGCTCCCACGCAAGCACAGGCCGAAGCCGCGCTGCGTGCGCTGGCGCTGCGCCTGCAGCACGTTGCGCCCCTCAAGCCGTCCGACCAGAGCAAGGCCGCGCGCGGCTATCGGCTCGCCGCCGCTGCCGGCCGCGCCTGAGCTGGCGCGCCTGCGCCCTCTCGCCCCTCCAAAAAAACAGGTACTCCTCCAGCATGACCAAGCACAACAGCGCACAGGCCGACCTGTTCGCAGCCCCGGCCGTTACCGCAGCCGAGACCGAAAACGCCCCCGTGCCTGCCCCGGCCGCCGCCAGCCTGTCGGAGCAAACCGCCGCGCTGCCTGCGGCCTGGCGCGCATTGCTGGCCCCCTGCATGAACACCGCCGGCTGGCAGGAGCTGGCCGCCTTTGTCGACGGCGAGCGCGCCAGCGGCAAGCCGGTCTTTCCGCATGACGTGTTCCACGCCTTGCACCTGACGCCGCCCGAGACCGTCAAAGTGGTCATCCTTGGCCAGGACCCGTATCACGGCACCGGCGTGGTCAACGGCAGCGAGATTGCGCAGGCGCACGGCCTGGCCTTCTCGGTGCCGGACGGCGTGCGCGTGCCGCCCAGCCTGCGCAACATCTTCAAGGAAATCGCCGCGGAGTACGAAGGCGGCGCCATGCCTGCCTCCGGCAATCTCGAAGGCTGGGCGCGCCAGGGCGTGCTGCTGCTCAACACCGTGCTGACGGTGGAGCAAGGCCAGGCCGCCAGCCACGCCAAGCGCGGCTGGGAAGCGGTGACCGACTGCCTGATCCAGGCCTTGTCCGCCGCGCGCCCGCACCTTGTCTTCCTGTTGTGGGGCAGCCACGCGCAAGCCAAGAAGCCCTTGCTGGCCGGCACGCATTGCGTGCTGGAAGCGCCGCATCCGTCACCGCTATCGGCACACCGGGGTTTCCTGGGCTGCGGGCACTTCCGGCTGGCCAACGATTGGCTGCAACGCCACGGCGCCGCGCCGGTGGACTGGCGCGCCACCTGAGCCGCCGGGCAGCCGCCTGCCTGCCGGGCGCGTCTCAAGCGGTCGGCAGGCAGTCGAAATCCTCGAACTCACCCGCGCCGGGCAACGCCACTAGCGCGTTGACCTGCGCGTCCGGCGGCCCGCGGCGCATCCAGTTGCAAAGGGCCTCCAGCCGATCCGGCGGCCCATAGGCCATGACCTCGACCGAGCCATCGCGCCGGTTGCGCACCCAGCCATTGATGCCGAGCGCCCCGGCCTGCCCCGCGCAGGCCACACGGTAGCCCACGCCCTGCACCCTCCCCTTGACCACGATGTGCCATGTTTCCATCTGGCTTCCCCTTGCCGCGCGCGAGCGCTGAAACATCCGTTGAAACGGTTACGACACGCATAACAGGTAAACTAGACCGCCATGCAAAGCGTTACCAGTAAGGGCAGGCCCACGCAGGTAACGCCCGCAGCACAACGACGCGCAAGGCGCTCCCCGTTGACAACCCGAGAACCCTGTTCATAACCTGAGCCAGCGCAGCGCAAGGCGCCTATGTCCTGGCTGGCACCACCGATCCGATCCATCCAGGCCCCCGGACCGCCCGGCCCCACCCGGCCCATACGGCAACCGCAGCCAACGTTTCCACTGCCAAGATAATGCAGCAAGCCGAACACGACCAGGCCAGCTCGGTCACTTCCCGTGGCTACGCCAGCCAGCTGCTGACCGCGCCGCCGAACCGCTTCGACCTGGCACTGCTGCCCATCATCCTGGCGGTGATCGTGCTCGTGGCCTTTGCCGCGCGCCAGATGAATGTGCCCTACCAGCCCGGCGAGCCGCTGGATGTGCACCTGGACATCGCCTACCTGCCCTACTACCTCATGCGCACCAGCATCCGCATGATGATTGCGCTGGGCGCCTCGCTGCTGTTCTCCTTCGCCTTCGCGGCGCTCGCCTCCAAGAACCGCACCGCCGAGAAAGTGATGGTACCGGCGCTGGACATCCTGCAGTCGATCCCGGTGCTGGGCTTCCTGTCGATCACCGTGACTGGCTTCATCGCGCTGTTCCCCGGGAGCCTGGTCGGGGTGGAATGCGCTGCCATCTTCGCCATCTTCACCTCGCAGGCCTGGAACATGGCGTTCAGCCTGTACCAGTCGATCCGCACCATCCCGACCGACCTGGTGGAAGCGGCAGCCATGTTCCGGCTCTCGCCGTGGCAAAAGTTCTGGCGCCTCGAAGTGCCTTTCGCCATGCCGGGCCTGCTGTGGAACATGATGATGTCGATGTCCGGCGGCTGGTTCTTCGTGGTGGCGTCGGAAGCCATCTCGGTGTCTGGCAACGACATCCGGCTGCCGGGTATCGGCTCCTACATCTCGCTGGCGATCCAGCAGCAGAACCTGGCGGCGATCGGCTGGGCCATCCTGGCCATGCTGATCGGCATCATCCTCTATGACCAGTTGCTGTTCCGGCCGTTGATTGCCTGGGCCGACCGCTTCCGCTTCGAGACCATGGCGCAGGAGACCGAACCGCAATCGTGGCTGCTCAACCTGCTGCGCCGCTCCGAATGGGTGCGCGTGCTGCTGGGCCGCACGGCGGCGCTGGCCGAGCGCACGCTGGCCTGGGGATCCGGGCGCAAGGCGGTGGCGCCGAAGGCCAACGATGGCCGGCGCGCAATGTGGATCGAGCGCGCTAGCAACGTCATCATCATCGTGATTGCCATGCTGGCGCTGTACCGCGTGATGCACTTCGTGCGCACCGAGGTGGGCTGGGCTGAAGTGGGCCATGTGCTGTGGCTGGGCACGCTGACCATGGTGCGGGTGATCGTGCTGATCGCGCTAGCCGCAGTGATCTGGGTACCGATTGGCATCCGCATCGGCCTGAACCCCAAGGTGGCGCGCGTCGCCCAGCCGGTGGCGCAGTTCCTGGCCGCCTTCCCGGCCAACCTGATGTTCCCGCTGGTGGTGATGCTGATCGTGCGCTTCGGGCTGAACCCGGAGATCTGGCTCAGCCCGCTGATGATTTTCGGCACGCAGTGGTACATCCTGTTCAACGTGATTGCCGGCGCGTCCGGCATTCCCACCGAACTCAAGCTGGCCGCGCGCAACTTTGGCCTGCGCGGCTGGCTGCTGTGGAAGCGCTTTCTGGTCCCGGCGGTGTTTCCCAGCCTGCTGACCGGCCTGGTGACCGCGGCCGGCGGCTCGTGGAATGCGAGTATCGTGTCCGAGTACGTCACCTGGGGCGACCGCACGCTGGTCGCCACCGGGCTGGGCAGCTATATCGCGGAGATGACCTCCAAGGGCGACTTCCCCCGCATCGCGCTGGGCATCGGGGTGATGGCGATCTTCGTGGTGGGCTTCAACCGCCTGCTGTGGAACCGCCTCTACCTGCTGGCGCAGGAACGCACGCGTCTCTGAGCCGCCCTACGCCCGCACTCAATACGCCACCCATTTGAAGCCCTGAATCTGAACGGAACTCCATCATGGCAAGCCCCACCGCAGACGCAACCGAATCCGTAGTCGAGCTGCGCGGCGTCTCGAAAATCTTCCGCACCGCGGACCGCTCGGACCGCGCCGTGCTCGAAGGCGTGGACCTGACCCTCAAGCGCGGCGAGATCGTCGCCATGCTGGGCAAGTCCGGCTCGGGCAAGTCCACCCTGCTGCGCATCATGGCCGGACTGGTCGGCGCCGATCGCGGCGAGGTGCGCTTTCGCGGCCAGCCGCTGCGCGGCACCGCCGAGGGCATCGCCATGGTGTTCCAGTCGTTCGCGCTGTTTCCCTGGCTCACCGTGCAGCAAAACGTGGAGCTCGGGCTGGAAGCCCAGGGCGTGCACAAGGAAGAACGCGCGCGCCGGGCCGAGGCGGCGATCGACATGATCGGGCTGTCCGGCTTCAACAGCGCGCTGCCGCGCGAGCTCTCCGGCGGCATGCGCCAGCGCGTGGGCATTGCCCGTGCGCTGGTGACCGAGCCCGACCTGCTGCTGATGGACGAGGCCTTCTCCGCGCTCGACGTGCTGACCGGCGAGACCCTGCGCGACGAAATGCTCGACCTGTGGGAAGACGGCCGCACCAATATCAAGTGCATCCTGATCGTCTCGCACAATATCGAAGAGGCGGTGATGATGGCCGACCGCATCGTGATCCTGTCGAGCGACCCGGGCCGTATCCGCGCCGAGGTGAAGATCCCGTTCCCGCGCCCGCGCAACCGCGACTCCTCCCAGGTGCGCGGGCTGATCGACGAGGTCTACACACTGATGACGTCGCCCGCGGCGATGGGCCCGCGCGTCACCGCGCTGGCGGCCGCGCGCGATATCGGCTACCGCTTGCCGGATGCCGACATCAGCCAGATGGAGGCCATTCTCGACCTGCTGTGCGAAGCACCCTTCTTTGGCAGGGCCGACCTGCCGCACCTGGCAGAGGAAGCCGGGCTCACCGACGATGACCTGCTCCCGGCCTGCGAAGCGCTGCACCTGCTGCAACTGGCCACCATCGAGCGCGGCGACATCAGCGCCACCGGCCTGGGCCGCGCGTACTACGAGACGGAGCCGCCCGAGCGCAAGGTGTTGTTCGGCAAGCAGCTGCTGCAGCACGTGGCGCTGGCCGCGCATATCCGCCGCGAACTGGAGCAGTCCGAGGACGGCGAGATCCGCGAGGAGCACGTGCTGCGCGAGCTCGAAGCCTTCCTCAAGCCGGACGAGGCCGAGCGCGTGCTGACGCTGGCAATCGAATGGGGCCGTTATGGCGAGGTGTACGAATACAGCTACAACAGCGGCATGCTGACGCTGCCCCGCGAGGAGCAGCCAGCGCCGGGCGCGGGCACGCAAACCTGATTGGCGCGGCCCGGTTTTCTTGGTGTCTTAGAGGCCGTTTCAAAATGAAGCGAAGCGGTTCTGGCCAGGCGCGCGGCCGCAGACATTGCAAGTGGATCGGCCAGGGCCGCGCAACGACGCCAGCATCTTTTGGAAACGGCCTCGTAGGTTCCTAGCGCTCGCGCATGGCCCTGCCGATCGCGCCGGTACGCAGGGCGATCTTGGCGGTGTCCTCGCGCAGCGCGCGCAGGCGGCGCTCCAGGATGGCATTGGCGGTGCGCCCTGTGGAGCTCGCGGTGCTGGCGATGTTGCCGGCTTCGCTGGCAGCCCGGCCCAGCTCGCCCGAGGCGGCCGCCTGCACCAGCACATCGGCGCGGCGGCGGTCGGCCGAATCGGCCAGGCGGGCGCGACGCTCGCTGGCGTCTTCGACCGCGGGCGGCGCGGTGAGCGCTTCCGTGGCGATAGCAGCATCGGCGGCGCGCACAGCCTGGGTATCGGACACCGCCGCAACATCGCCGCCACCGGCACCATCGGCACCGTCGCCAACACCAACGGCGACCGCCACGCTGGCACCAACGCGATCGTTCGCGAGCCCCGCCGTCTCCGTGGCTTTCAGCGGAGCCTTCCCCTTCGCCGGGTCCTTCACCGCGCGAATGAAACCCGCGCCCCGCCCGCCGGCACGATCGTCCTCGGCCAGCCGTTCGCTGGCCAGCTGCAGGCTGTTGGCCGCGGCATCGGTGGCCTGGCGGATGGCGGCTTCGGCGGCCGGCAGGTCCAGCTCGCCGTAGTGCTCGCGCACCTGGATGCGCGCCGCGGCCACGTGCGCCGCCACCAGGTAGTTCTGCACGATGAAGCGGTTCAGGTTGTCCACCGCGCGATGCCGGCTCTTAGGCTCGTCGAGCATGCGCTGGAACGACCCGATCAGCGCGGACAGGCTGTCCATGAACTGCTTGCGCTGCACCCGGTAGGCAAAATCATCCTTGGCCACGCGCAGCAGCAGGTCGCGCGTGGCGGCAATGTAGCGGCGGTTGGCCTGCAGCACGTTTTCCACCAGCGCGGGCAGCGCGCGGTATTCCCAGCTGGGCAGCACAAAGCTGAACACCGTGGCGATCACGCCACCGATCACGGTATCGATCAGCCGCTCGCCCGCGACCGTGGAGCTGCCCGGCACCAGCAGGTTGATCTGGATCAGCACCTGCACGCAGGCGGCAACAGCCGTGTAGCGGTACTTGATGGTGGAGAACGCCGTGCTGGCCACCAGCGCCAGGAACAGCACGCCCAGCAGGATCAGCGGCTGGTGCACGACCTTGAGCACGGCCACCGCAATCACGCAGCCGATCAGCGTGCCGATCAGGCGGTCGTTGTAGCGCTGCTTGGTCATGCTGAAATTGGGCTTCAGGATGACGATGATGGTCAGCAGGATCCAATAGCTGTGCGACACATACGGCAGGTGCTCCGCAATCCATAGTCCCGCGCCCACCGCCATGGTGATGCGCAGCGCAAAGCGGAACGCCGGCGACTTCCAGTTCAGGTTGTCGCGCAGCACCTTGAGCTCGTAGCGCTGGCGCGTCAGGAACGGTGTCATGTCCGGCCCGGGCAGCACCTTGCTGGGCTCCACCGGCGTGCGCGATGCCTCGTGCAGCTGCTCCACCAGCACGATGGCGCCCTTGATCATGTCGAGCGTTTCCGCCGCCGCCGTCATCGCCGCCGGGTTGATGTGGTGGTAGCGCAATTGCGCAATCTCGTGCGCGACGGCGCGCAGCTCTTCCCGGTAATCCACGGAAGCGTAGGAGGGCCGGCCGCGGGTGATGTCGTAGGCGATCCCCTCCACGTCCTTGCACATCAACTGCACCAGCCGGCGCAAGTGATCGAGTACCGGCGTGCTGCCAAAGGTCTGGCGCAGCAGCGGGTAGTCGGTATTGGTGGAGAGGATGTACTCGTACAGGTCCAGCATGCGCATGTGGACCTGTACCAGCAGCCCGTCATGCGTAGTGCGGTTGCCGCGCAGCACCAGGTCGCGCGCGGCCTGCTGGCGCTCCGCCACCACGATCTGCTGGCGCACCAGCTGGTTGAACAGCGCCTCGTAGTCATTGCCGGCGTCGTAGAAACCCGCCTTGATCTCCAGGTACCCGGCCATCTCGTACAGCGACTCGGCCAGCACCTGCTGCTTGGTGCGCCGCTGCGTGGCCCAGCTCACCGCCATCGCGTACGCCATATAGGCCACCGCGCCGACGCCGAACAGCAAGGAATGCTCGAGCGCGCGCCGCACCACGAAGTCCTCGTTGATGGTGAGCGTCATGACGAACAAGGCCGAGAACTGCAATGGCAAGGTCTTGTTGCCATACACCGTCATCATGCCGGCCATGAAGGTCACCAGCACCAGCACCAGCGGCATCACGCGAGGGAACGGCGTGGCCATGGCCACCACCAATGTCACCGCCGTGCACAGCAGCACGCTGGCCAGCATCTCGTTGAACTTGTGGTTGAACGGGCTGGGCAGGTCCATCAGGCTGGTGCACAACGCGCCCATCGACACCACCATGGCGGTGGGCAGGTCCGCGAACTGCAAGGCGATCAGCGTGGCGCCAATCACCCCGGTCGCGGAGCGCAGCCCGCGATACACATAATGCGAATAAACAAAGGTGCGGGCGTCGTGCGCGTATTGCATGTGGTGGCGATCGGCAGCGTTGGGGGCTAATCGGCCTACAGGCCCAGCCAGCGCGCACGCATGGCCTGGCGGCCGCCTTCGGCCGTCACGGTGTACTGCGCCGCCGGCTCGCGCGCGAAGGTCAGCGGCAGCACATGCAGCTCATCGCGGCGGAACACATGGCACTCGGCGCTATCGCCATCGCGATAGCGCGCCAGCAGCTTGTCGAGCTGGCCAGGAGCTACACGCAGGCCGTCCACCGCGGCCAGCAGGTCGCCCGCCGAGATCCCGGCCGCCTGGGCCGCTCCGCCGTCGAGCACCTGGGTCACACGCACCCAGCCATCCTCGGTCTTGGTCTTGATGCCGAGCGCGGCGTTGCGCTCTGGCTTGGTCGGCACCGCCTTGATGCCGAAGGGCTTGAGGAGCGCGGCGAGTTGCAGCTCGCCGGTGCCTTCGGTGAGCGAGCGCAGCAGCGCGCCCAGGCGCAGGCCGCTGACCTCGTCGAACAAGGCGTGCACCTCGGCCTCGGTCACGCCGCGCTGCTGCGCGCCTGGCGCATAGAAACCGCTGCCGTAGCGCTGCCAGAGCGCGCGCATGATGTCGTCGAGCGAGCGGCGGTTGCGGGTCTTGGTGCGGATGGTGAGATCCAGTGCCAGGGCAACGAGCGAGCCCTTGGTGTAATAGCTGACGATGGCGTTGGGCGCGTTTTCGTCCTGGCGGTAGTACTTGGTCCAGGCATCGAACGAGCTATCGGCCACGCTCTGCTTGGTGCGGCCGTTGCCGCGCAGCACGCCGTTCCAGGTCTTGGCCAGCAACTCCACGTACTGCTTCTCGGTGATGCGGCCGCTGCGCACCAGCATCAGGTCATCGTAGTAGCTGGTGAAGCCCTCGAACAGCCACAGCAGCGGCGTGTAGGTTTCCTCGCGCAGCCGGTAGGGCACGAACGCCGCGGGCTTGATACGCTTGACGTTCCAGGTATGGAAATACTCGTGGCTGCACAAGCCGAGGAAGGTGCGGTAGCCCTCGGTGGCGTCAGCCTTGCCGCGCGCCGGCAGGTCAGCGCGCGCGCACATCAGCGCGGTGCTGGCGCGATGCTCCAGGCCGCCGTAGCCGTCCGTCGTGACCATGGTCATGAACACGTAGCGGCGGTTGCTGTCGAGGAACGGCGCGGCCTCTGTCTTGGGCTCGAACAGGCGGATCTGCGCTTCGCAGATCTGCTTGAGGTCGCGCAAGACACGCTCGAGATCGAGCTGCGGCACGCGGCCCGTGAACACCACGTCGTGCTGGGCGCCGCAGGCGCGGAAGCTGCCCATGGTGAAGTTGCCCATCTCAACCGGGTGATCGACCAGTTCGTCGTAGTCGGCCACCTGGTAGCGGCCGAAGCCGTAGCGCTTGGCGCCACCGCGGCCGGGCGCCTCGCGCATGGCCGTGGCGACCCGCCATCCGGCATAAGCCTCGCCGGCGGGCGCATGGATATCGACCGTGCAGGGCTGGTCTTCCTGCCCTTCGGCGCAAAGGAAGACCGAGCTGCCGTTGAAAAAGCCGTGCGTGGCGTCCAGGTGCGCGGCGCGCACCGACAAATCCCAGGCGTAGACCTCATAGCTGAGCGTAAGCGGCCCGTCCACCGGGGCCGCCTGCCAGCTCTGCTTGTCGAGCTTGGTGAGCGCCACCGCCTTGCCGCCGGCCTGCGCACGGATGCGCACGATATTGCGTGCGAAGTCACGGATCATGTAGCTGCCGGGAATCCACGCCGGCAGGTAGAACTGCTGGCCGGCGGGATTGGGGGCGTCTACCGTGACGGTGACGGCGAACAGGTGCGCTTCCGGTTGAAGCGGGGCAATGGCGTAATGGATCGGCTTCATGAGCGTGATTGTAGCGCCATGCCCGCCCCGGACTACGCGCCGGCTCAGGCGTTGACGTTCACCACCACGCGCCCGCGCATGCCACCGTCGACGATCTTGCGCCCGGCCTCGATCGCCTCCGACAAGCCGATCTCGCGGGTGATCGCGCGCAGGCGATCCGGCTCCAGGTCCTGCGACAGCCGCTGCCAGGCCCGCTCACGCAGGGCCATCGGGGCCATCACGCTATCGATGCCGTAGAGCGTGATGCCACGCAAGATGAAGGGCGCCACCGAAGCCGGGAAATCCAGCCCTTGCGCCAGCCCGCACGCGGTGACCGCGCCGCCGTAGCGCACCTGCGCGCAGGCATTGACCAGCGTGTGCGAGCCAACCGAATCCACCACCGCAGCCCAGCGCTCCTTCTGCATCGGCTTACCGGGCTTGCCCAGCTCCGTCCGGTCGATCACTTCGGCCGCGCCCAGTGCCTTGAGGAAATCCGCTTCGGCCGTCTTGCCGGTGGAGGCCACCACGCGATAGCCCAGCTTCGACAGGATGGCGATGGCTACCGAGCCCACGCCGCCCGAGGCGCCGGTCACCAGCACCTCGCCATCGCCCGGCTTGATGCCAGCGCGCTCCAGCGCCAGCACCGACAGCATGGCGGTGTAGCCGGCCGTGCCGATGGCCATGGCCTGCTGCGTGGTGAAGGCAGCCGGCAGCGCCACCAGCCAGTCGCCCTTGAGGCGGGCGCGCTGCGCCAGGCACCCCCAATGCGTCTCGCCCACGCCATAGCCGTTGAGCACGACCTTGTCACCGGCCTTCCAGCGTGCATGGGCGGATTCCAGCACCGTGCCGGCGCCGTCGATGCCCGCCACCATCGGCCACTTGCGCACCACCGGCGAGCGGCCGGTAATGGCCAGCCCGTCCTTGAAATTGATGGTGGAGTAGTCGATGGCCACCAGCACATCGCCCTCGGCGGGCAGGCTGGATTCGTCGAGCGCGGTAACGGCGGCCTGGGTCGCGCCGTCGGCCTGGGTCAGCAGCAATGCCTGGAACGTCATGGAGTCTCCTTCCGGTTCTTGATTCTTGAGCAAAGACGACCGGCCGGCTCCGGCACAGCAGCGCCGGGAAGGCCGCCGGCGCGACGTGCTTACTTCTTGAGGCTGGCGAGCTTGCGCTCGAGCGTGGCGGCGTCGGCGGCGCCGGGAATGCGGGTGCCGTCCATGAAGAACACGGCCGGGGTGCCGGTGATGTTCAGGCTCTGGCCGAGCGCCAGGTTGTCATCCACAGGGGTCTTGCAGCTGCCGTTGCCGGTCAGCGCCACGTGGCTGATCATCCAGTCGCGCCAGGCCTTGGTGCGATCGGCCGCGCACCACACCTGCTTGGCCTTCACCGACGAATCCGGCGACAGCACCGGGTACAGGAAGGTGTAGACCGTGATGTTGTCCATCTGCTGGAACGTCTGCTCGATGCGCTTGCAGTAACCACAGTTGGGGTCGGAAAACACCGCCACCTGGCGGCTGCCATCGCCCTTGCTCCACTTGATCGCGCGCGCCAGCGGCAGGTCCGACCACTTGATGCGATTGATATCGGCCAGCCGCTCCTCGGTCAGGTTAGTGCCGGTCTTGGAGTCCACCATCTCGCCATTGATGATGTAACGGCCAGTGGCATCGGTGTAGACCACCTGGCCACCGATGTTGACCTCGAACAAGCCGGGCACGGGAGTCTTGGCCACGCTCTTCACTTCAGCGCGCCCGCCCAGCATCTTTTGCACCGATTCCTTGATGCGGTCGGTGCCGGGCTCGCCCGCCGCCATGGCGTGCAGCGCGAAGCCGGCAGCCGCAATGCCGCCAACGATGGTGGCGGACAGGGCGGGACGGCGGCGCAGGAAATGCAACATGATGACTCCAGTAATTCGATGATTCGGTTCGCGCGAGCGAGCTCGGGATTCAGGGTTCAAGGGGCGGGCGCTCAGCCCAGCGCGCGGCCGATAAGAAAACGCTTGAGCAGCGACTGGCCGCCCACGACCCGCATGCCGGCATTGCGCACCGTGCGCGCCACGCCGCCAGGCAGGGAAAACAGCCGATGCAGGCCATCGGTAGCCGCCGTCAGCGACAACAAATCGGTGGCGCGCGCGCGCTCGTAGCGGCGCAGCAAGCGCAAGTCGCCTTCTGCACGGAAAGACTCTTTGGCGGCCATCACGCGGCCAAGTTCCGCCACATCGCGCAAACCCAGGTTCATGCCCTGCCCCGCCAAGGGGTGCACCACGTGGGCGGCGTCGCCCACCAGCGCCACGTGCGGTTGCACAAACTGATCGGCGCGCTGCAGCACCAGGGGGAAGCCCTGCGCGGGCGTGATGCAGCGCAGCGCGCCAAACTGGCGTCCCACGGCGCCGCTGGCAGCCTGCATCACGGTATCGGCCAACGCCTCGGGCGACAACGCCAGCAGCTCACTCGCATGGGCATCGTCGGCCGACCACACCATCGACACGCGCCGGCCCGGCAACGGCAGCAACGCCAGGATCTCGCCGTTGGCCGGCTCCTCGTCCGCCATCAGCTTGGGCCGCGTGCCCAGGAACCACTGCCAGGCCGTGTCCTGGTGCGGCAGCTCGCATTCGAAATTCGCCACGACGCCAAGCTGGCGATAGTGCCGCTTGGTGACCGGAATGTGGCATTGCTCGCGCACCCACGAGCGCGCGCCATCGGCGCCCACCACGCAAGCCGCGCGCACCTTGTCGCCGCCGGCCAGGGTCAGCGTCACGCCATCATGGTCGCGCGCGAACGCCGCAGCCGTATCGTCATGCCAGTGCACCTGGTGCTGGAAGCGCAGCGCGGTATCGAGCACGCGCTCCACATGCCCGGATTCGATGATCCACGCCAGTTGCGCCACGGTGGCCGCGTAGGCCGAGAAATGGAGATCGCCGGCAGCCGAGGCATCCGCCTGCGCCGCGCTCGCGTCGCCAAACACGCGCATGTCGCACACCGGCTGCATCCGCGCCGGGTCCAGCGCCTCCCACACGCGCAACCGCTCCAGCAAGGCTTGCGAGCTCGCCGAGAAGGCGTAGATACGGCTGTCCCACTGGCCAGGATCCGGCGCGGCCGCGCCGGCAGGCAATCGCGGCGCGATCAGCGCCACCTGCATGCCCTGCTGGGCCAGCAACAACGCACAAGCCTTGCCGACGATGCCGCCGCCAACCACGGCAACCTGGAAACGGGAGGGAGATGGACGAGTCATGCGTGGATTATAGCCACCCCGGCACGATGGCTTTGGTGCGCCCTCGCGCGCATGAAGCGGCACCCGGGCGCCTGCGGCAAAGGGGCGCACGCCCGCGAGGCGCACAAATCCAGCAGGCGGCAGGCGCGGCCAGCCGGTTCAGCGCAGCGTCCGGCGAGGTTACAATAGCCATCTTTCTGATGGCACCCCAGCACAAAACCGGTGAGCAACGCCCCGCTTTGGCTGTGTTGTCTCGTGCTGAACCCTCCCCTCTGCGTCCCCATCGCCGCGCCATTCCAGTGCGCCGGACGCACCCAGGGTGAACCGCAACCCATTGATTTTTAAAGGTTTACCATGAGCCTCAAATGCGGCATCGTCGGCCTGCCCAATGTCGGCAAGTCCACGCTGTTCAACGCCCTGACCAAGGCCGGCATCGCCGCCGAGAACTATCCGTTCTGCACCATCGAGCCCAATGTGGGCGTGGTGGAAGTGCCGGATACGAGGCTCGCCAAGCTGGCCGAGATCGTCAAGCCCGAGCGCATCCTGCCGGCCGTGGTCGAATTCGTCGACATTGCCGGCCTGGTGGCTGGCGCGTCCAAGGGTGAAGGCCTGGGCAACCAGTTCCTGGCCAACATCCGTGAAACCGACGCCATCACCCACGTGGTGCGCTGCTTCGAAGACGACAACGTGATCCACGTCGCCGGCCGGGTCGATCCGCTGTCCGACATCGAGGTGATCAACACGGAACTGGCGCTGGCCGACCTCTCCACCGTCGAAAAAGCCCACGCCCGCTACATCAAGCCCGCCCGCGCCGGCGACAAGGAAGCGCTGCGCCTGGTGGCCGTGCTGGAAAAAGCCCAGGCCGTGCTCAACGAGGCCAAGGCGGTGCGCACGCTCGACCTGTCCGATGAAGAATGGGCCGCCATCAAGCCGCTGTGCCTGATCACCGCCAAGCCCACCATGTACGTGGCCAACGTGCGTGAAGACGGCTTCGAGAACAACCCGCACCTGGACGCCGTGCGCGCCCACGCCGCCAAGACCAAGTCGCCGGTCGTGGCCGTCTGCGCCGCCATCGAAGCTGAAATCGCCGACCTCGACGACGAAGACAAGGCCGTGTTCCTGGCCGACCTCGGCATGGAAGAACCCGGCCTGGACCGCGTGATCCGCGCCGGCTTCACCCTGCTCGGCCTGCAGACCTACTTCACCGCCGGCGTGAAGGAAGTCCGCGCCTGGACCATCCACGTGGGCGACACCGCGCCGCAAGCGGCCGGCGTGATCCACACCGACTTCGAACGCGGCTTCATCCGCGCCCAGACCATCGCCTATGAGGACTTCATTACCTACAAGGGTGAGCAAGGCGCGAAGGAAGCCGGCAAGATGCGCGCGGAAGGCAAGGAGTATGTGGTGAAGGATGGCGACGTGATGAACTTCTTGTTTAACGTCTAAGCCGAGTATCGAACGTCGGCGAACTTCGTCCGACAACAAAACCCCCCGCCACCCCTTGAGGTGGCGGGGGGTTTTTATTTTTGGCCGTGGCGTCGGTTAGTTATGCGTGAGCGTCGGGCACTGTTGTGAGCTTCACGCCGAGCGCGTGCAGGAGTTTCATGATGGTGTCGAAGCGAGGCTTTGCGCCCGGAGCGAGTGCTTTGTAAAGGCTCTCACGGCCAAGTCCAGAGTCGGCAGCCATTCTGGTCATACCACGTGCCTTGGCAATGTCCGCAATAGCGGCAAGCAGCACTGCAGTGTCGTCCTCTTCCAAAGCTGCATTGAGGTACTCAGAGATCATTTCTTCGCTGTCGAGATAATCCGAGGCATCGAAGCGTGCCACTTCGATCTTGTTCATGATGACTCCTTCTTGATCGTTTTCCACATTTCCTTAGCTCACTTGATGTCGGCTTTCTGAGTCGACTTATCGCCGCCTGAAATAAGCAAGTAAGCCACAGCACCTTCGCGGCCGTAATAGATGCGGTAGCCAGGGCCGAAGTCGATCCTCATCTCCGACAGGCCATCCCCAATTGGCTCCGAATCGCCAAAGTTGCCTTGTTCGGCTCGCTTGAGGCGCACCAGGATCTTGGCCCTTGCCGTCAGATCCCTGAGGGTCGAGATCCAGGCGCTGAATTCAGCGGTGCGGTTAAGTGTGGTCATAACCCGCATCGTATCCGAATGGATACATCTATCAAGGGCAACGTAAGGCGCATCGGGAAATCAGCGCCCTTTGACGGACAATAGGACAGGTTTCTGGTCACGGACATCGATGACAACGCGCTTCATCAATGGCACAACAGAGAACCAGATTGGCATCGTTGCCTGCCGGTACCATTACTGATCGAGTCGCAGCGCGAAATCAGCGATGCAGGCGCCTGTATCTATCCAACCAGCATGAGCGAATACCAATACTACGAATTCGCGGCCATCGACCGGCCGCTCACCCGCGCCGAGATGGCGCAGCTGCGCGCCGTCTCCACGCGCGCCCAGATCAGCCCCGCGGGCTTCGTCAATCACTATGAGTGGGGCGATCTGAAGGCAGATCCGGCTGACTGGATGCGGCGATATTTCGACGTCTTCGTCTACACCGCCAACTGGTGCAGCAGCAGGCTGGCGCTACGCGTGCCGCTATCCACGTTTGGCAAAGCGGAACTGAAGCCTTTCGCCATCCGGCATGCCTCGACCATCGAGACACACGGAGAACACTGGATCATTGAGTGGTCACTCAACGAAGGCGAAGACTATGACCGCTTTGGCATGCAAGACGGCAGCGGCTGGATGCGGCGCTTGGCCCCCCTGCGCGCCGAGCTGATGCGTGGCGACCTGCGCCCGCTTTACCTTGGCTGGCTGGCGGGATCCCATGACCTTTCGGACGACGCACTGGAGCCGGAGGTGCCCCCCGGCCTGGCGACACTGTCGCCGCCGCAGGAAGCGCTAGTCGAATTCCTGGAGATCGATCCCGACCTGCTGGCCGCCGCTGCGGCGGCGAGCCCCGACGTTTCGCCGGGCGATGCCGCGCAGGATGATCGCATCGATGCTTGGCTGCGCGAATTGCCACGCGAGGAAATGGCAGCGGTGCTGAAACTGCTAGCCCAAGGGCTGGTACATCAAGCGGAACGCCAGGTCCGGTTGCGACATGCCGCCTGGCTGAAAGCGCAGCACGTTTCAACACCGCCTTCCACCGCGCGGCGCATCCTCGGTCATCTGCGGGAACTCGCCGAAGCGGCATCCGTTGCGCGCCTGAAGCGCGAAGCAAAGGCACACACCAGGCAGGAGGCCGCACTCCGCCGAAAGCGCGAAGCGCAACTGAGGCTGGTGATGAACGATGCGGACAAGCGCTGGGCAGCCATTGATGTGCAGGTACAGAGGGGCACGGCGTCGGCCTATGATGAGGCAACGAAGGCGCTGGCGGAGCTGGCGGACGGTTATGCGCTCACATCGAGCCGCGAAGCATTCGAGCGTGCGCTGCAGCAGCTCCTGGCTTCCCACGCCAAGCGCGGCGCCCTGTTGCGCCGCTTGCGCGATGCAGGCTTGTGCGTGGCATGAGCACCCGTTTAGAACGAGCGGGACGGCGATTTCGCAGAGTGCCGGGAGGGTCGGCTCGATCGGGACCTGGCTTTGCCAGGTGCCGCAGGATGGGACCGCTACTTCCGTGCGAAGCGCGGCAAATAGGCGAAACGACTCGGCAGCGGGGTGAAAGTCCACTCTGATGCAAACAAACAGAAGCCCCGCGCGACAAAACGCCTGCGGGGCTTCTTATTTCACGAGACTGCTGACGCATCCCGCTCGTACAAGCCCGCCACAAGTTCATCCATCGCGCGCCCCCTCCAAGTCCCGCAAGACCGCGAGTTCGCTCAACACCAAGGTTTCGTTCGCAAGTACCGCCGCCAGCGAGAGCAGATGGCCCTGGGTCTCCTCCGTCAAGTTGGCAAGTGTGCCCCGGCAGCGTTCTCGATAGCGACCGACAGCAGCGCGTTGAGTTGGGCAGCCTTTTCGGCGGCGAGGCTAAGCGGGCTTTCGGATGCAGCGTGCGCGGTCACGAAGATATCGCGGCCCGTCTGCTCGGCGCTGATGTTGTAGTGGGGGTGCTTACACATTGGATGCCCTCCCGAGTTGGGAGCGCATGCGCTTTGGAAGCACGGGGACTTTGGGGTAAGCAGAATGCCAGGTACAGGCGATTCGGACAAACAAGGACTGGGGCATGTGCGCCTCCGCTTGACGAGTTCAAAAGAGCCGCCTTGCGGCGGCTGTCTTCCCACGTTTTCGAGACGCCAATCCCGGTCGCTGTGGTTGCAGCGACTTATCTAGTATAGCGTCGGCAGCGATGCATTTGCGCATTCACGAGGCATCGACTGCCGACCATACGAAGACGCGCAAGCAAAGCTTGGGGCTCTTCCCCGATAGACTTACGCCGGTCATTGCACCACTGAGAGGGCCCATACACGCTGTGGATTTCCTCGATGCTCGCGACAATCTCGATTGCTGTCATCGACCAGAGCATGGGCGACGCAGACGTATTCAAGGTTTTAGCCGTATGGCCCTGCTAAGCTGAGCCGCCACTCAGCGCCCCCCCTCTCACAGTGCCCCCAAATCCTCCCCCCGCAGCCCCACCAGCAGCGCTTGCCCGTCCGGCCCGACGCGGAACTCGCCATAGCGCGCCTTCTCGAACCGCGCGCCCTGCCCTTCCTGGAAGAAGTACGCATCGGTGGACACCTGCGCCTGCGTGCCGCCCCAGCGGGCCGGCACGTTCTGGATGCGCAGCAGTTGCTCGCCGGCGGCCAGTGCCGCGCCCGTGTGCAGGCGCACGAAGGTAGCCTCGCCACGTGCATCGCGGCGGATCACGGCAACTTGCTCGCGGGCGGGCTCGATGCCTTGCAGCTTGCCTGCCTGGCGGATGGACTCGGCGATGGCGAAGTTCAGCGCCATGTAGTCGCCTTGCATGAGCGAGCGCGGATCGACTGGCGCCAGGCGCAGGTAGACGGTGTCGCCATGCGCCAGCAGCCGTTCCTTGCCCGTGATGGCGAAGGCGGCCAGCCCGAGCGTGAGCACCCATGCCAATAGTATCCAGCGTTTCATGCTTGTCTCCTTGCGCCATCGCGGCGCAGCGCCATGCGCAGCAGCAGCACGGCGATGCCGGCGCCGGCGAGCGTGGCGGACTTGATCAGCAGCGTCCAGTGCAGCGCGCTGTAGTACCAGATGAAGCCGCTGCCGAGCGCGGCGACGGCCAGGCCCAGCCAGGGCAGCGAGCCGCGACGCAGCGCCAGGCCGAGCGCAAGGGCGGCGGCGACTACCGCCGGCGCACCGGCGAGCAAGGCGCCAAACAGCACCGCGCCGGCAAGCGCGGTGCCCCGCACCGCCGGGCTTAGCTGCAGCCGGCCTGCTTCGGCAAGGACAAACGCGGCGAGCACCGCGCCAAACAGCGCGCCGGCCATCCAGTAGTTGCCGGCGTGGCGCCCGGTGTCGGCATCGAACAGCAGTGCCTGAGGCTGGCTGAGGCCCGTCACCACCAAGGCCGCGCCCAGTGCGAACAGCAGCGTGGCATCCGCGGCCGGCTCGATCCAGTTGTGTAGCCCGGCGGCGCAGAGCCGCCCCTCCGCCAGCACGAAGCCGGTGAGCAGCGTCATGGCGAAGGGCGCGAGCCAGCCTAGCGAGAAGCTCATGGCTTGCCAGACATGGCGCAGGCCGGGCGTCATGGCCAGGTGGAGCGCCAGGGCCACGCCGGTCCATACGCCCAGCGCGGCCAGGAAGCGATGGAGCCGGTTGCTGACCAGCATATAGAGCACGGCTTCCAGCAGCGCGAGCGCGCCCCAGAAAGCGGCCGACTCGAGCAGGCGGCCGCCGCCGTAGGCCTGGCTCGCGCCATACACGAGCAGGCCCTGGCCGCTGAGGCTGACGGCCAGCGCGAATTGCTCGAGCGCGGTGGCGCCCGCGCGGCGCTGGTACAGCACCGCGGCCAGCGCGATCATGGCGGCGCCGCACAGCGCCATTGCCGTGGCGTTGTCGCGCGCGGCCACGAAGACCGAGCCGAGCAGGAAGGTGAGGAAGAACACCGCACCGAGCCAGCCCGCGAGGCCCATCAGCAGCCTGACGGCCCACGGCGTGCGCCCTTGTGCGGCTTGCGGCTGCCCTTGCACCAAGCCGCGCGCGGCCAGGTCCTGCCACAACCTTTGCACTACGTGACGGTCGCTGGTCATGCCGGCTCTCCGTTGGGCGCGCCGCTTTGGGCTTGCCCGTGGTGTCGATAGGCGCGCAGCAGCCAGGCCGCCGCCGCGGCGGACAGGCCAATGGTCAGCAGCCCGAGGATCAGGAAGGCGCCGAACGCGTCCCGGCTGCCCTCCAGCAGCAGCCGGGCAACCCCGGTCACCAGCAGCACGATGACCGAGAAGCTGGCCAGGCTGAGCGCCACCACATCGAATGCCCGCAGCCGGAACCACGCAAGCAGCCCGCCCAGCGTGAGCATGGCCGCGCCGAACATGGCGGGGTCGAAGCGGTTGTGCAGGATGCTGGCGAGGCCGAGCCAGCCGGCGTAGGCGCACGCCAGCGTGGCAAGGATGCGCGCGCCGGCCAGCCCGCGAAAGCCGTAGGCCGGCGCCACTGCGCGCAGCGCGAACCACAGCACCAGTTGCACCAGCGTGGCCTCCAGCAACGAGAGCGTGGTGGCCCGTTCGCCAGCCGCCCCAAACAGCAGGTCGAACATGCCACCCACGCCAAGGCGCACGCTGAGATACCGCAGCAGCGCCACATTGGCCAGCACGATCACCACCCACCAGTGCGGCGCCGCGCGCGCGGCCAGCGCCCACGGGATCGCCAGGAGTGCCCACAGGGCGAACAGCTGCCACGCGTCTGCGCCGGTCTGGTACACCTGCCCGATCACGGCCAGCAGCACGCCGGCCACCACCTGGGCGCCGCAGAGCGCCGCCAGCCCCGCCATGTCGGCGGGCGGGCGCAGCCAGGCGAATCCCGCCAGCAGCGTCAGCGCGCCGGCCAGCAAGCCAAACTTGGCAAACTTGTGCAGGTCCTGCCAGTTGAAGGCGAAGAACACGATCACGCCAGCGCAAAGCAGCGCGGCGCCCAGCATCACCAATGTGCGATCGAGCCAGGTCCGCCACTGCGCCGCGTCGGGCTCGGTCCCTGGCCAGCCGGCGGCCACGCCGTCGGCGCCGAGCACGCCCTGCTCACGCCAGTCTGCCAGCGCCTGGCGCGCTGCCCGCCGGTCTTGAAAGCCCTGCGTTGTGGTTGCCTGCATCGATGCCCCATGTGATGGATACGCCAGCGCACTGTAGCAAAGGCGCTGCCATCTGCGCAGCTTTCCTTGCGTGAGCGGGAGCATGCAACCGCGCTGCTTTGCCGCCTTGCCCCGGCCCGGTATGCTGTGCGTTTCTCCAATCCAGCCACGCCTCGCCATGACCCTTGGTATCCTCGCCGCCATCCACGATGAAGTCGACGGCCTGATCGCCGCCATGCGCCACGATGATGCCCGCGCCACCGTGCAGACGATCGGCATGCGCGACTATCACGTTGGCCATCTTTACGGCCAGCGCTGCGTGCTGGTGCTCGCGCGCATGGGTAAGGTGGCGGCGGCGGCCACCACGGTCACCCTGGTGCGCGAGTTCGGCGTGGATGAGATCGTCTTCACCGGCCTGGCCGGCGGCATCGGGGCCGAGACGCGGGTCGGGGACGTGGTGGTGGCGGACCGCACGCTGCAGCACGACCTGGACGCGCGGCCGTTTTTTGCCCGGCATGAGGTGCCGCTGCTGGATCGCGCTGAATTCCCCACCGACCCGGCGCTGACCGCCGCGCTGCGCGAGGCCGTGGCAGGCTACCTGCGGGATGATCTGCCGACCTCCGTCCCGGCCGGCGTGCTGGCGCGCTTCGGGGTCAGCGCGCCCAGGCTGCATGTGGGGATGATCGCCAGCGGCGACCAGTTCATCGGCTCCCCCGCCGCCGCGGCCGAGTTGCGCGAGCGCTTGCCCGGCGTGCTGGCGGTGGAAATGGAAGGTGCCGCGGTGGCGCAGGTTTGCCATGAGTATGGCGTGCGGCATGCGGTGATGCGCACGCTGTCGGATCGGGCCGACGATACCGCGCACGTGGATTTTGCGGCGTTCCTGACCGACGTGGCCAGCCATTATTCGAGCGGGGTCTTGAGACGGTTTCTGGCGCAGCGCGGGTAACCTGCCTTAAGCCTGGTTCGGCGTTAGTTCGAGGGTTAGTTCGAGGTTGAGAGGCATTGAGCCGGTCTCACCTCCCCCTGGCCACGCCCCCGACGCCAACCAGCACGGCCGCGCCCAGGATGGCCGCGAACCAGCCCGCCATCTGCCCGTCGACAAACCAGTGCAGCCCACGGCCGCCGTAAAACGCGGCCAGCGCGCCCAGTACGCCGAACACTACCGCCGCAACCAGGCTGACCCGGCCCACGGGGTGCAGCCACCGCGCCGCCAGCCCAGCCAGCACCCCTACCACCAGCGTACCCAACATCACTTTCTCCCAAATTCCTGAATATGGCGCGCTGCCCGGGGAGTCCCGCCAGTCGCCGCGCGTGGCCGCAACAATACGGTAAACCCGGCCGCGCTCCGGCAAGATCCGCGCCGGGCGCTATAATGTAGCCCGGTTCGGCGGCGCTTTGCGCCGGAATCCGCGCTTGAATTCATGCCCGGATTGCACCTGACTCCCGCGCTGCAGCCTGCAAAGCCGCCGCCCGGAGCCCGGCCAGAGAGACATGCTCCCCACCATGCAACTGCTCGCGATCGGTATCAATCACACCACGGCGCCCGTCTCGCTGCGCGAGCGAGTGGCGTTTCCGCTTGAGCAGATCAAACCCGCCCTGGGCGCCTTGCGCACCCACCTGGCCGGCAAGAATGGCACCGAAGCCGCCATCCTTTCCACTTGCAACCGCACCGAGATCTATTGCGCCACCGATGTGCTGCTGTCGGGTTCGGAAGGCTTCGAGCACACGCTGCGCTGGCTGGCGCAGCACCATAACGTGCCGGCCGGCGAACTCGCGCCCCACCTGTACTCGTTGCCGCAGTCCGAAGCCGTGCGACATGCCTTCCGCGTGGCCAGCGGGCTGGACTCGATGGTGCTGGGCGAAACCCAGATCCTGGGCCAGTTGAAGGATGCCGTGCGCACCGCCGGTGAGGCTGGCGCGCTGGGCACCTACCTGAACCAGTTGTTCCAGCGCACGTTCGCGGTGGCCAAGGAAGTCCGCGGCCAGACCGAGATCGGCGCGCACTCGGTATCCATGGCCGCTGCCGCGGTGCGCCTGGCCCAGCGGATTTTTGAAAGCGTCTCGACCCAGCGCGTGCTGTTCATCGGCGCGGGCGAGATGATCGAGCTGTGCGCCACGCACTTCGCGGCGCAAATGCCGCGCCAGATCGTGGTGGCCAACCGCACCGTGGAGCGTGGCGAGCGGCTGGCCGAGCAACTCGCCGGCCAGGGCCTGACCACCGAGGCCATCCGCCTGTCGGAGCTGGGCGCGCGCCTGCATGAGTTCGACATCGTGGTGTCGTGTACCGCCAGCTCCCTGCCCATCATCGGGCTGGGCGCGGTGGAACGCGCCGTCAAGCTGCGCCGCCACCGCCCCATCATGATGGTGGACCTGGCCGTGCCGCGCGACGTGGAGCCCGAAGTCGCGCGCCTGGACGACGTCTTCCTGTACACCGTGGACGACCTCGGCGCCATCGTGCGCGAGGGCAATGCCATGCGCCAGGCCGCCGTGGCCCAGGCGGAAGCCATCATCGAAAGCCGCGTGCAGAATTTCATGCACTGGCTGGAAACCCGCAGCGTGGTGCCTGTCATCCGCGAACTGCAGGAGCAGGGCGAGGCCATGCGCCAGGCGGAGCTGGAGCGCGCGCGCCGCATGCTGGCGCGCGGCGACGACCCGCAAGCCGTGCTCGAAGCCCTGTCCGGCGCGCTCACCCGCAAATTCCTGCACGGCCCGACCCACGCCCTGAACCACACCCAGGGCGACGACCGCGAGACCTTGCTGCGCCTGGTGCCGGGCTTGTTCCGCCACAGCAGCCACTCCGAGCGCTAGCCGCGCTCGCCTCGGCCGTGCGTGTCCTGCGCGCGGCCAGCTTTGCGTTGCCTCAGGCCATAGGCCATAGGCCATAGGCCCGCACGCATCCAGCAGCAACATCCGTCTCCACCCGTTTCACCGCGCCCCTTCGGACCCCCATGAAAGCCAGCATGCTTGCCAAGCTCGACCAATTGTCCGAGCGACTCGACGAAGTCAACGCCCTGCTTGCGCGCGAAGATGCCACCGCCAAGATCGACCAGTACCGCAAGCTCACGCGCGAACACGCCGAACTGACGCCGGTGGCCGAGCAATATGCGCAGTACTGCCAGGCACAGGAAGACCTGTCCACCGCGCAAGCGCTGCTGGACGATCCCGAGATGAAGGAGTTCGCGGCCGATGAGATCACCGCGGCCCGCGAGCGGCTGGAAACGCTGGAAGGCAGCCTGCAGAAACTGCTGCTGCCCAAGGATCCCAACGACGACCGCAACCTGCTGCTGGAAATCCGCGCAGGTGCCGGCGGCGAGGAAAGCGCGCTGTTCGCCGCCAATTTGCTGCGGATGTACACACGCTACGCCGAGCGCCAGCGGTGGCAGGTGGAGGTGATGAGCGAATCGCCGTCCGACCTGGGCGGCTACAAGGAAGTGATCATCCGCATCGCCGGGGATGCGGCCTTTTCCCGGCTGAAGTTCGAATCCGGCGGCCATCGCGTGCAGCGTGTGCCAGCCACCGAGGCCCAGGGACGCATCCACACTTCGGCCTGTACGGTGGCAGTCATGCCCGAGGCCGATGAGGTGACCGAGGTGGAAATCAATCCGTCCGACCTGCGTGTGGATACCTTCCGCGCCTCCGGCGCCGGTGGCCAGCACGTGAACAAGACCGACTCGGCCGTGCGCCTGACCCACCTGCCCACCGGCATCGTGGTGGAGTGCCAGGACGACCGCAGCCAGCACCGCAACAAGGACAAGGCCATGAAGGTCCTGGCGGCCCGGCTGATGGACGCGAAGCTGCGCGCGGCCCAGGCGAAAGAAGCCAGCACCCGGCGCAACCTGATCGGCACCGGCGACAGAAGTGATCGTATCCGCACCTACAATTTCCCGCAGGGGCGCGTGACGGATCACCGCATCAACCTGACGCTCTACAAGATCGACATGATCATGGACGGCGATCTCGACGAGCTCCTGTCCGCCTTGTCCGCGGAACATCAGGCGGACCAGCTGGCGGCGCTGGGCGAAGGGCATTAATCGCTGGGCATTAGCAGGTTATTGCGACGAATTACCGGTCATTTAGGCAGATTTTTTGATCGCACTGCATAAATCGCGATTTCTGAACGAAAACCTTTGTATCTGTTGTAAATGCTTGCAACAGCACTGGCGTGCCATTTTTCGCTGTCTATAATCGATTTCGACTGAGCCGCCATACAGAGGTCGGCGTGTCGCCACTCGAAAACGGACAAAAGGACGAAATCATGAAGAAATTGCTCGCGCTGTTGATGATCACTGCCGCCATGGCTGCCTGCAGCAAGAAGGAAGAAGCCCCCGCCACGCCGAGCGCCGACAGCGCCATGCAAAGCGCCGCTGAATCCGCCAAGGCCGCCGCCAGCGACGCCGCATCCGCCGCCAGCAATGCCGCCGATGCTGCCAAGGCCGCTGCCAGCAGCGCGGCTTCCGACGTTTCCGCTGCCGCCGAAAAGGCCAAGGTCGACGCCGGCAACGCCATGGAAAAGGCTAAGGACGCCGCCAAGGATGCTGTCAACGCCAGCGCTGACAAGGCCAAGGACGCCGTCAACAAGTAATCCGCGCGCCACGGCGGCAAGAGGCTGGCGCATCGCGCCCAGGCACCGCCGCCCAGGCAAGCGCGTTACACTGCAAACCCCGTCAGGGCACCTCCCGACGGGGTTTTGTTTTTTTGCCCTCTCCATGCCCAGCACCACGTCCACCGCCACCTCCCCCAGCCCCAATGCCGGCACGCCGGTCTCATTGCCTGAGACGGCCACGGTACGCGACGCCCTGGCCGCGGCTGCGGCAGCCGGCTTGCCCGCGCTGGAGGCGCGCCTGCTGATCAGCCATGTCACCGGGCTCACCCGCACCCAGCTGATCACACGCGACGACGAAACGCTAGCCCCGGCCCAGCGCGACGGCGTGGCCGCCTTGCTCGGACGCCGCCTGGGCGGCGAGCCGGTGGCCTACTTGCTGGGTGAGCGTGAATTCTTCGGGCGCGCCTTCCGCGTGACCCCGGATGTGCTGATTCCGCGCCCGGACACCGAAATCGCCGTGGAAGCGGCCTTGAAGCTGCTGGCGCCGCTGGCTGCGCCCCGGGTGCTCGACATGGGCACCGGCTCCGGCGCGCTGGCCGTCACGCTAGCCTGCGAACGGCCCGACGCCGAGGTCTGGGCGACCGATATCTCGCCCGGCGCGCTACAGGTGGCGCAAGACAACGCGCGCGCCCTGGGCGCCGGCAACGTGCGTTTTCTGGCCTCCGACTGGTACGCCGCACTGCCCGCTGGCCTGCGCTTCGACCTGATCGTGAGCAATCCGCCCTATATCGCCGCCGCAGACCCGCACCTGGGCCAGGGCGACCTGCGCTTCGAGCCGATCGATGCGCTGACCGATCATGGCGATGGATTGTCGGACCTGGGGGCAATCGTGGCCGGGGCCGCCGCGCGCCTGCATGCGGGCGGCTGGCTGCTGATGGAGCACGGCTACGACCAGGGCCAGGCTGCCCGCGACCTGCTGGCCGCCGCCGGCATGGCCGAGATCTTTACCGCGCGCGACCTGGCCGGCCATGAACGCTGCAGCGCGGCTCGCCTGCCAGCACAGGCCGGGGCGGCCGCCTGAAGCCGGCAGCCGATTCCGGTAAAATCAAATACTTGATTGCATCAAGGCGCACGCATCACGCGCGCCCTTTCCGATTTCCCGATAGCGGTGCCGGCCAGTGCCTGCACCGCGAGCAACTGAAAAGAGACATCATGAGTGACGTGCAGCAAAAGATCGACCAGATCGTCAAGGGCAGCCCGGTGGTCCTGTTCATGAAGGGCACCGCCCAGTTCCCGATGTGCGGCTTCTCCGGCCGTGCCATCCAGATCCTGAAGGCCTGCGGCGTCGACGCACCGACCACGGTCAATGTGCTGGAAGACGACGGCATCCGCCAAGGCATCAAGACCTACGCCAACTGGCCGACCATTCCGCAGCTCTACGTGAACGGCGAGTTCATCGGCGGCTCGGACATCATGATGGAGATGTACCAGAACGGCGAACTGCAATCGCTGCTCAAGGCCTGAGCGCGACATGACCGCAGCGGGTGCAGCGGCGGGTGCAGCGGGTGAGGGCAAGCCGCGGCGCATCGTCGTCGCGATCACCGGCGCCACCGGCGCGGTCTACGGGGTACGCCTGGTACAGATACTGGGCGCCGCGCCTGGGGTTGAGGCCCATCTGCTGATCTCGGCGGCGGGCGTGATGAACCTGCAGCACGAACTCGACATCAGCAAGGCCGAGGTGGAAGCCTTTGCGCAGGTGGTCCACAACGTGCGCGATATCGGCGCCACCATTGCCAGCGGCTCGTTTGCCGCCCATGCGATGGTGGTGGCGCCCTGCTCCATGCGTACGCTCGCGGCCGTGGCGCATGGCCTGTCCGACAATCTCATCACCCGCGCCGCGGATGTCACGCTCAAGGAGCGCCGCAAGCTGGTGCTGATGGTGCGCGAAACGCCGTTGAACCTCGCGCACCTGCGCAATATGACCGCCGTCACCGAGATGGGCGGCATCATCTTTCCCCCGGTACCCGGCTTCTACCAGAAGCCGCAGAGCGTGGCGGAACTGGTCGACCATACGGTTGGCCGCGTGCTGGACCTGATCGACGTGCCGCAGACGCTGGCGCCGAGCTGGGCCGGGCTCAACGGCCAGGCCTGACACACGCGCTGGCACACGCGTTTACCGCGTTCTATCCCGTGCTACCGCTCTCGCTTCAATGCCAGTAGCGATAGCGGCGGCCGCCGTAGTAGCCGCCGCGATAGCCATAGTAGCCACCGTAAAACCCAGGGGCCACCACCACCGGCGGCGCAGCGTAGACCGGCGCCGGCGCCACTGCGACCTCGCCGCCCCCATAGCCATAGCCGGGATAAGCCGGGTAGACCGCACAACCGCCAAGCATGGCGGCGCCAACCATCGCGAGACCCATCATCAACGTTCTCATCTCATCGTCCTTGTGGCTTGTTTAGCCTTGGTTTAGCCATAAGAACGTTATACGGGGCGGTTTAGTAATACAGGGTCAACCTGCTGTAACCCTTGTTACGAATCGCAACGTTTAGATGAACGTAAAGACCGCAGGCCTCAGACATCAAACCTCAAACCGCACCCCCTGCGCCAACGGCAGCGTATCCCCATAGTTCACGGTATTGGTCGCGCGCCGCATATACCCCTTCCAGGCGTCCGAGCCCGATTCACGCCCGCCGCCAGTCGCCTTCTCACCACCGAACGCACCGCCAATCTCCGCCCCGCTGGTGCCGATATTCACATTGGCAATGCCGCAATCGCTGCCGCTTGCCGACATGAAGCGTTCCGCCTCGCGCAGCGACTCGGTGAAGATGCAGGACGACAAGCCATGCTCCGACGCATTGTTCAGCGCGATGGCTTCATCCAGCGTGGTGTACGGCATCACGTAGAGAATCGGCGCGAAGGTTTCGCTCAGCATCATCTCGTGCTGGCGATCGGTCAGCACCAGCGCGGGCCGCACATACTCGGCATTGGGATACTTTTCGGCCAGTACGCGCTCGCCGCCGTGCACGGTGTTGCCATGCTCGCGGCAGCGCAGCAGCGCGGCGGCCATGGCGGCGCCCGCGGCGCCATCGATCAGCGGGCCGACCAGCGTTGTCTCGGCCAGCGGATCGCCCACCGGCAGGCGGCTGAACACCTGGATCAGGCGCGTGGTAACGGCCTCCAGCACGTCGACATGCACGAAGGCGCGGCGCAGCGACGTGCAGCGCTGCCCGGCCGTGCCCGCCGCCGAGAAAGTCATGGCGCGCACGGCGAGTTCGAGATCGGCCGAGGGCGCGATGATCGCGGCGTTGTTGCCACCGAGTTCCAGGATGGCGCGCTTGAACCGCTCGGCGCAAGCAATGCCCACGGCGCGGCCCATGCGGGTGGCGCCGGTGGCGCTCACCAGCCGCACGGCGGCGTGTTCCACCAGATGCTGGCCTAGCGCCGGGCCGCCCGACAGCACGGTGGCGATGCCAACGTGCTGGGGCGCGGCAATCTCCAGCACGCCGTCAAGCAGGCTCTGCATGGCCAGCGCGGTGAGGGGCGTTTTCTCCGACGGTTTCCAGATCACGCCATTGCCGCACACCAGCGCCAGCGCCGCATTCCAGGCCCAGACCGCCACGGGAAAGTTGAAGGCCGAGATCACGCCGCACAGGCCATAGGGATGCCAGGTCTCGCGCATCGCATGCTGGGGCCGCTCCGAGGCGATGGTAAGGCCATGCAACTGGCGCGACAGGCCGACGGCGAAGTCGCAGATGTCGATCATCTCCTGCACCTCGCCTAGCCCTTCCTGCAGGATCTTGCCGGCCTCCAGCGAAACCAGTTCACCGAGATGCTTCTTGTGTTCGCGCAGCACTTCGCCAAAGCGCCGCACCACCTCGCCGCGCACTGGCGCGGGCACCAGCGCCCAGCTGGCTTGCGTCACACGGGCGCGCTCGATACGCGCATCGGCCTCGGCAAGGCTGCAGGCGGGCAGGTGCCCGAATGCCTCGCCGTCGATCGGCGAGCGCACCGGCAAGGCGCCGGTGGGGCCTTCGCCGTCGCGCCACGGCGGCGTCAGCCCGATGGCCTGCCAGCAGGCCGCGAATTCCTTTGCTTTCATACCGTTGCCTCTTGAAGCGGATGACGGGTGTAGTGTCGGCCAAAACGGTTGGCCAGGAAAACGTCCAGCGGCATCGCCTCTTGCGCAATGAAGCCGGCCTGTGGCAACTCGCCATTGGCAACCAGGTCCAGCGCGGTGCAGATGCCGGCCGCCGTGGTGAGCTGGATCGCATTGACATGGCCGGCAACCGTATCCGCGCCACCGATGCGCGCCGAGAACGACGCCTGTGTCAGCGCCCCGCGCCCGCCTTTGCCACCGCTGGCGGCATAGCCAGTGGCGTTGGCGAACACGATCACCACGTCCTGCTGCGTGGCGGGGATCGCGCTCTCGAAGATCTCGCGCATCCAGTCGCGGCGCTCGCGCAGGCGCAGGTCGTTGAGCAGCAGCTTCATCACCGCGCAGTGCCCCGGATAGCGGATCGATTTGTAGTCCACGTCGCGCGCCCGGCCCGCCAGCGTCTCGGGCAAGGTGCCAAGCCCTCCTGAAGTATTAAAGGCTTCGTACTCGATGCCGTCCAGCGCAAAGCTCTCCAACCCCTCCAGCGCCGGCACTTCCACGCGGCGGCCGTCGACGATGGCCTCGCACGGGTTGCAGTATTCGTTGATCAGGCCTTCGGTGCTCCAGGTCAGGTTGTACTTGAGCGCATTGCTCGGGTAGCGCGGCAGCGCGCCAACGCGCATCTTCAGGTCAAGCAGTTCGCCGCCGCCGCGCACGAAGCGCTGGGCGAGGTCATTGCCGACCACGCCGATAAAGCCGGGCGCCAGCCCGCATTGCGGCATCAGCACGGAGCGCGCGCCCTCGGCCAGGCGGCGGATGGCATGCGTGGCGGCAACGTCTTCGGTCAGGTCGAAGTAATGCACGCCAAGGCTGGCCGCTACCGTGGCCACGCCGACCGCGGCATGGAATGGCAGTGCATTGAGCACGGCCTGCGCGCCGCCGAGCAGCCGTGCGCAATCCTCGGCCTGGTCCGGGTCGCCGACGCGCACGGCGATGCCCTGCGGCACGCCCTCGAGATGGGTGGGCTCGCGGTCGACCAGGGTCACGCGGTAGTCGCCGCTGTCATGCAGCATGACGGCGATGGTGCGGCCGATCTTGCCCGCGCCCAGTACGACCACGCGCATCGGCGTCTGCCTGGCTTGACGAACCGGGGTGGCGGGCGGACTGGCTTGGGTGTTCTGTCCAGTTTGGTCCAGATGGCCGGTTGGCGTAATGCAGGTCATGATGTCCCTCATGGAAGTGATTCAGCGGAGCAAGCCCATAGCTGAAGTATGGTTGCGGGCACAGGCAGAATGAAGGAACAAGATTGACGAAAAAGCCTCACAATCGAACGATTAGACGAGGCCAACGATCGAATCGACGAAACACCTGCATTTGACCCGCCCACAGTCCTAGCCCGCCCATGACCGAACTTGACCAGACCGACCGCCACTTGCTCTCCCTGCTGCAGGCCAACGCGCGCGAGAATGCCGCCAATCTCGCGCGCAAGCTCGGCATTGCCCGCACCACCGTGGTGGCACGCCTTGCGCGGCTGGAGCGCGATGGCGTGATCGCCGGCTACGGCGTGCGGCTGGGCAAGGAAATGGAAGACAACGCCATCCTGGCGTTCTGCGGCATGTCGGTGATGCCCAAGAGCGCGCCCGCGGTGGTGCGGGCGCTGCAGCGCTTTCCCGAAATCGAGGAGCTGAACTCGGTCAGCGGCCCGGTGGACTACATGGCGGTGATCCGCTGCGACACCCATGCCCGCCTGGACAAGCTGCTGGACGAAATCGGCGCGCTGGATGGCGTCAACCACACCACCACCTCGATCGTGCTGGCGCGCAAGATCGACCGGCGCCGCGCCGCGGGCTGAGCCAGCGGCAAGCGCGCAAAAGGCTTATGCTGCACAACCTGGCAGCCAGCCCGGCGCGGTTGGGCACCCCGGAAAACCATCCAGTCCAGATCAGGAGAGCAAGACGATGAGCAATCGCATTCGAGTCGCCGTAGGTGGCGTGACCGGCTGGGCCGGCGGCGAACTGGCGCGGGGCGTGGCGCACGCGGACGACATGACGCTGGTGGCCGGGCTGTCGCGCGGCGCGGCCGGCCAGGCCCTGGCGGCGCTGACCGCGCACAAAGGCACGCCGGGTGTGGCGGTGACCAGCATCGACGAGCTGGCGCAAGGCACCTTCGACGTTTATGTGGAATACACCAAGCCGGACATTGCCAAGCGCAACATCCTGCAAGCGCTGGCCAAGGGCGCGCACGTGGTGGTGGGCACCTCCGGGCTATCCGACGAGGACTATGCCGAGATCGATGCCGCCGCGCGCCGGGCCGGGCGCGGCGTGCTGGCCTGCGGCAACTTTGCCATCACCGTGGTGCTGCTGCAGAAGTTCGCCGAGATGGCCGCGCGCCACCTGGAGCACTGGGAAATCATCGACTACGCCAAGGCCGGCAAGATCGACGTGCCCTCCGGCACCGTGCGCGAGCTGGCGTATCGGCTGGGACAGGTCCGCGAGGCCAGGCAGGCGGTGCCCATCGACCAGGTCAAGGGCCCGAAGGAGACGCGTGGCGCAACGATGTCCGGCAGCCAGGTGCACGCCGTGCGCCTGCCGGGCTATCAGTTGGGCGTGGAGGTGATCTTCGGCGCCGACGGGCAGCGCCTGCACCTGAAGCATGAGTCCGGCGACGGCTCCAAGCCCTATGTCTCGGGCGCCCTGCTGGCGATCCGCAAGGTGCAGGCCTTGACCGGGCTGGTACGCGGGCTGGACAAGGTGATGGAAGGGCTTTGAGAGCCTTTGCGGCGCGCTGCGCCGCAAAGCCACAAACGCTACCAGTTGCCTTCCTTGCCCTTCTTCTCCGCGGCCTTGCCGCCGGGCGCCGCTTGCGGGGCGGACGCCGCCTTGGGGTTGAGCTGTTGTGCCATCGCGTTGTCCTGGTTGGCCATCAGCACGCGGGCCTGGGGCAGCAGCAGTTCGATGGTGCCGGTATTGGGATCCTCCGGAATGGCGTAGAGCTCCACGGTCAGCGGCTTCTTCATCCAGCCGGCATGCACACTGGTGACGGGCTGGCCGGCCTTGTCCTTCATCTTCACCTGCTCGGAACGAAAGGGCTTGCCGTAGCGCGCGGTGAGGCTGTCCACCGCATCTTTCTCGGAGCGCACGCCATCGGTCGGCACGATCACGCCAACCAGCGCATTGCCGTCGACAAAGGCCACCACGTGCGGGCCGTCCATGAAGGCAGGCCGCTTGTCGCGCGGCACACCAACCTGGCGCATCACGCCATCGCCACGCACTTCGACGCACAAGGCGGTCACGTCGCGTCCGTCGGGGGTGCGCTTGTCGGCGCAATCGGGCAGCGTGGGCAGCGGGCTGCCGATCTCCAGGCTACCCAGCATCGGCGCCAGTTTGTCGGCGACGCCATCCTTGGGGGCGGCGCCGGCCCAAGGTGAAACCAGCAGCAGGCTGGCAACGGCCAGCCCGGCGAGGGGGTATTTCATCCAGACTCCTGAGATAAGCTCCGGGTTGGAGCGCCCCCTGCGCGCGTGGTTCCTGCCACCCGCCACAAGATGGCATGCAGGCACACTGCCGGGGGTTAATGCGTCATATTCATCACCGCGCTGGCCAGCACCGCCAGCACCATCAGCAGCAAGCCCCACAGCAGCAGGCGCGGCACCCGGCTGGGCGGCAACTGCCGCTGCGGCGAGCGCGCCGACGACGGTAGCGGCGCGCGCTGGCGGGCATGGCCATGCAGGCCACGCGTGTGCCAGACGGTGTCCGGCCCGAGGTCGCGCAACGCGGTGCTTTCCTTGCCCTGCGGCTTGCGTGGGTTCTGCGGCTGCGGCTGCGGACGTGGTGCGCCGTTACTGCCCGGCGGTCGTTTTGTGGCCATCTGTGCTCCCCGGTTCGTCGTGCCGGCGCGGATCCTCATGTGCCGCCGGTACACAGCGCCGGGTGCATGGCCCGGGCGCCGCTCATGGTAAGACAAAGCAGCACCGGGCACCATGGCCACAGCCTGTGCTTATGTGGTGGGAGCCACTTTCCGCGTGGCGGCAATCGCCTCGCGCCGGAAGGCGTGGCCCACGTGGTGATAGAACGGGTGCGGGCAAAACTGGCGTGCCAGGAACGAAGCCAACAGCGACGAGGCCAGCAGGAACAAGGTGAGGTCCTGCGAGCGCGTCATCTCCATCACGATCACGCTGGCGGTAATGGGCGCCTGGGTGGCGGCGGCCAGGAAGGCGGCCATCGACACCAGCGCCAGCACGCGGGGCTCGGCCATGCCGCCGAAGAGGTGGCCGACCCAATCCGCCACATTGGCGCCGATGCCGGCACCGATGGCCAGCGAAGGCGTAAAGATGCCACCGGGAATGCCGGCGAAATACGAAACCACGGTCGCCGCCAGCTTGGCCAGGCCGAACCACAGCGTGGCGTGCGGCTCGCCGTTGATCAGGCCGGCGGCCTGCTCGTAGCCGGTGCCGAAGGTGGCGCCCCCGGTGGACCAGCCGATCGCCGCGGCCACCAGGCCGCACACGAACGCCACCTGCACGGGATGCTGCGATGGCCAGGTGCGTAGCCGGGCCGGCATCAGCGCGGGCACGCCGCCGATCAGCAACTTGGCAAACAGGCCGCCCAGCGCGCCATTGACCAGGGCGCACAGCAGTACCGGCCCCCAGGCATCGTGCAGCGCGAGGATCGGCGTCTTGACGCTGAAATAGGGATTGTTGCCAAGCATCGCCAGCGAGAGAAAGCCTGCGGTCAGCACGCCTGACAGCACCAGCCGGTCCCAGCGCACGGCAGTGCCGCGACCGAGTTCCTCAATGGCGAACACCACGCCCGCCAGTGGCGTATTGAAGGCGGCGGCCAGGCCCCCGGCAGCGCCGGCGGCGATCAGCGCGTTGGGATGAAAGCCGATGCGAAAGCGCAGCTTCTCGTGGCACCAGCGCCCCCAGGCGAGCATGGCCGCGGCGCCAACCTGCACCGATGGCCCTTCGCGGCCGATGGAGGCGCCCGCCAGCAGCCCGCCGGTGGTCAGCAGCACTTTCCACATGGACTGGCGGAACGACACCAGCAGTGTCTGCGCCGGCCCCGCCGGGGGCAGGCCGAATGCGGCGATCACCTGCGGGATGCCGCTGCCGCGCGCCTGCGGCGCCAGGCGGATGGTGAGCCAGCGCAGCGCGGCCAGCCCAAACGGCAGCAGCACAAAGGCCAGCCAGGGCGTGGCCGCTGTCAGGTGCGCGTTCCAGCGCAGGGCCACCTCGGCAATCCAGGCGAAGATCAGGGAGAACAGCGCCACGCAGCCAGCGCCGCACATGAAGACGGCGTAGCGTAGCGTGGTGCGGGAGATACGCCACATCTGGCGCGACTTGCGGCCCGCTGCCATGCGGGCGCGGCGGCGCAGCGCGCGCAGCCGGTTATCGTCGGAGGCCCGCCCGGAAACGTCGTCAGGATCGGACGGCTCGGGGTCTTGGCTGCGATTTGGTGTGACGTCGTTCATGGAGCGGCTGGCGTGGGCGAAGAAACGCCGTGACAAGCCCGAGGACCGGATTCATCACGGCGTGATGGAACTATACGCCGATCGCCGCCAGGCGTGCCGCGCACAAAGTGCGCGGCAGAGGCCCCTGGCTCAGTCCAGGCTGATGTTGTTGGCGCGAATGACCTTGCCCCAATGCTCGCGATCCGCCTCTACGTAACGGTCGATCTCGGCCTGGGTGCGCGGCGTCTGGATCACCAGTCCCAGTGCGCTGAAGGTCGCCCGGAAATGCGGATCCTTGAGGACCTGCGCGGCCGCGGCCTGCAGCTTTTCCACCACGTCCGGCGGTGTCTGCGCCGGCACGGCGAGCCCGAACCAGGTTGCGGCCTGGAAGTTGGGATAGCCGCTTTCGGCCACGGTCGGCACGTTGGGCAGCACTTCCAGCCGGGTGCGGCCGGTCACCGCCAGCGCGCGCAGCTTGCCACCCTTGATGTGGGGCAGCGAGGTGCTGACCACATCCACCATCAGTTGCACATCGTTGGCGAGCAGCGCCGAGAGCGCCGGCGCGCTGCCGTTGTACGGCACATGGGTGACCGAGATCCCGAGTTCGGTCTTGAGCATTTCGGTCGCGAGCTGCAGCGCGTTGCCCAGGCCGACCGAGGCGTAGTTGAGCTTGCCGCCGCTGGCCTTGGCGTAGGCAGCGAACTCGCGGATATTGGTGGCCGGCACCTGGCTGTTGGTCACCACCACCAGCGGCACCTCGGCGCCAACGGTGAAGATCCGGAAATCGCGCGGCGGATCGTAGGCGATCTTCTTGTAGAGCATCGGATTGAGCACCATGCTGCCGTTGGTGGCCAGCACCATGGTGTAGCCATCGGCGGGTGCGCGCGCCACGCTTTGCGTGCCGATCATGGTGGCAGCGCCAGGGCGGTTCTCCACCACCACCGTCTGCTTGAGCACGCGGCTCATGCCATCGGCCAGCCCGCGCCCGAACTGGTCGGTGGAGCCGCCCGGCGTGTAGGGCACCACCAGCTTGATGGGGCGATCGGGATAGGCGGCAGCTGCCAGTTGCGAACAGGCGAAGACGGCGGCGCCGGCCCAGGCGCGCCATCCGGTTTTCCAGCTATGCATTGCGTAGTCTCCTTTGCGTTTTTTTGACGTCTGGTGTTCGGTACTCGGTGTCCGGTGCGGCTCAAACCCGCCGCGTGCGCCCTTCCCAGTACTTGTCGCGCAGGCGGCGCTTGGCCAGCTTGCCGGTATCGTCGCGCGGCAGCAGCGCCTCCACCACGATGGTGCGCGGCACCTTGAAGCCGGACAGGCGCTGGCGCAGCCATTCGATGATGGCGCCCTCTTCCAGGGTGGCGCCCGCCACCGGTTGCACCATGGCCAGCAGCCGTTCGCCGTATTCGTCGTCGGGTACGCCGAACACCACGCAGTCGGCCACGCCGGGATAGCGCACCAGCTCGTGCTCGATCTCGGCCGGGTAGATGTTCACACCGCCGGAGATCACCATGTCGGAGGCGCGGTCGCAGATGAAGAGATAGCCGTCGGCGTCCAGGTAGCCCATGTCGCCCAGGCTGACCAGGCCGTCGCGGTCGATGGCGCGGCGGGCTGCCTCGTTGTTGCGATAGGTGAAGTCGGGGTAGGCAGGCTGACGCACATAGACCAGGCCGATCTCGCCGGGGGCGCAGGCAACGCCCTGCTCATCCAGGATGCGCACTTCGCCCTGGTCAACCGGGCGCCCCGCCGTGCCGGGCTTGGCCACGGCGTCGGCCGGCGTGGCCACGGTAATCATGCCGGCCTCGCTTGAAGCATAGGTTTCATGGATCACCGGGCCGAACCAGTTCAGCATGGCGCGCTTGACCTCGGGCGCGCACGGCGCTCCGGTCGAGGCGACAAAGCGCAGCGAGGACAAGTCATAACGGGCGCGCACTTCGGGCGGCACCTTGAGCATGCGCACATACATGATCGGCACCAGGTAGAGCACGTCGATGCGGTGCTTCTCCACCAGCGCCAGCACCTGCTCCGGATCGAAGCGCGCGCACAGCACCAGGCACTCGCCAAGCTGCAGCGCATTCTGGATGAACACGCCCGGCGCGCTGTGGTACAGCGGCGCGGCCATCAACGCGCGCGTGCCCTGCACGATGCCCATGGTCTGCGCCACCACCGAGCGCATGCGCGCGAGCTGCTCGTCCAGCATGGCCAGCGGCGGTGCGGCGCGCAGCACGCCCTTGGGGCGGCCGGTGGTGCCGGAGGTGTAGGCCATGTGGCCACGCGGCGCGACCCGCGGGCCGTCGTAGGGCTGCTGCGCGGCGAGCCAGCTTTCATAGCCGGTCGCGCCCGCGGGGCTGTCCTTGCCGGGCGCCGCCACCGCCAGCACCTGTACGCCTTCGGGCACCACGGCGCGCACGCCGTCCAGCAGGTCGGCGCTGACGATCAAGGCCCGGGCGCCGCTGTCGGTCAGCAGGAAGCGGATTTCTTCGGCGGTGAAGTGCCAGTTGATCGGGCAGTAGTAAGTGCCGGCCGTGCGGCAGGCATGCACGATATCGGCAAAGACCGGGTCATTGCGCAGCAGCACCGCGACCACGTCGCCTTCGCCCAGGCCAAGCGCGCGCAGGCCGCCGGCCAGGCGCGCGCCGCGCTCGCTCAGTTCGGCGCCGGTACGGTGGATGTCTTCAAACAAGAGGTCAGCGGCCATCAGTTGTCTCCAGCCTGGCTAGGCTTGGTGGTAGAGCGGGTCGGGGTCGGTGCGTTGACAGTGCGCCCGGCACGATCGGCGGCGTTCGTGGCCGCGATGCGCTCGCGCGCGGCTTGCCATTCGGCATCACCCCAATCCAGGTACTGCTTGAAATAAGCGCCGTTGGCAAGGTAATCGCCACCATCCAGCGCAATGGTCTGTCCGTTGATCCACGCGTTGTCGCGGGCCAGCAGGAAGGCGGCCAGGTTGCCGATATCCTGCGGCTGGCCAATGCGGCCCGTGGGGTTCTGGCCGCTCATCGCGTCTTGCTGCGCATCCTGCGGACGCAGGCGCGAGCCCGCGCCTTCGGTGGGGATCACGCCCGGCGCGATGGCGTTGCAGCGGATGCCGTGGCGACCCCACTCCACGGCCAGCGACTTGGTCATGGCGTCCACGCCCGCCTTGGACATGGCGGACGGCACCACGAACGGCGAGCCGGTCCAGACCCAGGTCACGACGATGGACAGGACCGAGCCGGGATGGCCGTCGCGGATCCAGCGCTTGCCCACGGCCTGCGTGGTGTAGAAGGTACCGCGGAAGACAATGTCCGAGATGGCGTGAAAGCCGTTAGGCGACAGATCCTCGGTGCGGCTGATGAAGTTGCCTGCGGCGTTGTTGACCAGGCAATCAAGCGGGCCGTGCCGGGTCCAGATGGTCTCGATCATGGCGTCGACGGCAGCCGCGTCGCGGATGTCCACCGCGTGCGTCACGACCTTGGTGCCATGCTGGTGGCGCAGCATCTCGGCGGCCTCGTCCAGCACCGCCAGCCGGCGCCCGCACAGGTGCAGCTCCGCCCCCAGCCCCGCCAGGCGCTCGGCCATGATCAGGCCCAGCCCGGTGCCGCCACCGGTGATCAGCACGCGCTGACCGGCGAAAAGATCGTTCTTGAACATGGTGTCTCCTGCTTGTTTCAGGGCGGCGTCGCGCCCGCCTGGCCCCACCTTGGCGATCCGGCAGGGCATGGTCACTGTAGCCTCGGCTCCCCAAATCGACAATTCCCTCGCAGCGACTCACAATGTTGCGCCATACGCGACAATTCTCTATGGAATCCCGGATGGACCTCAACCTGATCCAGGCCTTCGTCGACATCGTCGAAGCCGGCAATTTGTCCGAGGCGGGGCGGCGGCGCGGCGTCACGCGCTCGCAGGTCAGCCGCCAGCTGCGCGAACTGGAGCACCAGGCTGGCGCGCAGTTGCTGCGCCGTACCACGCGCCGGCTGGAGCTGACCGAAGCGGGCCGCGCGCTTTACCAGCACGGGCTGCGCATCCTGCAGGAAGTGGCGTCCGCCCAGGCGGAGATCGACAGCCTGGGCACCACCCTGCGCGGCCACGTGCGCGTGAGCGTGCCGACCGGGCTGGGCGACACCTTCCTCGCGCCGCTGCTGCTGGAATTCACCGGGCGGCATCCCGGCATCTCGCTGCGGGTGTTCTTTGCCAACCGCGTGGTGGACCTGATCGCCGCGGAGATCGACGTGGCGCTCAAGGTGACTTCGCAGCCGCCGCTGGACCTCGTAGCGCGAGACATCTGCGCCATCGACTGGCAGCTCTGCGCCTCGCCCGGCTACCTGGCCCGCCATGGCCCGCTGCAAACCCCGGCCGACCTGGCGCGCTGCCAGTTCCTGTGCCCGCCCTATCCCGCCCGGCGCTTCGTGCTCACGCTCGACCGCGGCGAGCAGCGCGAGGAGGTGGAACTGAGCCCGCACCTGCAGTCCGAGCATTTCCCCTTCCTGATGCGCGCGGTACGCGACGGCCACGGCGTGGGCCTGCTGCCCGTCTATGCCGGCTGGGACGATGTGCGCGAAGGCCGCCTGGTGCCGGTGCTAACCGAATGGAAACCGGAGGGATTGGGCAGCCGGCTCTACATCATCACCACGCCCAACCTGCATCCGTCGATGGCCACGCGCACCTTGATCGACTTCCTGCGCGAGCGGATTCCGGCGCTGGATGTCTTCAGCGCCCCGGGCGGTACCGCCTTGTGCGCACCGTAGTGCCCGCATGCCGCTTGCAGCGCGCCAGCAAGCTTTCAAATTGCAAGTTAAGATGCGCCGAAACCCCTGGCTTGCAAAACGAAAGTAAAAATCCGAGCCAGCCCTGCAAGCCGCGAGAGAGGAGACCATGGGACATACCGACTTTGCCAGCATGCCTTGCCCGATTGCCCGCTCGATGGCGGTGCTGGGCGAGCGCTGGGCCATTCTTTTGCTGCGCGAGGCGTTCTACGGCAGCACCCGCTTTGACGAATTCCAGCGCCACCTGGGCATCGCGCCCAACATCCTCAGCGCACGTCTGAAGACGCTGGTGGAACACGGCATGCTGGAGCGCGTGCCGGCGCCCGACAGTGCGCGGCATGCCTACCACCTCACCGAGAAAGGCCGCGACTTCTTCCCCGCTTTCGTGGCGCTGAAGGCCTGGGCCGACCGCTGGATGACCGACGAGCGCGGCCCGCTCACCTTGCTGCAGGACAAGCACACCGGCGCGGAGATCGCCACGCCGGCGCTGGCCCGCCCGGACGGCAGCCCGCTGACGCTGGACGACCTGCGCGTGGCGCCGGGCCCTGGCGCGGGCAGCTATCTGCGGCGGCGCTTTGGCGCCGTTGCCGGCCTGCAGGCCGCAGACGAAGCGCTGACAGGCAAAACGGAGTCCAGCCATGAATGAGCCGCAAGCCAATCCCATGGCCGGAGCCGCGATGGCGTCGGCCGCCGCAGCAGCCGCACCCATTGCCACTCCCGCGCACCCGCTGATGCGCGAACTGATGCGCCGCATCCTGGTGCTGGCCGCGCCCACCAGCCTGATCGCCTTCCTGCAGGCGGGCGCGCAACTGATCGAGACCTGGCTGGCGGCGCGCCAGGGCACGGCGGCGCTGGCGGGCTGGGCGGTAGTGCTGCCGTTTGCCTTGCTGCTGCAGCAGATGTCCACCGGCGCCATGGGCGGTGGCGTGGTGGCGGCCATCGCCCGCGCGCTGGGCGCGAACAAGCGCGAGGAGGCCTCATCGCTGGTGCTTCACGCGCTCATCATCGCGGTCACCGCGGGGCTGGCGTTTGCCGTGGCGATGGCCGGCTTCCCGCGCGCCGTCCTGGGTGCGGTGGCGGGGCAGACCGCGGCAGACGCGGCCGCCACCTATGCCATCTGGCTGTTCGGCGCCGGCGCGGTGCCGGCCTGGCTGGCCAACACGCTGGCATCGGTGCTGCGCGGCGGTGGCCGCCATGCGCTGGCAGCGCGGGTCCTCTCGCTGATGTGGATCGTCTTCCCGGTGCTGGCCTGGACGCTGGCCGAGCCGGTGGGCATGGGCCTGGCCGGCATTGGCGCGTCGCTGGCGGCGGTGTCGTGGGCGGCGGCGCTGGCCATGGCCTGGGTGGTGCTGCGGGGCGGCGCGGGGTTCGTGCCGATGCTGCGCATCCGTCCGTCGCGCGCGCTGTTCACACGCATCCTGTCGGTGGGGCTGGTGGCCTGCGCGCTGGCCTCGGTGGCCAACCTGTCCACGATCCTCGTGACCACCCAGTTGCGCCACTATGGCACCGCCGCGGTGGCCGCGTACGGCATCTCGGCGCGGCTGGAGTTCCTGATGATCCCGCTGGCGTTCGGCGTGGGCTCCGCGCTAACCGCGCTGGTGGGGCGAGCAGTCGGCGCCGGCGACTGGGCCACCGCACGCCGCACGGCCTGGGCCGGCGCGCTGATGGCGCTGGCGGTGGCCGGCGCGGTGGGTGCGGTGGTGGGACTGGCGCCGGATGCCTTTGCCGGGTTCTTCACCAAGGATGCCGAAGTGGCAAGCATCGCCGCGCGCGCGCTGTCCTGGGTCGCGCCGGCCTTCGGCGGTTTCGGGCTGGGCATGGCGCTGTATTTTGCGTCGATGGGCGCGGGCCGCATGGGCTGGCCAATCGCGGCCGGCATCTCGCGCATCGCGCTGGCCGCCGGCGGCGGCTGGCTGCTGGCGAACGTCGCGGGCATGGGCCTGGACGGGCACTTCCTGGGCGTGGCGCTGGGCATCACCGCTTACGGCGTGGTGACGGCGTTCGGTGTGCGCGGCGCTAACTGGTCGGCACGCTGAGCCTGAGCGGGCGGCGCAAGCGGCCCGCTCAGCGCATCACGGGGCGCGCGTTGCCGCCCAGCCCGGCATCCCTGACCTCGGCCGGCACCGCCGGCCATCCACCGCCCAGCGACTTGTACAAGGCTGCCGTGCCGTTCAACACATCGACCTGCCCCTGGATCGCGGCGAGCTGCGCATCGAACAGCTTCTCCTGCGCGGTGGTGACTTCGAGGTAGCTGGAGTAGCTGCCCTCGTTTGCCGCCCTCCCGCAGTCATCTGCACCCGCGGCGGCTGCCGCAAGCGTGCGCAACTGGTCACGCAAGTAAAACCCAGGGAGGTGATGCAAACAATTCAATTTTTCTTGCAAGCGATTTAAGTGCTTTCGGGCACAGCTTGCGCCCCTTGAATCCAGCGGCCGGGGACCTCACGTACGGCATCGATGCCCAAAGCAAAAAAGCGGCGCAGAGACGACAATTTCAGGGTGCCCGCCGCACTCTCACAGCATCGCGGCGTCGCAGGAATGCGCTAAAACAATATCAATGCTGGAAGCATCCGGCCCCGACTCCCACACCCTGGAGGTGGCATGCCCCCTCGCACCACCGTTTTCGTCGCCGCCCTCGTGGTTGGCCTGCTGCACGGCTATATCGGGTTGCGCCTGTTACCCGACATGCCGGTCTCCTTCGCCATCAAGGCGCTAGCCGTAGCGTGGCTGGCGCTGTCGTGGCCGCTGATCCCCGCAGGCCTGCTGGCGCGGCGCCTGGACCAGCCGTGGTCCGATGCGCTGACCTGGGTGGGCATGCTAGCCATGGGTTTCTTCTCTTCCTTGCTGATACTGACGCTGGCGCGCGACGTCGTGCTGCTGGTGAGCGCGATGGCCGGCTGGCACCCGGCATGGATGCTGCCCGGCACCGCCGCCGCGGTGCCGGTGCTGGCGCTGCTGGTCACCCTGATGGGATTCTTCAATGCGCGGCGGCTGGCGCAGGTGGTCGAGGTGGAAGTCCCCATCGCCGGCCTGCCTGACTCGCTGCACGACTTCACCATCGTGCAGATCAGCGACATCCACGTTGGCCCCACCATCAAGCGCGCCTACCTGGAGCGCATCGTCGCCCGCGTCAACGGGCTGGCCCCTGACGCCATCGCCATCACCGGCGACCTGGTCGACGGCACCGTGCGCGAGCTGTCCCGGCACACTGCCCCGCTAGGCAACCTGAAGGCGCGCCATGGCACCTACTTTGTCACCGGCAACCATGAGTATTACGCCGGCGCCGAGCCGTGGATCGCGGAGCTGAACAGACTGGGCCTGCGCGTGCTGATGAACGAGCATGTGGTGATCGGGGAGGAGGAGGAAGCGCTGGTGCTGGCAGGCGTGACTGATTTTTCCGCCCACCGTTTCGACGAGAGCCACCGCAGCGACCCGGCGCGCGCGCTGCATGGCGCCCCGGCGGTGGTAGCCGCACGCGTGCTGCTGGCGCACCAGCCGCGCACGGCGCCGGCTGCATCCAACGCGGGCTTTGACCTTCAGCTTTCCGGACATACGCATGGCGGCCAGTTCTGGCCCTGGAACCTGTTCGTGCCGATGCAGCAGCCTTATACCGCCGGGTTGAACCGGCATGAGGCGATGTGGGTGTATGTGAGCAGGGGGACCGGGTATTGGGGGCCGCCTAAGCGGTTTGGGGCGCCGTCGGAGATTACTAAGTTGAGGTTGGTGAGGAAGTGAGTTTTTTTGGGAGGGGCAACTGCAACTGCAACTGATTAACTTCAGAATCAAGGGATAACTGCAACTTCAACTGCAGTTTCACCACGCCTGCGGCGCGCCCTCGGGATTTCATGAAAAGAGCGGCCGGGACCCAAACTCGCATCGCCTTAAGGCGATACTCAGACATGGGTCCCTCTTTTCCGCTCTTTTCATGAAATCCCGAGGCGCCCCATACGGCCTTGGTACACCTCCACGGCTCGCTTCGCATCGCCATGGGTGTTTCCCGCCCCCAGGCGGGAAACACGGCTTACCCCAACGGGATCAAATTTCGATTCGGTGTAGCCGTGATTGCCGCCCCCAGGCGGCAATCACCCGCCCGCGATGCGCAGCGAGCCGTCTGGGTTTTCATCTCCCGTCATGGGGCGCCTCGTCGGCAGGCAAAAGGAGCGGAAACGAGGGGGCCATGTCTGAGCATCGCCTTAAGGCGATGTGAGTTTGGCCCCCGGCCGCTCTTTTTGCCTGTCGACGAGGAGGCTTTCGCCCCATCCGGGTCGCTTCTTTGCCTACTTTCTTGGCGAGACAAGAAAGTAGGTCGCCTCCCCGCAGGGGAGGTGAAACTGCAGTTGCCCTTGACCTTAAGCCGTTGCAGTTGCAGTTCAGAGCCACCCCCCTTTTACCGAACAATAGGCTTATACCGAATCCGCTTAGGCTTAGCCCCCTCCTCACCCAGACGTCGCTTCTTGTCCGCCTCATACTCCTGGTAGTTGCCCGGGAAGAACTCCACATGCGACTCACCCTCGAAGGCCAGGATGTGGGTGGCGATCCGGTCCAGGAACCAGCGATCGTGGGAGATCACCATCACGCAACCGGCGAACTCCAGCAGCGCGTCTTCCAGCGCGCGCAGCGTCTCCACGTCGAGGTCGTTCGACGGTTCATCGAGCAGCAGCACATTGCCGCCGGAGATCAGCGTCTTGGCCAGGTGCAGGCGTCCGCGCTCGCCGCCCGAGAGCGTGCCCACGTGCTTCTGCTGGTCCGAGCCCTTGAAGTTGAAGCGGCCGATGTAAGCACGCGACGGCGTTTCATAGCGGCCGACCGTCAGCACGTCTGCGCCGCCGGAGATCTCTTCGAACACGGTCTTGCTGCCGTCGAGCGCATCGCGGCTCTGGTCCACGTAGGCCATCTTCACGGTCGGGCCGACCTTGATCTCGCCGCTGTCCGGCTGTTCCTTGCCGGTGAGCATGCGGAAGAAGGTCGACTTGCCCGCGCCGTTGGGGCCGATGATGCCAACGATGGCGCCAGGCGGCACCTTGAAGCTGAGGTCGTCGATCAGCAGGCGGTCGCCGTAGGCCTTGCTCACGCCGTTGAACTCGATCACCTCGTTGCCCAGGCGCTCACCCGCGGGGATGAAGATTTCCTGGGTTTCGTTGCGCTTCTGGTATTCCTGGCTGTTCAGTTCGTCAAAGCGCGCAAGACGTGCCTTGGACTTGGCCTGGCGTCCCTTGGGGTTCTGCCGCACCCATTCCAGCTCCTTGTTCAGCGCTTTCTGGCGCGCCGACTCGGTCGACTCTTCCTGCTTCAGACGGGCTTCCTTCTGATCCAGCCAGGAGCTGTAGTTGCCCTTCCAGGGAATGCCGTGGCCACGGTCCAGTTCCAGGATCCACTCGGCAGCGTTGTCGAGGAAGTAGCGATCGTGGGTCACCGCCACCACGGTGCCGGGGAAGCGCGTGAGGAACTGCTCCAGCCATTCCACCGATTCCGCATCCAGGTGGTTGGTAGGTTCGTCGAGCAGCAGCATGTCGGGGCGCGACAGCAGCAGGCGGCACAGCGCCACGCGGCGCTTCTCGCCACCCGACAGGTTGCCCACCTTGGCGTCCCAGGCCGGCAGGCGCAGCGCATCAGCCGCGATCTCCAGCTGCAGCTCGGCGTTGTTGCCGTCGCTGGCCGCCAGGATGGCTTCGTACTTGGCCTGGTCCGCTGCCAGCGCGTCGAAATCCGCGTCCGGCTCGGCATAGGCCGCATAGATCTCGTCGAGCTTCTTGCGAGCTTCGAACACGCCGCCCAGCGCGGCTTCCACCGACTCGCGCACGGTTTGCTCGGGATCGAGCTGCGGCTCCTGCGGCAGGTAGCCAATGTTCAGGTTGGGCATGGGCGTGGCTTCGCCCTCGATTTCCTTGTCGAGGCCAGCCATGATCTTCAGGACGGTCGACTTGCCCGAGCCGTTCAGGCCCAACACGCCGATCTTGGCGCCCGGGAAGAAGGACAGGGAAATGTCCTTGAGAATGTGACGCTTGGGCGGGACGATCTTGCCCACGCGGTTCATGGTGAAAACGTACTGTGCCATGCGGATCCGGGTGAAATTGGGGGGGAATCGGCCAAGTGTAGCAAAGCCGGTCCGCACAAGGCCCGTCAGGACACCTTCCTGGCGCGTGGCGCGGCGCCCGGCGTGCCGGCAGCACGCTTGCGCGCACGGGTCAGGCTGGAGGTCAGGCGGCGGTAGGCGATGTCCATATGCCGCTGCATGACCGCGCGCGCCAGCTCCGGATCCTTGCGGCGCAGCGCCGCCAGCACTTCGCGATGCTCGGCAATGGCCTGGGCCCAGACCTCGGGCGTCTCGAAGTGGCTGTTCAACTGATCGAACAGCGGCCCGAGGCGCAAGTCGAAGAGCCGGCGCACCACGCCCACCAGCACGCTGTTGCCGGTGGCTTGTGCCACCCGCACATGGAACAAGCGATCCGCATCGAGCGGCTTGATGCCGGCAGCGGCTTCAGCGGCCATCTGCGCGATGGCCTCCTCGATCGCATCGAACTGGGCCTTGCGCCCGCTCCTGGCCGCCAGCGCGGCGACCTCGCCCTCCACCAGCGCACGCGCGCGGATCAGCTCGAGCGGGCCTTCCTCGCCGGACAGGTCGAAGCCCGCGTCGACGGATGACGGCGGCTCGCACACATAGATGCCGGAGCCCATGCGCACCTCGATATAGCCCTCAACCTCGAGCGCGATCAACGCCTCGCGCAGCGATGGGCGGCTCACGCCGAGCTGCACCGACAAATCCCGCTCCGCCGGCAGGCGCGAGCCCACCGGAAATTCGCCGGCCTGGATCAGCGTGCGCAACTGTGCGCTGATCTGGCGGTACAGGCGTTGCGGTTCGATCGAATGGATAGGCATGTGCAGCCCGAGCGTCTGGCGAAATTGGTTTGACCATTTGTCCAGCCGGCTGGAGTCTAGGCAGCGCGCCGGCGAATGTCCAGGCGGATTCATCGCGCGCCGCAGCATGCGCAGCGGCATCGGTAAAGACCACTAATTGGTAATACCAGTTTACCTGTCCAGACTCGTGAACTAGACTCCGCTCACTCGGCATGCATGCGGCAAGGCAGTGCAATCGGTCGTGGGCATCCGTATCTGCAGCGCACAAGAAAGCGGGCATCAGCACACGTGGCGCCTACGCGCCAGCCGTCGCTACGCGGCCCCGCAAGAACGCAGGAGACCCGAGTGAACGACGACAAGCCGACGCCCCCCATGCGCCGCAGCCAGGCCTGGTTTGGCCGCCTCGACCGCGATGGCTTCATCTATCGCTCTTGGCTCAAGAACCGCGGCATTCCTCACGACCAGTTCGATGGCCGTCCGGTCATCGGCATCTGCAACACCTACTCCGAACTCACGCCCTGCAATTCGCATTTCCGCACACTGGCCGAACAGGTCAAGATCGGCGTGTGGGAAGCCGGCGGCTTTCCGCTTGAATTCCCGGTGATGTCGCTGGGCGAGACCATGCTGCGCCCCACCGCCATGCTGTTCCGCAACCTGGCCAGCATGGACGTGGAGGAATCGATTCGCGGCAATCCGATCGATGGCGTGGTGCTGCTCATGGGGTGCGACAAGACCACGCCCGCGCTGATGATGGGCGCGGCCTCGTGCGATCTGCCCACCATCGGCGTCTCCGGCGGCCCCATGCTGAGCGGCAAGTTCCGCGGCGGCGAACTGGGCTCCGGCACCGATGTGTGGAAGATGTCGGAGGAAGTGCGGGCCGGCCAGATGTCGCAGGAGGACTTCTTCGAGGCCGAGAGCTGCATGCACCGCTCGCACGGCCACTGCATGACGATGGGCACCGCGTCGACCATGGCCAGCATGGTGGAAGCGCTGGGCATGAGCCTGCCCGGCAACGCGGCGATTCCCGCCGTGGATGGCCGCCGCAATGTGCTGGCGCGCGCGTCGGGGCGCCGCATCGTGGAGATGGTGAAGGACAACCTGGTGATGTCGAAGATCCTGACCCGCGATGCGTTCGAGAACGCCATCCGCGTCAACGCGGCCATCGGCGGCTCGACCAACGCCGTGATCCACCTGCTAGCCATTGCCGGGCGCATCGGCGTCGATCTGAAGCTGGAAGACTGGGATGCGCTGGGCCACGAGCTGCCGTGCCTGCTCGACCTGCAACCATCCGGGCGCCACCTGATGGAAGACTTCTACTACGCGGGCGGCCTGCCCGCGGTGATCCGCGAACTGGAATCGGTGCTTGCGCGCGACGCGCTCACCGTCAACGGCAAGACGTTGTGGGACAACTGCAAGGACGCGCCCAACTGGAACCGCGAAGTCATCCACGCCTTCGGCGCGCCCTTCAAGGCCAGCGCCGGCATCGCCGTGCTGCGCGGCAACCTGTGCCCCGATGGCGCGGTGATCAAGCCGTCGGCCGCCACGCCGGCGCTGCTCAAGCACACCGGTCGCGCGGTGGTGTTCGAGAACAGCGAGCACATGCACCAGCGGCTCGACGATGAATCGCTCGACGTCGACGAGACCTGCGTGCTGGTGCTGAAGAACTGCGGCCCGCGCGGCTACCCCGGCATGGCCGAAGCCGGCAACATGCCGCTGCCACCCAAGGTGCTGCGCAAGGGCATCACCGACATGGTCCGCGTATCGGATGCACGCATGAGCGGCACGGCCTACGGCACGGTGGTGCTGCACGTGGCGCCCGAGGCCGCGGCCGGCGGCCCGCTGGCGCTGGTGAAGGACGGCGACATGGTGGAGCTCGACGTGGCCGCGCGCAGGCTGCACCTGCATGTCGATGAAGCGGAGCTGCAGCGCCGCCGCGCCGCGTGGCAGGCGCCCGCGCTGCCGATGGAGCGAGGCTGGACGCGCCTGTATGTCGAGCATGTGCAGCAGGCCAACCTGGGTGCCGACTTGGATTTCCTGGTGGGCAAGAGCGGCGCCGCGGTGCCCAAGGACAACCACTGAGGCACGCTGTCGCGCCACGAATCACCACGGCAATCCAATCGCGACGAACTGCCGCCCCCGGCACGAACGGGCACGAACGGGCACAAACGGGCACAGGCGGCTCACGGAGACACCACGCATGGCATCGGTCCACATTCGCGGCATCCAGAAGTACTTCGGCAGCACGCAGGTCATCCGCGGCGTGGACATCGATATTGCCGACGGCCAGTTCACCGTGCTGGTGGGGCCATCGGGCTGCGGCAAGTCCACGCTGCTGCGCATGATCGCCGGACTGGAGGAGATCACCACCGGCGAAATCGCCATCGGCAACCGCGTGGTCAACCGCCTGCCGCCAAAGGAGCGCGATATCGCCATGGTGTTCCAGAACTATGCGCTCTACCCGCATATGACGGTCTACGACAACATGGCCTTCTCGCTCAAGCTCGCCAAGGGCGACAAGGACGAGATCCGGCAGAAAGTGGCCAAGGCATCCGCCATCCTCGGCCTGGATAGTTTGCTGGAGCGCTACCCGCGCCAGCTCTCGGGCGGCCAGCGCCAGCGCGTGGCCATGGGCCGCGCCATCGTGCGCGATCCGCAGGTGTTCCTGTTCGACGAGCCGCTCTCCAACCTGGACGCCAAGCTGCGCGTGCAGATGCGCGCGGAGATCAAGGAGCTGCACCAGCGCCTGCGCACCACCTCCGTCTACGTCACGCACGACCAGATCGAAGCCATGACCATGGCCGACCAGATCGTGGTGATGCGTGACGGCCGCGTGGAGCAGCGCGGCAAGCCCCTGGCGCTCTACGATCATCCCGACAACCTCTTCGTGGCTGGCTTTATCGGCTCCCCGGCGATGAACTTCGTGCCTGGCGTACTGCGCCGCAGTGGCGGCGATGCCGCGGTCGAGTTTCCCGATGGCACGCGCCTGCCGGCGCCCGCGCGCTTCGATGCCGGCGCCGGCACCGACGGCCAGCGCGTGATCTACGGCGTGCGGCCCGAGCACCTGATCCTGGGCATGCCGGGCCAGGGCCTGCAAACGCGCGTGTCGGTGGTCGAGCCCACCGGCGCCAACACCGAGATCTATTCCCGCTTCTGCGAGGCGGAGTTCATCTCGATCTTCCGCGAGCGCCACGACTTCGCCGCGGGCGACATCCTGAACCTGGTGCCCGACCACCAGCACACGCATCTGTTCGATGCCGACTCGGGCCAGACGCTATTGCAGCGTGGCCCGGCGGCGGCGGACGATCCAGGAAGCAGGCATGACCAGCACGGGGCGGAGCCCCTGACCACGGAGGAGACAAAGCGATGAGCACACCGAGCAACTTCACGAGACGCGATTTCCTGGTGTCCACGGCGGCCGTTGCCGCCACCACGGCGATCGGCGGCCATGCCTTCGCCGCGCCGGCTGCACTGCAATACAAGCCGGAGGCCGGCGCCAAGCTGCGCGTGCTGCGCTGGAAGCGTTTCGTGCAGGGCGACGAAGACCTGTGGAATGCCAACACGAAGAAGTTCACCGAGCTGACCGGCGTCGAGGTACGCGTCGACAACGAAGGCTGGGAAGACGTGCGGCCCAAGGCCGCCGTCGCGGCCAGCGTCGGCAGCGGGCCGGACGTCATCGTGGGCTGGTTCGATGACCCGCAGCAGTACCCTGACAAGCTGGTCGACCTGACCGACCTGGCCACCTACCTGGGCGGCAAATACGGCGGCTGGTACGACGTGTGCCGCAAGTACGGCACGCACAACGGCAAGTGGATCGGCCTGCCGCTGGGCGTGGTCGGCAATGCGCTGGTCTATCGCGAAAGCCACGTCAAAGCCGCCGGCTTCGACACCATCCCCAAGGACCTTGCCGGCTTCCTCAAGCTGTGCCAGGGCCTCAAGGCCAAGAACACGCCCTGCGGATTCGCGCTCGGCAAGGCCGTGGGCGACGGCAACAACTGGGCACACTGGCTGCTGTGGTCGCACGGCGGCATGCTGGTCGACACCAAGGGCAAGGTGGTGGTCAACTCGCCCGAGACGTGGGCCGCGCTGGAATATGCCAAGCAGCTCTACGCCACCTTCGTGCCCGGCACGCTGTCATGGCAAGACCCGTCCAACAACAAGGCTTTCCTCGACGGCCAGATCAGCCTGACCGCCAACGGCATCTCGGTCTACTACGCGGCCAAGAATTCGAAGGAGCCCAAGCTGCAGGAAATGGCGCGCGACATCCAGCACGCGCACTTCCCCATCGGCACGCCCGGCAGGCCCACCGAGCTGATGCAGATCACGCAGATGATGCTGTTCAGGTATTCCAAGTTCCCGAACGCGGCCAAGGCGTACCTGCAGTTCATGATGGAGCCCGAGCAGTACAACCCGTGGATGGAAGCCGCTATCGGTTACGTCAGCCAGCCGCTCAAGGCCTATGAGGCCAACCCGATCTGGACGGCCGACCCCAAGCACACCGTGTATCGCGACTCCGCCGCGCTGATGCTCGACAACGGCCACGCCGGGCCGCTGGGCACGGCCTCGGCCGCGGCCATGGCCGACTACATCGTGGTCGACATGGTGGCGGAAGCGGCCAGCGGCTCCAAGACACCCAAGGAAGCGGCGGCGCGCGCGGCGGAGCGGGCGCAGCGGTACTACAAAGCGTAGCTAGAAAGACAAGGGCGCGGCAGCACCGCCGCGCCCGCCAAGCCGAACCCTGCGAGGTGAGCCATGCGAGGTGAACCATGATTTCCCGCTTGTTGAACAACCGCCATGCGCTGGGGCTGCTGTTCATGCTGCCCACCGCGCTGTTGCTGCTGGTTTTCCTGACGTACCCGCTCGGCCTCGGTGTATGGCTCGGCTTCACCAACACCAAGATCGGCGGCACCGGCGAGTGGGTCGGGCTGTCCAACTACAGCTACCTCGCAGGCGACTCGCTGACGCAGCTGGCGCTGTTCAATACGATCTTCTACACAGTGGTGGCCAGCGTGGTGAAATTCGCGCTGGGCCTGTGGCTGGCGCTGCTGCTCAACAAGAACCTGCCGTTCAAGTCCTTCTTCCGCGCCATCGTGCTGCTGCCATGGATCGTGCCGACCGCGCTGTCGGCACTGGCATTCTGGTGGATCTACGACGCGCAGTTCTCCATCATCAGCTGGACGCTGGTCAAGCTAGGGCTGATCGATCGCTATATCGACTTCCTGGGCGACCCATGGCTGGCGCGCTTCTCTACCATCGCGGCCAATGTCTGGCGCGGCATTCCCTTTGTCGCCATCTCGCTGCTGGCCGGCTTGCAGACGATCTCGCCCACGTTGTACGAGGCCGCATCCATCGACGGCGTCACGCCATGGCAGCAGTTCCGCTACGTCACGCTGCCGCTGCTGACGCCGATCATCGCAGTAGTGATGACCTTCTCGGTGCTGTTCACGTTCACCGACTTCCAGCTGATCTATGTGCTCACGCGCGGCGGCCCGCTCAATGCCACGCACCTGATGGCCACGCTGTCGTTCCAGCGCGCGATTCCCGGCGGCTCACTGGGCGAAGGCGCGGCGATCGCAACCATGATGGTGCCCTTCCTGCTGGCCGCCATCCTGTTTTCATACTTCGGCCTGCAGCGGCGCGGCTGGCAACAGGGAGGCGACAAATGAAAGCGACGGCCGCAGCGGAGCAGCAGGACACCGCGCAGGGGATGGATTACCTGCAATCGATGCCGCGGCGCTGGGTGACCATCTACATCCCGCTAGGCATCTTCGTCTTCGTGCTGCTGTTCCCCTTCTACTGGATGGCGATCACTGCCTTCAAGCCGGACGGCGAACTCCTGATGCGCAGCGCCAACCCGTTCTGGGTGATGGCGCCCACGCTCGCCCACTTCAAGAAGCTGCTGTTCGACACCCCCTACCCGGAGTGGCTGCTCAATACCGTGATCGTCTCCACGATCGCCACCTTTGCCTCGCTGGCCGCCAGCGTGCTGGCCGCGTACGCCATCGAGAGGCTGCGCTTCCAGGGCGCGAAGCAGGTGGGCCTGGCCATCTTCCTGGCCTACCTGATCCCGCCTTCGATCCTGTTCATCCCGCTAGCATCGATCGTGTTCCAGCTCGGCCTGTTCGATACGCGCTGGGCGCTGATCCTCACCTACCCCACCTTCCTGATCCCGTTCTGCACCTGGTTGCTGATGGGCTACTTCCGCTCCATCCCCTACGAGCTGGAAGAGTGCGCGCTGATCGACGGCGCGACGCGCTGGGAGATCCTGGTCAAGATCATCCTGCCGCTGGCCGTGCCGGGGCTGATCTCTGCCGGCATCTTCGCCTTCACGCTGTCGTGGAACGAATTCATCTACGCGCTGACCTTCATCTCCTCGTCGGAGGTGAAGACGGTGCCAGTGGGGATCGTCACCGAACTGATCGAAGGCGACGTCTACCACTGGGGCGCGCTGATGGCGGGCGCCTTGCTGGGCTCGCTGCCCGTGGCACTGGTGTACTCGTTCTTTGTGGAGTACTACGTGTCGGGCATGACGGGCGCGGTGAAGGAATAAGCGCATGGCGGCAGCCAGGACGCGTGGGGCCATGGCAGGCTAAAATGCGGGGTTATCCTGCCGTGAGCCTGCGCGCCCGGCAATGTCGCATTCGATTCACTCCGCCTCCAAGCCCGATCCCATGAGCAAACCCGCCCGCACCCTCACCTTCAAGTGCAAGAAGTGCACCAAGCCCGTCACGCTATTCCTGCAGAAGGTGTCCGCCTGCTCGCACATCACGCCGTACCAAGGCTTTTGCAAGTGCGGTGAAATGGTGCGCCACGCCACCGGCGACAAGGACGCCGTGGAGTCCTTCGTCAGCTCGGTCGACGGCAGCTGGGCCCACCATCACCACCACCACCATTGAGCACCCGTAGCACCCCCGCTCCCACCAGCGAGACCTGGCGCCCCGGCGTCAAGGATCCGCTGCGCTTCCTCGCCGCGTATCCCGACGGCGTGCTCGACCAGGTGCGCCAGATGGTGGCCGCCAATCGCCTGGGCGAACACCTGGCGAAGAAATATCCCACGCGGCACACCGTGCAGACCGACCGCGCGCTGTACGACTTCACCGCCGAGCTGAAGCAGGAATTCCTGCGCACCGCGCCGCCAATCCATAAGGTCGCGTTCGACGCCAAGATCGACGTGGTCCATCGTGCGCTCGGGCTGCACACCGCCATCTCGCGCGTGCAAGGCGGCAAGCTCAAGGCCAAGAAGGAAATCCGCGTGGCGTCGCTGTTCAAGGAAGCACCGCCCGAGTTCCTGCGCATGATCGTGGTGCACGAGCTGGCACACCTGAAGGAGAGCGATCACAACAAGGCGTTCTATCGCCTGTGTGAATACATGGAGCCGGCGTACCACCAGCTGGAGTTCGATACGCGCCTGTTCCTGGCGTGGCGCGAACTGGAGGCTGCGCAGGGCTAGGCCAGGCTCACTTGCGCGGCCTGCTGGCTTCGCCTGCGCCGCCAGGCGATGCCAGCCGGCGAAGGCCCGGACGAATTCGATCCGAACGGCCTGGCGGCCTTCCCATTCCGCGCACGTCAATTCGGCGCTTCCGCCCTTGCCAAAATGCCGAAAACGGCAAGACACACAAAAAGTCTACATTTTCGATTCTGTTGTATTTACAATCGGCCCAGATCAATGCCTGCAGCATCTTGTGGCCGCACTGGGTCCGCGGCGGTACGTAGCAAGGCGCGCAGCTTTCCACAAACAAAAACAAGAAGGCTATGGCAACGCTGATTCCCGCGCTTGGCTCGGTCACGTCGCGCATGACAGGTGGGGAGAGACGCTTCGCGGAGCGGCTCGAAGCCAAGCTGGAAGACGACTATCTGTGCTGGTACGACGTCGCCATCGGCGAGAAGACCCGCCACCCTGACTTCATCGTCTTCCACCCTAGCCGGGGCCTGCTGGTGCTTGAGGTCAAGGACTGGAAGCTCAGCACGATCCAGAGCATGGACCAGCGCACCGCCACCTTGATCACCGAGCGCGGCGTGGTGCATGAAATGAATCCGCTGGAGCAAGCCCGGCAGTTCATGTTCTATGTGCTGGACCTGCTGCAGCGGGATCCGCAGCTTGTCTGGCCCACCGGCTCGCTCAAGGGCAAGCCATTCTTTCCGTATGGTGCGGGCGTCGTCCTCGCCAACATCACGCGTGCGCAGTTCGAGCAGACCAACCTTGGCCAAGTGCTGCCCGCGCACCTGGTGATCTGCAAGGATGAAATGGCGCCAGAGGCGGACCCGGAGGCGTTCCAGAAACGGCTCTGGGAAATGTTCCCGGTCAAGTTCACATTCAAGCTGTCGCTGCCGCAGATCGACCGTATCCGCTGGCATCTTTTCCCGCAGATACGCATGCCGGAACAGCGTGCACTGTTCCCGGAAGACACACAGGATCCGCAGGACATTCCCGACATCCTCCGGGTGATGGACCTCCAGCAGGAACAACTCGCCCGAAGCCTGGGCGAAGGCCATCGCGTCATTCACGGCGTAGCCGGGTCCGGCAAGACGCTGATACTCGGCTACCGCGCCGAATACCTCGCCAAGGCGGCAACGCGGCCCATCCTGGTGCTCTGCTTCAACAAGACGCTGGCGGCCAAGCTATCCGCGACGATGGTGGAGAAGGGCATTGAAGACAAAGTACATGTGCACAACTTCCACGCCTGGTGTTCGCGCCAGCTGCAGGCATTCAACATCGATCTGCCCAAGGGCAGGGCTGACGACGCACTCTTCGAGTCCTTTGTGTCGCGGGTCATTGAAGGCGTCGAGCGCAAGGCCATTCCCGGTGGGCAGTACGACGCGGTGCTTATCGACGAAGGTCACGACTTCCGCCCGGAATGGTTCAAGCTCATCGTGCAGATGTTCAACCCGGATAGCAACTCGCTGCTGGTTCTGTATGACGATGCGCAATCCATCTATGGCGGCACGAAGAAACGCAAATTCAGCTTCGCCAGCGTCGGCGTGCAGGCAAAAGGCCGCACCACCATCCTGAAGATCAACTATCGCAATACGCAAGAGATCCTGGCGGTGGCGCGCGCCTTCGCCGACGACCTGCTACGGCCGAATGACAACGGCGAGGACGAAGCGCCAACCGTGCAGCCGATCGGGGCGGGCCGGCGCGGACAGAAGCCGCTACTGATCGCGCTACCTACCATTGAAGCCGAAGCGGAGCGGATCGCGCAGGTCCTGCTCGAAGAAAATCGCACGGGGACGGCATGGGCGGAGATGGCGATCATCTATCGGCATTGGGAAACGGCAGGCCAGGTCACCAGCGTACTTGCGCGCAAGGGCATTCCATTTGAATGCCCGCAGATCACCAAGCGCTTTACGCCGGGTGGGGACAGCGTCAAGGTGGTGACCATGCACAGCAGCAAGGGACTGGAGTTTCCCCTGGTCTGCATTCCGGGAGTTGGCGCGCCGCACAAGAAAGAGGAAGCCATCGAGGACGAGGCCCGCCTGCTTTACGTCGCCATGACGCGCGCCACACGCCAGCTGGTGATGACGCATGGCGAGACGTCGCATTTCTCCGCGCGGCTGCGGGCGGCACTGGACAAACTGGCTACTTAGCCACCACCCGCCAGACCACATTGCCAACATCGTCCGCCACCAGCAACGCGCCGCGCTTGTCGATGGCAACGCCCACCGGCCGGCCTTGCGCGTCGCCGTCCTGCGTCAGGAAGCCGGTCAGCACGTCGAGCGGCTCGCCGTCCGGCTTGCCGTTGGCGAACGGCACGAAGATCACCTTGTAGCCGCTGCGCGGATTGCGGTTCCACGAGCCGTGCTGGCCGACGAACATGCCGTTCCGGAAGCGGGAAGGCTGCGCGTTGCCTTGCGCCGACGCCAGCCCGAGCGACGCGGTATGCGGGCCGACGGCATAATCGGGCGCGATGGCCTTGGCCACCATCTCCGGCTGCTGTGGCTTCACACGCGCGTCTACATGCTGCCCGTAGTAGCTGAAGGGCCAGCCGTAGAAGGCGCCGTCCTTGACCGAGGTGATGTAGTCCGGCACGAGATCACTGCCGATCTCGTCGCGCTCGTTCACCGCGGTCCATAGCGCGCCACTGTCGGGATCCCAGGCCATGCCGTTGGGATTGCGCAGGCCGCTGGCAAACACGCGGTGCGCGCCGGTCTTGGGATCGACCTCCCAGATGGCGGCCCGCCCTTGTTCATTGTCGAGGCCGTTCTCGCCGACGTTGCTGTTGGAGCCGACGGTGACGTAGAGCTTGCTGCCGTCCTTGCTGGCGATGATGTTCTTGGTCCAGTGGTGATTGATGGCGCCTGCCGGCAGGTCCACGACTTTTACGCCGGGCGCGGTGATCTCGGCCTGCCCCGGTTGATATGGGAAACGCAGCACGGCATCCGTATCCGCCACGTAGAGATCATTGCCCACCAGCACCATGCCGAAGGGCGAATGCAAGTCCCTGAGAAATACGGAGCGCGCATCCGCAACGCCATCCCCATTGGTATCGCGCAGCAGCGTGATGCGATTGGCGCTGGGCACGCTGGCACCCGCGCGCGTCATTACCCGCTTCATCACCCAGCCCCTGATGCCCATGCCATCTTCCGGCTTGGGCGGCGCATTGGTCTCGGCGACCAGCACGTCGCCATTGGGCAGTACATAGAGCCAGCGTGGATGGTCCAGCTTGTCCGCGAAAGCCACGGCGACGAGGCCATCCGCTGCCGTTGGCTTGGCGCCGTCGGCCCAGCCAATGGCAGGCGCAATGCGCACCGTCGGCAGCAAGGTCTTGATTGGTGCCGGCAAGGCCGGGTTGAAGCCCGTACCGGCGGACACTGGCAGGGTTGCGGTGTCGCCGCATGCCGTGAGGCCGGCCGCCATCAGCAGGCAAAGTGACAGGACCGTTAGAAGGACAGTTAGACGCTGCACCAGCATGATCGGCTCTCCGCAGTAACGCGCTTGATCGCTTGATAAAGGCGTCGCCGCGCCCCACTGCGTCCACTATAGGACGCGCGCCCGGCAGCCGCTGTCAGCCTACTGGAATCGCGCTGTAGGACAGCGGCGATGCGCAGCAGGGACAAGCCAGGAAAGGGAAGGAAAAGGGAAGGAAAGGCTTCAGGCGGGGAACCCCGCCCGCGAGGGACCGGCGCCGGCTTGTAGCCAGCGCCGTCTATTCGTCGTGGCCGCTCAATCGCAAGCGTAGTGGAACGCGTCATCCAGGTTCAGCGGGAGCACCAATGTACGAAGGTGCGCGGCCTGGGCCGAAGCGCACAACGCGGCGCGCGTCGAGGCTGTCTTGTACTTCGACGCGTACTCCACGTTGAACACTGCCTTGCCCTGCGCCGTGAACGGCTTGTAGCTCGCGCACTCGTTGTATTGGAAGCACTGCTCGTTCACCGCGAAATCAAAATCAGTCGCCAGTTGCGAGACCTGGTCCACATCATTCTTCAGGCCCACAGCCAGCCCGCGCACATGCGCCTCGGCTGCGAGAAAGCGGTTGTAGTCCAGCTGCGTGGCCGCCGTCAGCGGAAAACCCGGCTTATTGGTATAGCCATCCACGTTGTCCGGGTCCACGCCATCGCAACCCTTGGACTTCGCCAGATCCATGCGCGCCTGCATGATCTTGCGCACGTTGGGCGAGCGCGTATCGAGCCAACGCTCGCCCGCCCAACCCGACAGCGCCTTGCCCATATCCGCCGCGGCAAACTGCTTGAAATCCGGCCGCCAGTTCTCCGAGCTACCCGCCGAGAAATAGCAGACCACACGCTTGCCCTGCGCCTTCAGAGCGTTAATGGTCGCCTGCGGCGTATCCACCAGGTCGATGTCGAAGACCTGCGCCGGGTAGCTCGTGTTGACCGTACCCGTCAGCTGCAACTGCCATGTATCGGCTGCCGCCGGCATCCAGCGCGAGACCGCCAGCGTTTGCGCCGACGGCGCCAGGGTCGCGGCCGACGCATTCACCGCCGACACGGACTTGACGGAAGCATCCGACTCCGCCGACGAGCCATCCCCTCCGCAGGCCGACAGACAGGCAAACGAGGCCACCCATGCCATACGTGCAAGTTTCCGATTCACGGATGCGTTCCTTTTGGTTTGCTGCGCTTGGGGTGATGAAACAGGGAGAGCCAGGGCTCTGTAGGGTTGTCGGCTGGTGTAGGTAGACCTTGAAGGGTTTCGCGACAGGGGTAAGGTATTCGGGTTGGATGACGGGCGCAAGGCGGGCGCAGGAACCGTTGTATTCGCGGCAGCGCGAAAGGTGTCCGGCCCAAAAAACAGAACGGGCTACGCAATTCGCGTAGCCCGTTCTTAAATTCTGGTGCCGGCTGCAGGACTCGAACCCGCCACCTGATGATTACAAATCAACTGCTCTACCTGATGAGCTAAGCCGGCATGTTTGGTGCAGACCGCGATTCTACTGCATGCGGCGCAAATTGACGATGCCTTCCTGTGCTTACTTCACTACCTTCAGCGAAGGTTTCTTGGCGCCAATGCGGGACACGGGCGGCGGCGTGGGTTCGTCGTCGCCGTTGTGGTCTTCGTTGGCTTCCGCGGTGACCAGCGGCTCGCTTTCGACCGAGGATAGCTTGGGTGGCGGGTTGTTCTCGCGCTCGGTTGCTGCCTGGGTCTCGGGCACGCTGCGTTCCACGGGAAAGGCCATGCCTTGGCCGTTTTCGCGCGCGTAGATGGCGAGCACGTTCTCGATGGGCACGTCGATCTTGCGCGAGATGCCGCCAAAGCGGGCGCTGAAGCCGATCCACTCGTTGCCCATGTCCAGGCCGCTGGTGGCGTCGAAGCTGACGTTAAGCACGATTTCGTTGTTCTTGACGAACTCGCGCGGCACGCTGGTGTTGGCGTCGACGAAGACGGCAATGTACGGCGTGAAGCCGTTATCCGTGCACCACTCATAGATGGCGCGGATCAGGTAGGGCTTGGTGGAGGTTTCAGGCATTGTGCTTCCAGTGGCGCAGTCCGGCGGCCCGACACGAGCTTGTCGCGTCGGACCAAGGCCGGTTTAGCGGCGCATCACCTTTTCAGACGGGGTGAGCGCTTCGATGTAGGCCGGGCGGCTAAAGATGCGTTCGGCGTACTTGAGCAGCGGCGCGGCGTTCTTCGACAGTTCGATACCGTAGTGGTCCAGGCGCCACAGCAGCGGGGCGATGGCAACGTCGAGCATCGAGAATTCTTCGCCAAGCATGTACTTGTTCTTGACGAAAATCGGCGCGAGCTGGGTCAGGCGGTCGCGGATGGCGGCGCGGGCGCGCTCGTGGTTCTTCTCGGCGGCCTTGCCCTTTTCATTTTCGAGGGCGTAGACGTGCGTGAAGAGTTCCTTTTCGAAGTTGAACAGGAACAGGCGGGCGCGGGCGCGCTGCACCGGATCGGCCGGCATCAGCTGCGGGTGCGGGAAGCGCTCGTCGATGTACTCGTTGATGATGTTCGACTCGTACAGGATCAGGTCGCGCTCGACCAGGATGGGCACCTGGCCGTAGGGGTTCATCACCGAAATGTCTTCCGGCTTGTTGAACAGGTCGACGTCACGGATCTCGAAATCCATGCCCTTTTCGAACAGGACGAGGCGGCAACGTTGGGAGAACGGGCAGGTGGTGCCCGAATACAACACCATCATGGTTGGATTCCTTTGATGCGGGGTCGATTGACTGGATCGGTATTCTGGCAGAACCGATATAGAGAAAGCAAATTAGAGATTCTTGACGCACATTTAAGTGCGTTCGATACACATCAAAGACTGCTTTGGCGCACATTTATACGTCACTGCGCCTGCAGCCTATAAAGCAAAAGGGCTGAGGCGGGGTTGCTCTGCACAACACCCGCCCCAGCCCCTCTCCCCATCAGACCCGCAGGTCTTCCGGGGCTTACCTCGCTTTACTTGATGTCTTTCCAGTACGAAGCGTTCAGGCGCCAGGCGAAGACGGTGAACACGCCGAGAAACATCAGCACCCAGACGCCCAGGCGCTTGCGCTGGTTCTGCGCGGGTTCCGCCATCCAGTCCAGGAAGCCAACCAGGTCGCTCGTGGCCTGGTCGTACTCGAGCGTGCTCATCTTGCCCGGGGTGATCTGCTCGAAGCCAGCGAATTTGTGCACCTTCTCGCCGTGCTCCTCCACCTCGACGAACTTGGCGGCGCGCTGGCCTTGCAGCTCCCACAGCACGTGCGGCATGCCGACGCTCGGGAACACCAGGTTGTTCCAGCCCGTGGCGCGGTTGTCATCACGGTAGAAGGTACGCAGGTAGGTGTACAGCCAGTCGTCGCCGCGGGCGCGGGCGATCACCGACAGGTCCGGCGGCGTGGCGCCAAAGAAGGCCTTGGCATCCTTCGGCGGCATGGCGATGGTCATCATGTCACCCACCTTCTCGCCAGAGAACAGCAGGTTCTCGCGGATCTGGTCGTCGGTCAGGCCGATGTCCTTGAGGCGGTTGTACCGCATCATGGACGCGCCGTGGCAGTTCAGGCAGTAGTTGACGAACAGCTTGGCGCCGCGCTGCAGCGAGGAAAGATCGCTCGTTTGCACGGGCGCCGGCTCAAGGGGGTAGCCCCCTTCGTTGGCCATGGCGGGCGCGGCGGCAAAGCAGGCGCCGGCCAGCGCGAGAATCGAAAGCAGCTTTTTCATCTTTTGTCCTTGTGCTCTTGTCGGGATACGTCCGGGCTCAGTGCGGGTGGAACGTGACACGTTCCGGCACTTGCTTGAACTGGCCGACTCGGCTCCACAGCGGCATGGTCAGGAAGAAGGCGAAGTACAGCAGGGTTCCCAGCTGCGACACTTTTTCACCCACCGGCGACGGAGGCTGTACGCCAAGGTAGCCCAGCACGACGAACACCACCACGAACACGACGAGAATGCTCTTGTGGAAGGACGGGCGATAGCGGATCGACTTCACCGGCGAGTGGTCCAGCCACGGCAGGAAGAACAGGATCACGACCGAGCCGCCCATCACCAGCACGCCCCAGAACTTGGCGTCGATGAAGTAGAAGCCCACGGCCAGGATCACGGCGATGGCAAGCGCGCCAACCTTGATGCGGGCGTCCTTGCTACGCAGGAACACCAGGCCAAGCAGCACCGCGAAGAACACCCACAGGATCGGCAGGAAGTTCGAGGTGGTGGCACGCAGCATCGAGTAGAACGGCGTGAAGTACCAGACCGGCGCGATGTGCGGCGGGGTCTTGAGCGGATCGGCCGGGACGAAGTTGTTCGACTCCAGGAAGTAACCACCCATCTCCGGGAAGAAGAAGATCACCGCGGAGAAGATCATCAGGAAGCCGCCCACGCCCATCAGGTCGTGCACCGAGTAGTACGGGTGGAAGGGGATGCCGTCCAGCGGTACGCCGTTCTCGTCCTTCTTGGCCTTGATCTCGACGCCGTCCGGGTTGTTCGAGCCCACTTCGTGCAGCGCGATGATGTGCGCGACCACCAGGCCCAGCAGCACCAGCGGCACCGCGATGACGTGGAAGGAGAAGAAGCGGTTCAGGGTCGCGTCGCTCACGACGTAGTCGCCGCGGATGAACAGCGACAGGTCGCCGCCGATCACGGGGATGGCCGAGAACAGGTTCACGATCACCTGGGCGCCCCAGTACGACATCTGGCCCCAGGGCAGCAGGTAGCCCATGAAGGCCTCTGCCATCAGGCACAGGAAGATCAGGCAGCCGAAGACCCAGACCAGCTCACGCGGCTTGCGGTACGAACCGTACAGCAGGCCACGGAACATATGCAGGTACACCACCACGAAGAAGGCCGAGGCGCCGGTGGAGTGCATGTAGCGCACCAGCCAGCCCCAGGGTACCTCGCGCATGATGTACTCCACGCTGGCGTAAGCCACGGGAATGCCGGCGGCGTTGAGCGTGCCGTCCGGCTTGTAGTTCATCACCAGGAAGATGCCGGTGACGATCTGGATGACCAGGACCAGCAGGGCGAGCGAGCCGAAGAAGTACCAGAAGTTGAAGTTCTTCGGTGCGTAGTACTTGGAAAGATGATCTTCCCAGAGTTGGGTTGCGGGGAAGCGTGCGTCGATCCAGCCAAGCAGGCCGGTCGTCTTTACTTGTTTTTCGGCCGCCATGGTCAAGCGTCTCCTTTTTCATCCTTGCCGATCACGATCTTGGTGTCGGACAGGAACTGGTACGGGGGTACGTCGAGGTTTTGCGGAGCCGGCTTGTTCTTGAACACGCGGCCAGCGAGGTCGAACGTCGAGCCGTGGCAGGGGCAGAGGAAACCGGGATCGGAGCCGAGCTGGGGATTGGAGCCAGGGCCAAAGGGGCCGGAGGGCGAGCAGCCCAGGTGGGAGCAGATGCCCACCACGACCAGCAGATCTTTGTGTTCTGCGCGGGAACGAGTTTCGTTCTTGCAGTACTCGGGCGTCTTCATGGTGAAGGGAACGTCCGAGTTGGGGTCGGCGACTTCGGCATCGGTTTTCTTCAGCGACGCGAGCATTTCCTCGGTGCGCTTCAGGATCCAGACTGGTTTGCCACGCCATTCAACGGTCATCATCTCGCCTGATTTCAGAGCGCTGATGTCGGCTTCTACCGGGGCTCCGGCGGCCTTTGCCTTCTCTGACGGCGCAAACGTACTGACGAACGGAACCGCTACCGCCACGCCTCCGATGCCGCCAGCGACTGACGTCGCAATCAACCAATTGCGGCGACCCTTATCCACGTTCTTCACGTTTTGCTGGTCACTCATTCCAAACCCCAGGGGATGTCAAATTAGATTTTGCGTCAACCGTAAATTGTACCTTAGGCACATGTGGCATTGAAAGGCGCACGGTGATCGCGCGACGTACGATAATCGGCCAAAAAAAGGGCGATGTGGCCTGTACGCTTGCGTTACAGGCGGTGATGGGGCAGGCTTTTATCCTGACGACCGTTCAACGAAAGCAACACTGGGAGAAAACATGGGGATGATGTCGGAGTTCAAGGCCTTCGCAATGCGGGGCAATGTGGTCGACCTGGCAGTCGGTGTGATTATCGGCGCCGCGTTTGGCAAGATTGTCGATTCCGTGGTGAATGACCTGATCATGCCGGTGGTGGGCCGCATTATTGGCAAACTCGACTTCTCTAACCTTTTCGTGGTGCTATCCGAGCCGCCGGCGGGCGTGCCGCACACGCTCGACGCCCTTAAGAAAGCCGGCGTTCCCGTATTTGCCTATGGGAATTTCCTGACTATTCTGGTCAATTTCATCATTCTGGCTTTCATCATCTTCATGATGGTGCGCGCCATCATGAAAATGCGCGCCGCCGAACCGCCGCCGGCACCGGCAGCCACGCCCGAGGACGTAGTGCTGCTGCGCGAGATCCGCGACAGCCTGAAGGCACGCCAGCCCTGAGGCAATGCCAGGCGCGGCCGGCCACCATGCCGGACTCGCGCCATCAGCCCGGGATCAAACCGGGTTGGGAATATCGATGAAGGTATGGCGCAGGCCGAATTGCTGCGCCAGGTGTTCGCCGAGCGACTGGATGCCATAGCGCTCGGTGGCATGATGCCCCGCTGCCAGATAGGCCACGCCACTCTCGCGCGCCAGATGGGTGGTCTGCTCCGAGACCTCGCCGCTCAGGTAGGCATCCACGCCGGCGGCCACCGCCGCGTCGAAGTAGCCCTGGGCGCCGCCGGTGCACCAGCCTACGGTGCGGATCATCTGCTCAGGGTCGCCGATGGCAAGCGGCTCGCGGTTGAGCACGCCACCCACATGGGCGGCCAGCGCGGCTAGCGGCATGGATTGCGGCAAGGTGCCGGTCCAGCCAAGCTGGCCGTCGCCGAAGCGCCCGGTGGGGGTGAAGCCGAGTTGCAAACCCAGCTGGGCGTTGTTGCCGAACTCGGGATGGTCGTCGAGCGGCAGATGATAGGCTAGCAGGTTCACGTCCGCGCCCAGCAACCGCTTCAAACGCGCGTGCTTTTGCCCGATCACGCGGGCATCCTCGTTTTTCCAGAAATAGCCGTGATGGACCAGGATGGCATCGGCGCCGGCTTCGATCGCGGCTTCGACCAGGGCCAGGCTCGCGGTCACGCCGGTGGCAATGTGCTCTACCTCGGGGCGGCCTTGCACTTGCCATCCGTTCGGGCAATAGTCTTTGTATCGAGGTACTTGAAGCAGGTCGTTCAAGTACAATTCAAGATCTTTTGTTTTCATATCCTGCCCAAAATCCAATATGTTGCGCCGCTTTTGGCTGTTCTTTGCTCAGGCTGTCACCGTTGTGCTGGCAGTGTGGTTCGTCGTGGCCACGCTCAAACCCGAATGGCTGCAGCGCGGCCGGGTGGCCGTGCAATCCGGTTCGCCCATCGTTGCGCTGAAGGAAGTCGTCCCCAATGTGGCCGGCTCCTCCGCGCCGGGCTCCTACAGCGAGGCGGCCCAGCAGGCGATGCCGGCGGTGGTCAACATCTTCACCAGCAAGAACGGCAATAAGCAAACGCCTAATCCGCAGGCAGAAGACCCCTGGTTCCGCTTCTTCTTTGGCGATCGCCTGCCGGAGCGGCAGGAGCCGGTCTCCAGCCTTGGCTCTGGCGTCATCGTCAGCGCGGAAGGCTACATTCTAACCAACCACCACGTGGTGGACGGCGCCGACGAAATCGAGGTCGCCCTGACCGATGGCCGCAAGGCCAACGCCAAGGTCGTGGGTTCGGACCCGGAAACCGACCTGGCCGTGCTCAAGATCACGCTCAAGGACCTGCCAGCGATCACGCTGGGGCGTATCGAGAACGTCAAGGTAGGCGACGTGGTGCTGGCCATCGGCAACCCCTTCGGCGTCGGCCAGACCGTCACCATGGGCATTGTCTCGGCGCTGGGCCGCAGCCACCTGGGCATCAACACCTTCGAGAACTTCATCCAGACCGACGCGGCGATCAACCCGGGCAACTCGGGCGGCGCGCTGGTCGACGCGCAGGGCAATCTGCTTGGCGTCAACACGGCCATTTATTCGCGCTCCGGCGGCTCGCTGGGCATTGGCTTCGCCATTCCGGTGTCCACGGCCAAGCAAGTGATGGAATCCATCATCTCGACCGGCTCCGTGACCCGCGGCTGGATTGGCGTGGAGCCCCAGGACATGACCCCCGAGATCGCCGAGTCGTTCGGCCTCGAGGCCAAGGAAGGCGCACTGATCGCGGCCGTGGTTCAGGGCGGCCCGGCGGACAAGGCCGGCGTAAAGCCGGGCGACGTGCTGGTCTCGGTGGATGGACAGAACATTACCGACACCACCGCCCTGCTCAACGCCATCGCCCAGCTCAAGCCGGGCGCGGAGGCCAAGATGAAGGTTGTGCGCCGTGGCAAGCCAACCGAACTGACGGTGATGATCGGCAAGCGCCCGCCGCCGCCGCGCCGGGCCCTGCCGCTGGATGAGGAAGAGTAAGCCGGCAGCGGGTCAAGCTTTCAGATCCTACCCTGGCATCGCCGTCAGCTACTCCACCCAACCCCGCCCTTTGTGGCGGGGTTTTTGTTTTTGGGCTGGGCGGCGACGCGTATCGAGCCGGGTGAACGTACCCGGTGCTGCGCTGAGCGCCTGGAAGGGACATGCTGCCTATGCGACTGCGAAGTTGCCGGGCAAAGGAGAACACCTGGAGAAGGCGTAGCCGCCACGAGCCGGGAAGGCGGCTGCAATGGCGAAGCTGGACACCCCGGGCCTCGCCGTGCGTGGGGACGTGGGGACGTGGGGGCATTTACGGGAGATTCGATGCACACCACTTAGGTGACATCGAGGCAGTGCACCGTGACTAACCAGCGCCGGGCGCGACCCGAGATCCTCCTTTGCGCGCCGCTCTCGATACTGCGCGCACAAAACAAAATGCCGGCATCCTTGCGGATGCCGGCATTTTGCATTCAAGCCAACCTAAAGCGAGCTTGCGCCCGCGCTAAATTAGAACTTGTGGCGAACGCCAACGGTAGCGCCGAACTGGTTTGCACCAGCTTGCACGTTGGTGGTCGTCGAGGTGTTGAAACCATCAACGCCCAGCGACGAACCGTTCTTGTTCTTCACGTACGACAGCGAGGTGTACAGGTCGGTGCGCTTCGACAGAGCGTAGTCAGCCGTAGCAACGAACTGCCACGGATCTGCGCTGGTGTTGCGGAAGTCGTGGTAGTACACCGAACCCGTCAGCGAGAACGCCGGGGTCAGCTGGTAGCCCAGGCCAGCCCAGTACAGGTTGGCTGCCGAGTTAGCCGTCGGTGCGCCGGTGATGGTCGCGCCGTTGAAGCCGTGAGCGTAGCGATAGCCAGCGTACACCTTGGCGGGGCCGAAGGCGTAGGTACCAGCAACAGCTGCGCGGCGGGTCAGCTGCGAGCCGCCAACGCCAGCAGCGTTGTCAACGTTGTTCGTTTGGTCATACACAGCACCAACCGAGAACGGGCCTGCAGCGTAGCTCAGGGCTGCGCTATATTCGCGGCCGTTCGAGAACTTGCCAGCGGTTTCTTGGCCGTTGTTGGTGAACGAGTACAGAGCCGACGCGGTCAGGCCGCCGAACGTGCCAACATACTTGACAGAGTTGTCAGCACGCGAAGCGAATTCAGCTGCGGTCGAGGTGATCGAGTAGCGAGTCGAAATCGCCATCGGATCATAGATCAGGCCGAAGTCATAGAACAGGGTCTGTTGACGACCCAGGGTGACCGTGCCCCATTGGCTTTGCAGACCAACGTATGCGTTACGATTGAACAGACGGCTGGTGTCAGCTTGACCGCCGGTGTCAACGTTGATGCCGCTTTCCAGGACGAAAATGCCCTTCAGGCCGCCGCCCAGATCTTCCACGCCACGCAGGCCCCAACGCGAACCCGATTGGTTGCCCGACGTCATGCGGTACAGGTTGTCACCGGCTGCGTTAGCCTTGTTGTTGTACGAGAGACCAGCATCAACCACGCCGTACAGGGTCACGCTCGATTGGGCATACGCACCACCAGCGGCCAGGGCAGCTACAGCGGCTGCAAACAGTTTCATCTTCATATCGACACTTTCCTTGTCAACTGATTGGGAAATCTTGGCTTGCCCAAGTGCTTGGGCGACGCATTTACCTTCACGTCTGTTGCGTATTATGGGTCAGCCCCCCCGGACGCCAGAAGGCTTTTTCATCGTTAACCATGGTTACGGACACATTTTGTTGTGATGTCGCAACAGCATAGACGACGTTTTTCACCATTTTGGTGCAAAAGTTACGGTGCCAAGCCTTGTTCTCGCCATTCGGCCTGATCGTCAATCCGGCTGGGCTTCGCTGGCTGCGGCGTCCGCAGCAACGGGCTTTGTGGTGAATCGCGCCATGATCAGCCCCAGCTCATAAAGCGCAATCAAAGGCACCGCCAGCAACAGCTGGGACAGCACATCGGGGGGCGTCACCACGGCGGCAATCACGAAGGCGCCGACGATCACATAGGGGCGAATCTGCTTGAGCTTCTCCAGTTCGACCACGCCGAAGCGCACCAGCACGATCACGACCACCGGCACCTCGAAGGTAATGCCGAAGGCCAGGAACATGGTCATGGCGAAGCTGAGGTATTTGTCGATGTCGGTCGACATCTCGGCCCCCAGCGGGGCGTTGTAGTGCGCCATGAAATGGAACACCGTGGGAAACACGAGGAAATAGGCAAACGCCACGCCGCAGATAAACAGGATGTAGCTGCTACTCACCAGCGGCACGACCAATCGCTTCTCATGCTGGTACAAGCCGGGCGCGACGAACTGCCATATCTGGTAGAGCACCCAGGGCAGCGCTATCAGGAAGGCTACCAGCAGCGTCACCTTCATCGGCACGAAAAAGGAGCCGGTGACGTCGGTGACGATCATCCTGCCGCCCTTGGGCAGCGACTCCATCAGCGGCCTGGCAAACAGGTTGTAGATGTTCGGCGCCCAGTAGACCAGGCTGACGAACACCAGGATCACGCCCGACGCAGCCTTGACGATACGCGAGCGCAACTCCACCAGGTGAGAGATGAAGGTTTCCTGCGGACCATCGTCTTGCGGGTCTTGGGGATCTTGGGAACGAGAGTCGCTCATGGCGTGGACCGCTCAGCCGGAATGGCTGGCATCGAGGAATCAGTGGCGATACAACGGCACGGCGCGCAAGTCGAAACGCACGACAGCGGTGGCCGGCCGGATACCGGCGTGTGGACAAGCCCCTTCATGCTCACTCGAAGAAAGAGCGAGCGGGACCGGTGGCGGGACGGTGGCGCTTGACGCGCGCGGCGCCGGATTGCGCCCACACGCGTACATTGTGCTGGCGCTTGTACCACAGGGGCTGCGCGCCTTGCTTGACGCGCCAGCTCTTGCGGCCGTTGTGGGGCTTGTGCGCCGTGTCCCAGGAAGGCACGTAGCCGCTGGCCGGGCTTGCCCCTGCCTGCGTGCCGGAATCGGTGCCGGTCAGTGCATCGTTCAGGGCCTGGCCGTGCTCGTGCACTTCCTTGTGGATGGTGCGCTCGACATCGCGCGCGGCGTCCTCGAACTCCGTGCGCATCTTGCGCAGTTCGTCGAGCTCGACCTCGCGGCTGACTTCTGCCTTCACATCATTGATATAGCGCTGCGCGCGGCCGACCAGTGCGCCGACCGTGCGCGCCACCTTCGGCAGCCGCTCGGGACCGATCACCACCAGCGCCACCGCGCCGATCAGTGCAAGCTTGGAAATGCCGAGATCGATCATGCGAGGTTCGAGAGGATGAGGCCGTAACAACGGCCGCCCCGGCCAGCGCGCAGGTCGTCACGCAGGCAAGCGTGACGAGGCGAACGTGGCCGGCAAGGCATTGCTGCCAGGAGGAAGGACATCGGGCGTGCTGACAAGGATAGGATCGCGCTTACTGCTGGCGCGACTTTTCCTTGGCTTCGACGTCGATGGTGGTGGTGTCGCGCAGTTCCTTGGCGGGCGCGTCCGGCGCGTCAGCGGGGTTCCCGTTGGCATCCTTCATGCCGTCCTTGAAGCCCTTCACGGCGCCACCGAGATCCTGGCCGATATTGCGCAGCTTCTTGGTGCCAAAGACCAGCATGACGATCACCAGCACGATGAGCCAGTGCCAAATGCTAAACGAACCCATTTTCTGCTCCTGATGAAGCCTTGGGGCGGCGCCTTGCCACCCCGGCTTGTTGTTCCGTCACTGAAGGCCATGCCGGGCGACGGTTGCCGGCACGGCATCTGACCGAAGGCCACGCGGCCCGCGGTCCTGCATGGGCTGGCTGCCACGCTGGCTTGAGGCCAGTTTTAAGGCAGCGGCACCTTCCACTGGTTGCGCGGGCCGCCAAGCACGTGCAGATGGAGGTGGTACACCTCCTGTCCGCCATCCGGGCCGGTATTGATCACCGTCCGGAAACCATTGCCACAGCCTGCCGCGCGCGCCAACTCCGGCACTTTCAACATCATTTTAGCAAGCACCGCGCCTTCGCCGGGTCCGCAATCGGCCAGCGAATCAACGTGCACCTTGGGAATGAGCAGGAAGTGTACCGGGGCTTTCGGGTGGATATCATGGAAAGCCAGCATTTCGTCATCTTCATACACCTTGCGCGACGGTAGCTGGCCGGCCACGATCCGGCAGAAGAGGCAATTGTGCGGTGAATTCATGAAAATTTCATTGCGCGCAGCAAATCAGGCTGCGATTTCGCCAGGACCCCGTCGGGATCCAGTCAGAAGCATCAGAAACGCTGATCCGGGTACATCGGCTTGCTGTCGTTCAGGTAGAGCCAGCCCTTGACGATACGATACAACATCCACAGGGACAGCACGCCCCATGCCGCAAAGGCCAGCGGTATCAGGAACACCGTGGCAAACAGCACGCCGCCCAGAATGGCCCACGCCACCGACCACCAGAAGGAGCGGATCTGCCAGGCAAAGTGGGAGGCGTAGAGAGTGCCTCGGGTGTCGTCGCGCTTGACGTACCCGACCACGATGGCGATCAGCGCGGTGATGCCGCCGGTCAGCCAGAAAATGGCGTACAGGGCATAAAGGATGTGCGTCAGCTTGCGCAGGCTGGCGAGCCGGTCGTTGTCAGCGGTGATCACATCCCCCATCGTCGTTGCTCCTCGAAGCGGCTCGTAGTTGCGGGTTGCCGGCGGGGCCGGCGCGGTCATTCAACCGCCATCGGCCTTGCGCTGGGCTTTTTCCTCAAGACCTGACAGGCCTTCGCGGCGAGCCAGCTCGTTGACCACGTCGGCCGGCTTCAGGCCGAAACGGGCGAGCAGCACCATGCTGTGGAACCAGAGATCGGCCACCTCGTACACCACCTTGCCGACCGCCTCCGGACCCAGGCCGGCAGCGCGAGCATCCTTGGCGGCCATCACGGTCTCGGTGGCTTCCTCGCCGATCTTCTTCAGGATGGCGTCGTCACCCTTGTGGAACAGGCGTGCCACGTAAGATTTGTCGGGGTCGCCGCCGTTCTCCGGCTTGCGCGACTCCAGCACGGCGGCCAGGCGGGCCAGCACGTCCGCGCTGCTCAAGTGTTGTTCGCTCATGGCTTGGCCGCGTAGATGGTGGACGGATCCTTGAGCACGGGCTCGACGGTCTGCCAGTCACCGCTCTCGGCGTCGCCCTCGAACTTCTGGAAGAAGCAGGAGTGGCGCCCGGTGTGGCAGGCGATGCCGTCATTCTGGGTCACCTTGAGCAGGACCACGTCTTCGTCGCAATCCAGGCGCATCTCGTGCACCTTCTGCACGTGGCCGGATTCCTCGCCCTTATGCCACAGGCGCTTGCGCGAGCGCGACCAGAACACGGCCTCGCCGATCTCCGCGGTGCGCTGCAGCGCTTCGCGGTTCATGAACGCGAACATCAGCACGTCGTTCGAGCCGACTTCCTGGACGATCACCGGCACCAGGCCGTTGTCGTCCCACTTAACCTTGTTGAGCCACTTCTTTGCCATGTCGGTTCGCCGTGTTCAGATTCGCACCGGAATGCCCTCGCGGGCCATGAATGCCTTTGCTTCGCCAACGGTGTGCTCGCCGTAGTGGAAGATGCTGGCGGCCAGCACCGCGTCGGCGTGCCCCAGCTTGATGCCGTCGGCCAGGTCCTTCAGGCCGCCCACGCCACCCGAGGCGATCACCGGCACGGACACCGCGTCGCTGACAGCCCGCGTGAGCTCAAGGTCGAACCCGCTCTTGGTGCCGTCGCGGTCCATGCTGGTGAGCAGCAGCTCGCCGGCGCCGCGCGCGGCCATCTCGCGCGCCCATGCCACGGCGTCCAGGCCGGTGGCCTTGCGCCCGCCGTGGGTGAAGACTTCCCAGCGCGCCGGCTCGCCGGGCGCGGAGCTGCGCTTGGCGTCGATCGCGACCACGATGCACTGCGACCCGTAGCGCGCAGTGGCGTCCGACACCAGTTGCGGGTTGGCGATGGCCGAGGAGTTGACGCTGATCTTGTCCGCGCCGGCATTGAGCAGGCGCCGCACGTCTTCCACGGCGCGCACGCCGCCACCTACCGTCAGCGGGATGAAGACCTGGGAGGCTACCGCCTCGATGATGTGCAGGATCAGGTCGCGGCCGTCGCTGGTCGCGGTGATGTCAAGAAAAGTGATTTCATCGGCACCCTGCTCGTCGTAACGGCGGGCGATCTCGACCGGGTCGCCCGCGTCGCGCAATTCGACGAAGTTGACACCCTTGACCACCCGCCCGTTGGTCACGTCGAGGCAGGGGATGATACGTTTGGCTAGCATGAGATTCCTTGCCCGCCACGGCGCTGCGCGCATGCACGGCGCCGGTGGCTGCAATTGTCGCGCGCGAGGCGCGTTGTCTTACTGCTCGGCGCCGAGCTTGTCGGCAAGCGCCTGGGCTTCGGCGAAATTGAGGTCGCCCGAATAGATCGCGCGGCCGCAGATGACGCCCTCGACACCATCCTTCTGCACACTGCACAGGCGTTCGATATCGGTGAGGTTGTGCAGCCCGCCGCTGGCGATCACCGGAATCGTCGCCGACTGCGCCAGCTTGACGGTGGCATCGATATTGATGCCCTGCAGCATGCCGTCGCGGCCGATGTCGGTGTAGATGATGGCTTCCACACCGTAGTCCTCGTACTTGCGCGCGAGGTCGGCGACTTCGTGGCCGGTCAGCTTGCTCCAGCCGTCGGTGGCAACCTTGCCTTCGCGAGCATCCAGGCCGACGATGATATGGCCGCCGAACGCCGTGCAGGCATCCTTGAGGAACCCGGGATTCTTGACCGCGGCCGTGCCGATGATCACGTACGACAGGCCGCCGTCGAGCCAGCGCTCGATGGTGTTCAGGTCGCGGATGCCGCCGCCGAGCTGGATCGGGATCTCATCGCCCACCTCGGCGATGATGGCCTTGATGGCAGCTTCATTGCGGGGCTTGCCCACGAACGCACCATTGAGGTCGACCAGGTGCAGGCGGCGTGCGCCCTGCTCCACCCAGTGACGTGCCATGGCGGCGGGATCTTCGGAAAAGACGGTGGCCTGGTCCATGTCGCCTTGTTTAAGGCGTACACATTGACCGTCCTTCAGGTCGATGGCCGGAATGAGCAACATAAGTGTGACGAGCGTGATTGAGTGAAAGAGAAAATTGAGCTAGCCACCGTGGCCGGCCAACTCGGTCCCGAAAAAGCCGCTATCGAGGTTCAGGGATTCCAATGCACGAAGTTCCGGTACAGCTGCAAGCCCATGGCGGCGCTCTTTTCCGGGTGGAACTGCGTGGCAAAAATATTATCGCGCGCTACCGCGCTCGTAAATAAGACACCGTAGTCGGTTTCGCCGGCGATATGCGCCGGATCCTGCGCATGCACGTAGTAACTATGCACGAAATAGAACCAGCTTTCATCGGGGATGCCAGCCCACAGCGGATGGGAGCGCGCTTGCCGCACCCGGTTCCAGCCCATCTGCGGCACCTTGTAGCGTGAGCCGTCCGGCTGGGTCATGCCTTCCAGCTCGAAGCGGACCACCTCGCCGGGCAACAGCCCCAGGCAAGGCGTGCTGCCGTCCTGCGTCCTACTTTCCTTGCTGAAGTCGAACAGCATCTGTTCGCCAACGCACACGCCCAGCATCGGCTTGCTGGCAGCGGCCTCGATCACCGCCTGCTGCAAGCCGGACGCGCCCAGCGCGCCCATGCAGTCGGGCATCGCCCCCTGGCCGGGCAGCACCACGCGGTCCGCCGCGCGGATCGCCTCGGGCTGGTCCACCACCTGCACGTCCGCCTCGGGCGCCGCCGCACGCAGGGCCTGCGCCACCGAGCGCAGGTTGCCCATGCCGTAATCCACAATTGCTATGGTAGTCATGATTTCAAAACAGGCAACAATGTCTTAAGCCCGTCCACAATGAATTCCACGGCCAGCGCCGATAGGATCAGTCCCATCAGGCGCGTGCCGATATTGATGCCAGTGCGGCCGATCACGCGCGCGATCGGGTCCGCCGCGCGAAATACTATATATACCATTGCGCCAAGCGCGATCCCAATTCCGACCAGAATCAGCAGCTGGTACCAGTGCTGGGTCTTGCCGGCATAGACGATTACCGTGCTGATCGAGCCAGGCCCGGTCAGCAAGGGCAGCGCCAGCGGCACCACCGCGATGCTGGCCTTGGCTTCCGCCTCGTCCTCTTCCTCGGGCGTCGCCTTGGTGCGGCTGGTCTGGGCGTTCAGCATGTTCATCGCCATCATGATCATGATGAGGCCACCGCCCACCTGGAGCGAGGCCACCGAGATATTGAAGAACTCAATGATCTGCTGGCCCAGCAACGCGGAAATGCCCACTACCGTCGCCACCGAGATCGACGCTATCTTGATGGTATGCCGCTTTTCTTCCTCGGTCTGCTGGGTAGTCAGGCTGATGAAGAACGGGATGGCCCCGATCGGGTTGATCAGCGCCAGCAGCGAGATGAACGACTTAAGCGTATCCATCGGGTTGGGCTAATGTCGCGCTAATGCCGCGTTGGTGCCGCATCGGCACCACATTGATCGGAAATTTGCCGCCGGCGGCGCAGAATGCGCCGCCATGCGAGGCTGGTGGACGCCGTTAAGGCTCAGCCGACGAGGGTGCCCTTGGTCGACGGAATCGTGTTGCCGGCGCGCGGATCCATTTCCACCGCCATGCGCAGCGCGCGGCCGAAGGCCTTGAACACGGTTTCGCATTGATGATGGGCATTGATGCCGCGCAGGTTGTCGATATGCAGCGTCACCGCGGCATGGTTGACGAACCCGCGGAAGAACTCGATGGTCAGGTCCACGTCGAAGCTGCCCACCCGCGCGCGGGTAAACGGCACGTGGAACTCCAGGCCCGGGCGGCCGGAGAAGTCGATCACGACGCGCGACAGGCATTCGTCCAGCGGCACATAGCTGTGGCCGTAGCGGGTGATGCCCTTCTTGTCGCCGATGGCCTTGGCAACGGCCTGGCCGAGCGCGATACCGACGTCTTCCACCGTGTGGTGGTCATCGATATGGGTGTCGCCGCTGGCTTCGACCTCGAGGTCGAACATGCCATGGCGGGCGATCTGGTCCAGCATGTGGTCGAGGAACGGCACGCCGGACGCCAGTTTCTGGCGGCCGGTGCCATCGAGATTCAGCGAAACGCGAATTTGCGTTTCCGAAGTATTGCGGGTGACCTCTGCAACACGCATGGTGTTAATCCTGCAACGCCGCCTGGAAGGCAGCGAGAAATTGCGCGTTCTCTTCGGGAGTGCTGACCGTGACGCGCAGACAGTTGGCCAGCAATGGGTGCATTTTACCCACGTTCTTGATCAAAACCTTGCGCGCGAGCACCCCGTCGAACACACGGGCGGAATCGTCGACGCGCACCAGCAGGAAATTGGCGGCGCTCGGGTAGACCGTCACGCCGGGCAAGGCGGCCAGTGCGCCGGCCACGGTGGCGCGCTCGGCGCGCAGTTGCGCAGCCTGCTGGTCCAGCACGTCGACATGCTCCAGCACGAACAGCGCGGTGGCCTCGGTCAGCACATTGACGTTGTACGGCGGGCGCACCTTGTCGATCTGCGAGAGCCAGGCCGGCGCACCGGCCAGGTAACCCAGGCGGATGCCGGCCAGGCCCAGCTTGGACACGGTGCGCATCACCAGCAGGTTGCCGAACTCTGCCAGGCGCGGCATCCAGGTGTCCTGGGCGAACGGCTGGTAGGCCTCGTCGACCACCACCAGGCTCTGGCAGGTCCCGCCCTGGGCGGCGCGCACGATGGCTTCCATGTCATCCGCATCGAACAGGTTGCCGGTGGGATTGTTGGGGTAGGCCAGGTAAATGATGGCCGGCTGGTGCTCGGCCATGGCCGCGAGCATGGCGGCCCGGTCGAGCGTGAAATCCGCCTTGAGCGGCACGCCGACGAATTCCAGCCCGGCAAACTGGGCGGACATGGCGTACATGACGAAGCCCGGTACCGGTGCCAGCACCTTGGCGCCCGGCTTGGCGGCTGCCAGCGACAACATGCTGATGATCTCGTCCGAGCCGTTGCCCAGCAGCACGTCCATGCCCGCGGGCACGTCCATGACCGTCTTCAGGCGCGCGCGCAGCACTTCGCTGCTGGGCACCGGATAGCGGTTGAGCGCCACCTCGGCCAGCCGCGCGGCCAGCTTTGCGCGCAGCGCGTCGGGCAGCTGGTAGGGATTCTCCATCGCGTCCAGCTTCACCAGACCGTGCGAATCCGGCACATGGTAGGCGCCCATGGCGCGTACGTCGTCACGGATGATGCGTTCGATCAGGGAAGGCTGCACTACGGACATTGGATTACCTCTTTGGTCGGTGGTTGTCGGTGCTGATTGCTGCAATCCGGCCGGGTGCCGAAAAAACCGGAACCCGGCCGCTGTGCCTCAGTTACGCCTGAGGCGATACTCGGCGCTGCGGGCGTGGGCCTGCAAGCCCTCGCCGTAGGCCAGCTCGGCGGCGATCTGGCCCAGCATCTGGGCGCCCTGCTCGCTCACCTCGATCAGGCTGGAGCGCTTCTGGAAGTCGTACACGCCCAGCGGCGACGAGAAACGCGCGGTGCGCGAGGTCGGCAGCACGTGGTTGGGCCCGGCGCAATAGTCGCCCAGCGACTCGCTGGTATAGCGGCCCAGGAAGATGGCGCCGGCGTGGCGGATCTTCTCGGCCCAGTGGCGTGGGTTCTCGGCGGAAATCTCCAGGTGCTCCGGCGCGATCGCGTTGGCGATCTCGCAGGCCTCGTCCATGTCGCGTACCCGGATCAGCGCGCCGCGCCCCGACAGCGAGGCACGGATGACGTCGCGGCGCGGCATGGAGTCAAGCTGGCGGTGGATGCTTTCTTCCACCTGGGCCAGGTAGTTCGAGTCCGGGCACAGCAGGATGGACTGCGCGAGCTCATCGTGCTCGGCCTGCGAGAACAGGTCCATCGCCACCCAGTCCGGATCGGTGGTGCCGTCGCAGATCACCAGGATCTCGGACGGGCCGGCGATCATGTCGATGCCGACGGTGCCGAACACGCGGCGCTTGGCCGCCGCCACGTAGGCGTTGCCCGGGCCAACGATCTTGTCGACCTGGGGCAGCGAGCCCGTGCCATAAGCCAGCGCGCCAACCGCCTGCGCGCCGCCGATGGTGAACACGCGGTCCACGCCGGCGATCTGCGCCGCGGCCAGCACCAGCTCGTTGCGCACGCCGCCCGGCGTGGGCACGACCATGATGACTTCCTTGACGCCGGCCACGCGCGCGGGAATCGCGTTCATCAGCACGGACGACGGATACGCCGCCTTGCCGCCCGGTACATAGATACCGACGCGGTCCAGCGGCGTCACCTTCTGTCCCAGCACGGTGCCGTCGGACTCGGTGTATTCCCAGCTGTGGCTGCCGCACTCGATCTTCTGCTTCTCGTGGTAGGCGCGCACGCGCGCCGCCGCGGTTTCCAGCGCGGCGCGGCGCTTGGGCTCGAGCTCGTCGAGCGCGGCTTCGAGCTTGGCCGGCGAGATCTCCAGCGCGGCCATGGAGCAGGCTTCCACGCGATCGAAGCGCTGCGTGTACTCAAGTACTGCGGCGTCGCCGCGTGCCTTCACATCAGCAAGGATCTGCGCCACGGCGCGATCGATGGCGTCGTCTTCACCGGCTTCGAACGCCAGCACCTTGCGCAACTCGGCGGCAAAGCCCTGCTCGGTTGAATCCAGCCGGCGGATTGCGAGGTTTTCCATAGAATTTTCGTTCATGACTCCATTCCCCAGGCTCTCTCGCGCGGCGTCAGGCCAGCGCGGCGGAGGCCCGTTCAAACGCGTCGAGAATCGGGGCAAGCCGCTCACGCTTGAGTTTGAGGGCAGCCTGGTTGACCACCAGGCGCGACGATATCTGCACGATCTCTTCCACTTCGACCAGGTTGTTGGCGCGCAAGGTCCCGCCGGTGCTGACCAGGTCGACAATGGCGTCGGCCAGGCCCACCAGCGGCCCGAGTTCCATCGAGCCATACAGCTTGATCAGGTCCACGTGCACGCCCTTCTTGGCGAAGTGCTCGCGCGCGGTCTGCACATATTTGGTGGCCACCGCCAGCCGCGCGCCCTGGCGCACCGCGCTGGCGTAGTCGAAGCCAGCCGAGGTCGCAACCGACATGCGGCACTTGGCAATATTCAGGTCGATCGGTGCGTAGAGTCCGGCCATGCCGTGCTCCATCAGCACGTCCTTGCCGGCCACGCCGAAGTCGGCCGCACCGTATTGCACGTAGGTCGGCACATCGGAGGCGCGCACGATGATGACGCGCACGTCCGGATCGGAGGTGGGCAGGATCAGCTTGCGCGAGGTTTCCGGATCCTCGGTGACATGGATGCCGGCCGCCTCGAGCAGCGGCATGGTTTCGGTGAAGATCCGGCCCTTGGAGAGGGCCAGCGTCAACTGGGTCGGGGAGGGGCTCATCTGCGTCCTTTTATCTTTTCGTGCGCTCAGGCGATGCGGCGGATCTTGGCGCCCACGGCCGACAGCTTGTCTTCCATGCGGTCATAGCCACGGTCAAGGTGATAGATGCGGTCGATCACGGTCTCGCCCTCGGCCACCAGGCCGGCGATCACCAGGCTGGCGGAGGCGCGCAGGTCGGTCGCCATGACCTTGGCGCCCGACAACCGGGGCACGCCGGTGACCACCGCGGTATTGCCTTCGACCGCGATGTCGGCGCCCAGCCGGCTCAGCTCCTGCACGTGCATGAAGCGGTTCTCGAAGATGGTTTCGGTAATGCGGGCCACGCCGCCAGCCACGCTGTTCAGCGCCATGAACTGCGCCTGCATGTCGGTCGGGAAGGCCGGGTATTCGGAGGTACGGAAGCTCACCGACTGCGGACGCTGGGCCATCGCCAGGCGAATCCAGTCCTCGCCGGCCTCGATGGCGGCGCCGGCTTCGCGCAGCTTGTCGAGCACCGTGTCCAGGATGTGCGGCGACACGCCGCGCAGCACCACATCGCCCAGCGTCGCGGCGGCCGCGCACAGGAAGGTGCCGGCCTCGATGCGGTCAGCGATCACGGCGTGGCTGGCGCCATGCAGGCGATCCACGCCCTGGATCACCAGGCGGTCGGTGCCGATGCCATCTATGCGGGCGCCCATCTTGACCAGCAGGTTGGCCAGGTCGGTCACCTCGGGCTCGCGCGCGGCGTTCTCGAGCACGGTCTCGCCGTCGGCCAGCGTGGCGGCCATCAGCAGGTTTTCGGTGCCGGTCACGGTGATCATGTCGGTCACCACGCGCGCGCCCTTCAGGCGCTTGGCGCGGGCATGGATAAAGCCATGCTCGATGCTGATCTCGGCCCCCATGGCCTGCAGGCCCTTGATGTGCTGGTCGACCGGGCGCGCGCCAATGGCGCAGCCGCCGGGCAACGACACGCGCGCTTCGCCAAAACGCGCTACCAGCGGGCCCAGCACCAGGATCGAAGCGCGCATGGTCTTGACCAGCTCGTAGGGCGCCTCGGGCGAGTTGATGTCGGCGCCGTTGAGCGTCACGCGCGTGCCGTCCTGCTCGGCCTTCATGCCCATCTGGCGCAGCAGCTTGAGCGTGGTAGCCACGTCCTGCAGCCTGGGAACGTTGTCGAGCGAGATGGTGTCGGCGCTAAGCAGCCCCGCGCACAGGATCGGCAGTGCGGCGTTCTTGGCGCCGGATACGCGGATCTCGCCTCGCAGCGGGCCATTGCCCTGGATCTCGAGTTTGTCCATGATCTTTCAATTCCGGCCGGCCGCCCGCTGGCGTCCGGCATGTTTCATTGCGGTCCGTGGTGGTGCGTCAAGGCGCGCCGCCCCAGCATCTGATACCCGTGGGCCGCGGCGCGAGTGGCGCGGACCCTGATTGTCATGTCCGGCCTGTCGGGCGGCCAGCTTGTTGGTCCGTATTCTTTTGTGCGAGTCCGCCTCGTTCCGGCGCCTAGCTTACTGCTTTGCCTCGCCCGCCTGCGCCTGCCATTCGGCCGGCGTCAGCGTCTTCATCGACAGTGCGTGGATCTCGGCGCGCATGCGGTCGCCCAGCGCGGCATAAACCTGCTGGTGGCGCTGGATCAGGCGCTTGCCGTCAAACTGGGCGCTGACGATGGTGGCAAAGAAGTGCTGGCCGTCGCCCTCCACTTCCAGGTGTTCGCAGGACAGCCCTTGGGCGATGTAGTCACTGACTTGTTGGGGTGTAGGCAGCATGATGGTCTTTTTGCGTTGATTCGCTTGCGGTTCCGGATCTGGATAGCCGGGCTCTTGGCGTTCTGCTCTTGTGCGTGGCGTTCAGTGGCGCAGCTTGTAGCCGCTCTTGAGCAGCTGCAGCGCGACCGTGGCAAGCACCACGAAAGCCGTACCTACGACTGCGAGGCTGAAGGCCGGCGCCACATCGGAGACGCCGAAGAAGCCATAGCGGAAGCCGTCGATCATGTAGAAGAACGGATTGGCGTGCGACACCGCTTGCCAGAAGGGAGGCAGCGAGTGGATCGAGTAGAACACGCCGGACAAGAATGTGGCCGGCATGATCAGGAAGTTCTGGAAGGCCGCAAGCTGGTCGAATTTCTCGGCCCAGATCCCGGCGATCAGCCCCAGCGTGCCAAGGATCGCCGCGCCCAGCACGGCAAACACCAGGATCCACGCGATATTGGCGAAATGCAGATTGGCGAACCAGGCCGTCACCAGCAGCACGCCCAGGCCCACGGCCAGGCCGCGCACCACGGAAGCCACCACATAGGCGCCGAACATTTCCCAGTGCGACAGCGGCGGCAGCATGATGAACACCAGGTTGCCGGTGATCTTGGACTGGATCAGCGACGACGAACTATTGGCGAAGGCGTTCTGCAGCACGCTCATCATCACCAGCCCGGGCACGAGGAAGGCCGTGTAGCTGATCTGGTCGTAGACCTTCACCCGGTTCTCCAGCACATGGCCGAAGATCAGCAGGTACAGGATCGCGGTCAGCACCGGCGCCGCCACGGTCTGGAAGCTGACCTTCCAGAAACGCAGCACTTCCTTGTAGAGCAGCGTGCGAAAGCCCACCAGCCCCCCAACCGCCATCGGCGCAAGGTGGGTGTTGATGGCGTCCTGCGTGCCGTCGAATTCGGTTGGCATCTTCATGCTGCAGCCTCCACCGCCGCATCCGGCAGCGCGCCCGGCATATGGCCTTCGCGCCGCATGATCTGCACGAACACGTCCTCCAGGTCTGCCTTGTTGATTTCCATGTCTTCGATCTCGCAGCCGGCCTCGCGGCAGGCGGCCAGGATCGGCTCCACCGCCGGGTAGCCCGACAGCCGCAGCCGCACCGCGCGTTCGCCCGGATTGGACGAAGGCATGCGCAGCGGCTCAAGCGTGGCCGGCAAGGTACCACGGGAAAATGTCAGCGCCAGCTGCAGCCCGGCGAACTGGCTCAGCAGGTTGCTGGTGCGGTCCAGCGCCACCACCTCGCCGAACTTGAGCATGGCGATGCGGTCACACAGCGCCTCGGCCTCTTCCAGGTAGTGCGTGGTCAGGATGATGGTGTGACCTTCGCGATTCAGGCGCGAAATGAACTTCCACAGCGTTTGGCGCAACTCCACGTCGACCCCGGCGGTGGGCTCGTCGAGCACGATGACCGGCGGCCGGTGCACCAGCGCCTGGGCCACCAGCACGCGGCGCTTCATGCCGCCGGAGAGCTGGCGCATGTTGGCGTCGGCCTTGTTGGTGAGATCGAGGTTGGCCATGATCTCGTCGATCCAGTCGTCGTTGCGGGTCAGGCCGAAATAGCCAGACTGCAGGCGCAGCGTCTCGCGCACCGTGAAGAAGGGATCGAAGACCAGCTCCTGCGGCACCACGCCCAGCATGCGCCGCGCCAGCCGGTAATCGGACACCACGTCGTGGCCGAGCACGCTGACGCTGCCGGAATCGGCACGGTTCAGGCCCGCCAGAATGGAGATCAGCGTGGTCTTGCCTGCACCGTTGGGGCCGAGCAGGCCGAAGAATTCGCCCCGCTCGACGGTGAAGCTGACGCCCTTGAGCGCTTGCAGGTTGCGGTAGCGCTTGCGAACGTCTTTGAGTTCGATGGCTTTCATGGCCGGATACTGTTTGGCAGGCGCGTCGGGCTTTTGTGGGCTCGCGCGCCGGCCTCCTTGAAATGGCGGGGACCGCCTGGGTGCTTCGACCGTGTCTTGCCCGAACCTTATATGCCGGAACGGTCGAACAACCCGGAATTATAGGGGATGCGGGAGCAGTCCCGCTTTGAGCACGAGGCGTGGCGTGAGCCGCCGCCCGGGCATCGCGGTAGCAAGCGCAGATCAGCAGCTTGCCACGGATGCCGGTTCAATGTCGGTGGGAAACGGTGACTTGCGCGCCCCGCGCGCCCGCCTGGGCGCCGAGTTGCAGCAGGGAATCGACGCCGTACAGCGTGGCCAGCTCAGCCAGCTGGGCCGGTACGCCGACGAACACGAGCGACTGGCCGCGGCTGGCGGCATCGCGCTGCCAGGCCAGCAGCACGGCGACGGCGGCGGAGTCGACCTGGGCCAGTTTGCTGCAGTCCACCTGGGCTTCGCCCTGGGCCAGGCGTGCCAGCCCGTCACGCAGCACGGCGGCGGCGTTGCGGTTGGTCAGCGAGGTGTCGAGCGAAAGCATCTGGCAGCGGTCCGGGGATGCGGGTCTGGGAAAAAGCACTCCCGCGGGTGCGGGAGCGCTCATTGTAGAACACTTCGGCCAGCCATGCTGCGCCGCAGCCTGCCGCTCAGGCAGGCTCGCAGGCTCAGTTCTTGGCGTTGGCGAGCTGGCGGTTGCGGTCCTGCAGCGTCTTGATCACGCCGTCCACGCCCTGCTGGCCCACGATGGTGTTGAAGCTGCCCTTGTAGGCCTCGGTCAGCCAGGCGCCCAGCACGTTGATGTCATAGACCTTCCAGCCTTGCGGAGTCTTCTCGAGACGGTAGTCGAGCTGGATCGGCTCGCCCTTGTTGATGACCTGGGTGCGAATGGTGGCATCGGTATCGTCCGGGCTGCCGCGGTACGGGCGGAACTGCACGCTCTGGTCGCGAATCTGCGCGATGGCGCCCGAATAGGTGCGGATCAGCAAGGTCTTGAACTCGTCGGTGATCTGCTTTTGCTGCTCGGGCGTGGCCTTGGACCAGTTGCGGCCCATGGCGATCTGCGTGGTCTTCTGGAAATTCGCGTTGGGCAGGATCTTCTGCTCAACCAGCGCCGAGATCTTGCCAATGTTCCCGGCCTGCATGTCCTTGTCCGCCTTGACCGAAGTCATCACGTCGCTGACCACGGCCTTGACCAGCCCGTCGGGTGTGCTGGCATCCTGCGATTGGGCGTGGGCGGCGCCGGAAAAGGCAACCACGGTGAGAAAAGGCAGCAACAGTCGCTTCAGCATATTTCGTCCTTATCAATTCGATAACGCAGGGACACCGGAGTACGGCATCCTTGCGCGTTCCGGCGCCAAGGCCGGCAATGGTCATGCGCCGAGTTGGAGTTCGGGCAAGGCCTGCGAGTTCGCGGCGCCGGAGCCTCCGACACCACATTTTCATACTTTGTTGCACCACTCACAGCGGCGACACGAGCCGGGGCAAATCCCACTCAGCGCAGGCGGAAATTACCGATATTGCCCGGCATCTGCACTGGCGGCGTGGGCAGCGCCTGGTTTTCCTGCGTGGCATCCGGCGGCGGGCTGGCCGGCACGGTATCGTCGCTCTCCGGCGGGTTGCCGTCATAGATCTGGTACTCGCGGCGCTGCAGGTACGCATCGCGCAGGAAGGCGTACTTGTCGAGAGCCGCCATCTCGATCAGGCCCGTGGCGCCAAGCAGCGAAGCCCGGGTGTTGACGACACGCACCCCGAACAGCGAGTTGCGCACCCACACGGGATCGATATACGCCGACGGATCGATCTGGCGGTCGACCAGCATGCCGGCGGTATCGCGCACCGTGCTCGGCCCGAACAGCGGCAGCACCAGGTATGGGCCGGCCGGCACACCCCATACGCCCAAGGTCTGGCCGAAGTCTTCCTTGTACTTCGGCAAGCCCGCCGGCGTGGCGATGTCGATCAGCCCGCCGATGCCCAGCACGCTGTTGATGGCCACGCGCATGGTGTCTTCCGCGGCGCGGGTGGGCTTGCCCTGCAGCAGGTTGTTGACGGCCGAGTAGACATCGCTGACGTTGGAGAAGGCGTTGTCGATCGCGGTGCGGATCGGCGACGGAACGTAATCGGCGTACACCTGGGCAACCGGGCGCAGCACGGTCCTGTCGACGGCGTCGTTGACCTTGAAGACCTCCCGGTTGAAGGGCTCGATAGGATCCTTCGGGTTGGCGCTCGGGCCAGTGGCGCAACCAGCCGCCAGCCATGCAACCAAGGCTGCCAGCAAGCAGTTTCGTCCCACGCGCCAGCGCGTGGCAGCACGCCAGCCGGTCATTTCACCACCCCGGCTGCGCCGCTGGCGGCTCCAGCGGCAGCACCGCCTGCATTGTTGCCACCCGCCCCCGCATCGGCGGCCTTGTTATACAGGAACTGCCCGATCAGGTTTTCCAGCACCACGGCCGACTGCGTCATGGTGATGCGCGAGCCTTCCGCCAGCATGGCGGTGTCGCCGCCCGCCTCAAGGCCCAGGTACTGCTCCCCGAGCAAGCCCGAGGTCAGGATCTTGGCCGAGGTGTCCTTGGGAAACTGGTAGCGCTTTTCCAGGTTGAGCGTCACGGTCGCCTGGTAGGTCTTGTCGTCAAAGCGGATATCCGCCACGCGGCCCACCACCACGCCGGCGCTCTTCACCGGGGCGCGCGGCTTCAGGCCGCCGATATTATCGAAGCGCGCCTGCACCGAGTAGGTGTCCTGGAACGACAGGGCGCTCATGTTGCCGGCCTTGAGCGCCAGGAACAGCAGCGCCACGAAACCCGCCACAACAAACAACCCAACCCAGAAATCGAGTGTATTTCTTTTCATCTGCGTCTCTTCTTCAAGTACTCCGGCTCCGGCGACCGCACCGGCCATGTCAGCTGAACATCAGCGCAGTCAGCAGGAAATCCAGCGCCAGCACCGCCAGCGAGGCAATCACAACAGTACGCGTGGTGGCGCGCGACACGCCTTCCGGCGTCGGCTTGGCCTGATAGCCCTGGTACAACGCTATAAACGTCACCGCGACGCCAAAAATGAAGCTCTTTATGACGCCATTGAGCACGTCATTGCGAACATCCACGCCGTTTTGCATCTGCGACCAGAACGCGCCCGCGTCCACGCCGATCATCTGCACCCCGACCACATAGCCACCCAGGATGCCAACGGCGCTGAAAATCGCCGCCAGCACCGGCATGGCAACCACGCCAGCCCAGAAACGCGGCGCGATCACACGCTGCAGCGGATTGACCGCCATCATTTCCATGGCGGTGAGTTGCTCACCTGCTTTCATCAGGCCGATCTCGGCGGTGAGTGACGTGCCCGCGCGGCCGGCGAACAGCAGCGCCGTCACCACCGGGCCCAGCTCGCGCACCAGCGACAGTGCCACCAGCAGCCCCAGCGCCTGCTCGGAGCCATAGCGATTTAGCGTGTAATAGCCCTGCAAACCCAGCACGAAGCCGACAAACAGGCCAGAAACCGCAATGATCACCAGCGACAGGTTGCCGACAAAGAAAATCTGGTCGCTCACCAGCCGGAAGCGGCGCAGCAGCGCCGGAGACATCGCCAGTACCGTGAAGAACATGCGCGTGGCATGACCCAGGCCGCTGACCGACTGCCGCACCGCGGAGCCGATGCTCGTGAAAAATCCCATCATCGTCCGGCCCCGCTCACGAAGTCCTCGGCCAGCGACGGCCCCGGATAGTGGAACGGGACCGGGCCGTCGGGCTCGGCATGGACGAACTGATGCACGAAGGGATCGGTCGAGGCGCGCAGGGCCTCGGGCTCGCCTTCGGCGGCAATGCGGCCATTGGCAATGAAATAGACGTAGTCGGCGATGAGAAAAGTCTCGTTGACGTCATGCGACACGATGATGGTAGTGGCCCCCAGCGCATCGTTCAGGCTGCGGATCAGGCGCGCGGTCAGGCCCAGCGAGATCGGGTCGAGGCCCGCAAAGGGCTCGTCGTACATCAGCAGGGCTGGATCGAGCGCGATCGCGCGGGCCAGCGCCACCCGGCGCGCCATGCCACCGGATATCTCCGACGGCATCAGCTCGCGCGCGCCGCGCAGGCCGACGGCGTTGAGCTTCATCAGCACCAGGTCGCGGATCATTGACTCGGGCAAGTCGGTATGTTCGCGCAACGGGAAGGCAACGTTGTCGAACACGGAGAGATCGGTGAACAACGCACCAAACTGGAACAGCATGCCCATCTGCCGCCGCACGGCATACAGGTCATTACGGTCGAGGGTGGGAATATTAGCGCCGTTGAAGAGCACCTGGCCGCTCTGCGGCCTGACCTGGCCGCCGATCAGGCGCATCACGGTTGTCTTGCCGCAGCCGGAGCCGCCCATGACAGCCACCACCTTGCCGCGCGGGAAGCGCATGCTAAGGCCCGACAGGATTGGCTTGCCGCCCGCCGTATAGGAGAAATCGACAGATTGGAGCTCGACGAGGTTTGAGGCGGAATCGGTCACGTTGGCACCGTGTTAGGCAGTCCGCCATTATAAGGGCTACTACCTAGGGATGCCCGAGGCAGTGTGGCGCAATCCACATCCACACAATGCAAATCATTGTTTCATCACATTTGAGTTGCAGGCTTCGGAGATCTCTACTGAAAAAGCGAAGTCAAGGTTCAGTAGGCCCGCCAGTTTGCCGCAAGATCACCTGCCACTGGATCGACTCCGACCGGATCGCCGTCGCAAAGGCTTCCGGCGAATCGCGCAACGGCGTCAGGCCGGCAGCCAGCAGGCGATCCCGCACCTCGCGCTCACCCATCACGCCGTCCAGCTCGCTGGCGATCCGCGCCACGATAGCATGCGGTGTCTTGGCCGGGGCAATGACGCCGTACCAGGCCGCCGCGCCGTAGCCGTCCACCCCCGACTCCTGCAGCGTGGGCACGGTGGGCGCCAGTTGCGAACGCGCCACACCGGTTACGCCGAGCAGGCGCAGATTGCCGCTCTTGACCTGAGCCTGGACGGAAGCAAACGCGCAGAAGCAAGCGCTGACACGCCCTGCCAACATCTCCTGCACCACCGCCGCCTCGCCCTTGGCCGTAACCAGCGGCACCCCGTTCGGCACACCATGCACAGCGTATTGGGCATAGAGGTGCGAGGGGCTGCCGGCCTGGCCGGAACCGTAGCTGTAGGAGCCCGGACTGGCATTGACCGCGGCGAGCCATTGCTGCGGCGTGCGCATGGGCAGGCGCGCATCGATCACCAGGAACAGCGGCATGGTCGCGACCCGCGCCACCGGCGTGAAGTCGCGCACTACGTCATAAGGCACAGGCTCCAGGCCAGGCTGGATCAGCATGGTGGCCTGGTGAAACAGCAGGGTATGCCCGTCGGAACTGGCCTTGGCCACCACATCTCCCGCCGTGGTGCCGCCCGCACCGGGCCGGTTGTCGACGTCGACCGGCACGCCGAGGCGTACCGCCAGGCGCTCGGCCAGCAGGCGCGCCACGGCATCCGGCACGCCACCTGCCGGAAAAGGCACAATCAGGCGAATGGGACGGACGGGAAACGATATCGGGCGCGCAGACGCCGCCACCGGGGTAGCCGGCACGGTGACCGGTCGGGCCAGACCGGACCCGCTCGCGGCAAGCAGCAGGGCAGCGAGGAACAGCGGATGCCAGAGGTGCGAAAACAACTGCGGACAAGCCGGCATGGCAGCGGGGTGAAGCAACTTCGCCTTACCTCGCCAAAGTCGCGAAACAATGCGCACTTCGGACATCAATTCCTCCGGGCCACCGGCATCGCCGTGGCGTCTTGATCGGCTGAAAAGGGATTAGCGAGGCAGTCTTTGTTTTCTTTGTTTTAATTGTCAGGTCATTCTACGAAGAATGCCCAAAACCGCACAGACCACGTTAACCATAGCCGGGACAACCCTGTGAGCACGGCAGGACGCGGATCTCCGGGCGTTCACGGCGCCTGTGCTTCGACGCCGCCTATAATCGCCCGTCATGCGTGAATACACTCCTCGGCCCATGCTGGCCACCGACCTGCCCGCCGTGCTGGAAATCCAGGCCCAGTGCTATCGCGGCATGCTGCTTGAGTCCGCCGCGGCCCTCGGCAGCCGCCTGGCGCTGTCGCCCGCCACTTGCTGGGTTGCCGCCGGCCGGGACGGCGAGCTGGCAGCCTATCTGTTTACCCACATGTGGCCGCAGGACAGCCTGCCAGCACTCGACGGGGTGCTGGAGTGGCATTGGGAACGCGCAGGTGAGACGGCCAGCATGCTGACCTGGTTCGTACACGATATGGCGGTGGCACCCGCGGGCCAGGGCCGCGGCTTGGCGCCAACGCTCTACGCCGCGGCCCGTGCGGCCGCACTCGCTGCCGGATTACGCTCGTCGAGGCTGGTCGCCGTGCAAGCGGCAGCGGCATGGTGGCGCAGACTCGGGTACGAGAATTTGACGCCTCCCAGCGCTGCCGTGTCCGCCAAACTGTCGGCTTACGGCGACGATGCCGTGCTGATGGGCCGTACGCTGCAGCCAGGCTGAGCGCGCCGCTATAAAAAAACCCGCCCAGCTTGCGCAGGGCGGGTCTTGCGGCGCGAGTAACGCTTCACCGCATCAGCAAAGCCATTGCGCAGATCAGCGCGGCAGCTCGGAATGCCCCATCAGGAAGGCATCGACCGAACGTGCCGCCTGGCGGCCTTCGCGGATCGCCCACACCACCAGCGACTGGCCGCGGCGCACGTCGCCAGCGGCGAACACCTTGGGCACGTTGGTGTGATACGCACGATCGCCTTCGGTGCTGGCACGGGCGTTCTTGCGCGCATCGGTATCCACGCCGAAAGCGGAGAGCAGCGAGCCCACCGGGTTGGTGAAGCCCATGGCCAGCAGCACGAGATCCGCCTTAAGGATGAACTCGCTGTCCGGCACTTCCTGCATCTTGCCGTCCTTCCACTCGACGCGGCAGGCCTTGAGCGCGGTGATCTTGCCGTTCTCGCCAATGAACTCCTTGGTGGCGACCGACCAGTCGCGACTGCAGCCTTCGTCGTGCGAGGACGAGGTGCGCAGCTTGATCGGCCAGTACGGCCATACCAGCGCCTTGTTCTCTTCCTCCGGCGGCTGCGGCAGCAGCTCGAACTGGATGATCGATTCCGCGCCGTGGCGGTTCGACGTACCCACGCAGTCGGAGCCGGTATCGCCGCCACCGATCACGATCACGTGCTTGCCATCGGCGCGCAGCGCGTTGGGCTCGTCGCCGGCCACTTCCTTGTTCTGCGGGATCAGGAATTCCAGCGCGTAATGAATACCGTCGAGGTCGCGCCCGGGGACCGGCAGGTCGCGCGGCACTTCCGAGCCACCCGCCAGCACCACGGCGTCGAACTGGTCTTGCAGGGCCTGGGCCGAGATGGTCTCACGCGCATAGTTCTTGATGCCGGCAGGCAGTTCGCCGTCGGTCACCATCACGCCGGCACGGAAGGTCACGCCTTCGGCCTGCATCTGTTCCATGCGGCGGTCGATCAGCCACTTCTCAAGCTTGAAGTCGGGGATGCCATAGCGCAGCAGGCCACCGATGCGGTCGTTCTTCTCGAACACGGTCACGTCGTGCCCGGCGCGCGCCAGCTGCTGGGCGACGGCCATGCCGGCGGGGCCGGAGCCGACCACGGCAACGGTCTTGCCAGTCTTGTGCTTGGGCGGCTGCGGGGCAACCCAGCCCTCTTCCCAGGCCTTGTCGATGATGGCGTGCTCGATCGACTTGATGCCGACCGGTGCTTCATTGATGCCGAGGGTACAGGCAGCTTCGCACGGTGCCGGGCAGATGCGGCCCGTGAACTCGGGGAAGTTGTTGGTCTGGTGCAGCACCTCGATCGCCGACTTCCAGTCCTGGCGATACACCAGGTCGTTGAAGTCGGGGATGATGTTGTTGACCGGGCAGCCGTTGTTGCAGAACGGGATGCCGCAGTCCATGCAGCGCGCGCCCTGGATCTTCGCTTCGCTGTCGGACAGCGCGAATACGAATTCCTTGTAGTGCTTCACGCGCTTGGTTACGGGCTCGTAACCTTCGTTCTGGCGCGGAAATTCGAGAAAGCCAGTCGCCTTACCCATGTTGCGTCCTTGGTCATGCTGAGCGGCACCGGCGCATGCGCCGGCCCCGCTGTGAGGTCAGTATCTTGTGAGGCCGGCGCGAATCCGCGACAGCGCTCATGCTTGGTCGGGCTCGCTGCCCTGCCCTTGGGGCTCAGGCGGCGATGGCTTCCCGGTCGCTGTCTTTCGCTTCCTGCTCCTTGGCGTACATCTCGCCCAGTGCGCGCTTGTACTCGGTCGGGAAGACCTTGACGAACTTGCGGCGTGCCGTGGTCCAGTCGGCCAGCAATGCCTTGGCGCGCTCTGAGCCCGTGAAGCGGAAATGCTGCTCGATCAAGCCCTTGAGGATGACTTCGTCAAGCTGGCGCTGGCCACCCACCTTGTGCCAGGAAGCGGGCGACTGGCCCTTCTCCTGGTCTGCTGCGGCCAGCACCGTTTCCAGTGCCACCATCGAGGTGTTGCAGCGCTTGTCGAACAGGCCGTCCTCGTCATAGACATAGGCCATGCCGCCCGACATGCCGGCCGCGAAATTGCGCCCGGTGCCGCCGAGCACCACCACGGTGCCGCCGGTCATGTACTCGCAGCCATGGTCGCCCGTGCCTTCCACCACCGCGGCCGCGCCGGAATTGCGCACCGCGAAGCGCTCGCCCGCCACGCCATTGAAGAAGGCCTCGCCGGCAATCGCGCCATACAGCACGGTGTTGCCCACGATGATGTTGCGGGTCGGGTCGCCGCGGAACTCATGCGGAGCGCGCACGATCACGCGGCCGCCGGACAGGCCCTTGCCCACGTAGTCGTTGCCGTCGCCCACCAGGTCCAGCGTGACGCCGTGTGCCAGGAACGCGCCGAAGGACTGGCCGGCGGTGCCTTGCAACTGGATGTGGATGGTGTCGTCAGGCAAGCCTTCATGGCCGTACTGCTTGGCCACCACGCCCGAGAGCATCGCGCCGACGGTACGGTTGACGTTCTTCACCGGCTGGATGAACGACACGCGCTCACCCTTGTCGATGGCCAGGCGAGCCTTGGCGATCAGCACGTGGTCCAGCGCCTTGCCGGCTTCCAGCGACAGGCCATGGTCCTGCACGTCGGTATGGAAGCGTGGCAGCTCGGCGGGGAACGGTGCCTGGTAGAACACGCGGGTGAAATCAAGGCCGCGCGCCTTCCAGTGCTCGATGCCGGGCTTGGTATCGAGCAGGTCGGCGCGGCCGATCAGCTCGTCGAACGTGCGGATGCCCAGTTGCGCCATGATCTCGCGGGCTTCTTCGGCAATGAAGAAGAAGAAGTTCACCACGTGCTCTGGCTTGCCCTGGAATTTCGCGCGCAGCGCCGGATCCTGCGTAGCCACGCCCACCGGGCAGGTGTTCAGGTGGCACTTGCGCATCATGATGCAGCCTTCGGCCACCAGCGGTGCGGTAGCGAAGCCGAACTCGTCGGCGCCCAGCAGCGCGCCGATGACGACGTCGCGGCCGGTCTTCATCTGGCCGTCGGCCTGCACGCGGATACGGTTGCGCAAGCCGTTGAGCATCAGCGTCTGCTGCGTCTCGGCCAGGCCCAGCTCCCACGGCGTGCCGGCGTGCTTGATCGACGACAGCGGCGAAGCGCCGGTGCCGCCGTCATGGCCAGCGATCACCACGTGATCGGCCTTGGCCTTGGCCACGCCCGCGGCCACGGTGCCCACGCCCACTTCGGACACGAGCTTGACCGAGATATCGGAGGCCGGATTGACGTTCTTCAGGTCGTGGATCAGCTGCGCCAGATCTTCGATCGAGTAGATGTCATGGTGCGGGGGCGGCGAGATCAGGCCCACGCCCGGCACCGAGTAACGCAGCTTGCCGATGTAGTCCGAGACCTTGTGGCCGGGCAGCTGGCCGCCTTCGCCGGGCTTGGCGCCCTGTGCCATCTTGATCTGGATCTGGTCGGCGGACGCCAGGTATTCGGCGGTCACGCCGAAACGGCCCGAGGCCACCTGCTTGATCTTCGAGCGCAGCGAGTCGCCAGCCTGCAGTTCCTGGTCGCGCACCACGGCTTCGGTGCCCAGCAGGCCCTGCAGCGTGTCGCCTTGCTTGATGGGGATGCCGCGCAGCTCGTTGCGGTAGCGGTTCGCGTCCTCGCCGCCTTCACCGGTGTTGGACTTGCCGCCGATGCGGTTCATCGCGACGGCCAGCGTGGCGTGGGCTTCGGTGGAGATCGAGCCCAGCGACATGGCGCCGGTAGCAAAGCGCTTGACGATCTCCTTGGCCGGCTCCACTTCTTCCAGCGCAATGGCACGGTTCGGATCGACCTTGAACTCGAACAGGCCGCGCAGCGTCATGTGACGGCGGCTCTGGTCGTTGATGATGTTGGCGTATTCCTTGTACGTCTGGTACGCGCCCTTGCCGTCGTCGGCGCGCACGGCGTGCTGCAGCTTGGCCACCGAGTCGGGGGTCCACATATGCGCTTCGCCGCGAACGCGGTAGGCGTACTCGCCGCCGGTCTCCAGCATGGTGTCCAGCACCGGGTTGTCGCCAAAGGCGTCCTGGTGCAGGCGCAGCGCTTCCTCGGCCACCTCGAAGATGCCGATGCCTTCGACATTCGTTGCGGTGCCATGGAAGTACTTCTGCACCAGCTCGCGCGACAAGCCGATGGCTTCGAAGATCTGCGCGCCGGTGTACGACATGTAGGTGGAGATGCCCATCTTGGACATCACCTTCTGCAGGCCCTTGCCGATCGCCTTGACGAAGTTCTTGACCGCCTTCTCGGGCGACAGGTCGCCCGACAGGCCTTGTGCCATGTCGGCCAGCGTTTCCATCGCCAGGTACGGGTGCACGGCTTCGGCGCCGTAGCCGGCCAGCAGCGCGAAGTGATGCACCTCGCGCGCCGTGCCGGTTTCCACCACCAGGCCGGCCGAGGTACGCAGGCCCTTGTCCACCAGGTGGTGGTGGATGGCGGACGTTGCCAGCAGCGCGGGGATGGCCACGTGCTCCGCGTCGACGCGGCGGTCCGACACGATCAGGATGTTGTAGCCCGAGCGCACGGCATCCACGGCTTCCGCACACAGCGAGGCCAGGCGGGCTTCGATGCCTTCCTTGCCCCATGCCTGCGGGTAGCAGATGTTCAGTTCATACGAACGGAACTTGCCGCCGGTGTAGTGCTCGATATTGCGGATCTTGGCGATGTCCTTGAAGTCCAGCACGGGCTGGGACACTTCGAGGCGCATCGGCGGGTTGATGTTGTTCAGCTCAAGCAGGTTGGGCTTGGGTCCGATGAAGGACACCAGCGACATCACCATGTTCTCGCGGATCGGGTCGATCGGCGGGTTGGTGACCTGGGCGAACAGCTGCTTGAAGTAGTGGTACAGCGTCTTGTTCTTGGACGACAGCACGGCCAGCGGGCTGTCATTGCCCATCGAGCCGGTGGCTTCCTCGCCGGCCAGCGCCATCGGCGCCATCAGGAACTTGACGTCTTCCTGCGTGTAGCCGAAGGCTTGCTGGCGATCCAGCAGGCGCGCGTCGGGCTTCTTCTCGGCAGCCACGTCCTCGGGCTTGGCATCCAGCTCGTCGAGCTTGATGCGCACGGCGTCGATCCAGCTCTTGTAGGGCTTGGCGTTGGCCAGGTTGTCCTTGAGCTCCTTGTCGTCGATGATGCGGCCTTGCTCCATGTCGATCAGGAACATCTTGCCCGGCTGGAGGCGCCATTTCTGCACGATGCGCGACTCGGGGAACGGCAGCACGCCGGCTTCCGAAGCCAGCACCACGATGTCGTCCTCGGTCACGTAGAAACGTGCCGGGCGCAGGCCGTTACGGTCCAGCGTGGCGCCGATCTGGCGGCCATCGGTGAAGCAGATCGCGGCGGGGCCGTCCCAGGGCTCCATCATGGCAGCGTGGTACTCGTAGAAGGCGCGGCGGTTGTCGTCCATCATGGTGTGCTGTTCCCAGGCTTCCGGGATCATCATCATCATGGCGTGGACGAGCGGGTAGCCGGCCATCGTCAGCAGCTCGAGGCAGTTGTCGAACGATGCAGTGTCCGACTGGCCAGGATAGATCAGCGGCCACAGCTTGGGCAGGTCGTCGCCCAGCACCGGCGACGAGATCGCGCCGGTCCGTGCGTTGACCCAGTTCACGTTGCCCTTGACCGTGTTGATTTCGCCGTTGTGGGCGACCATGCGGTACGGGTGGGCCAGTTCCCAGGCCGGGAAGGTGTTGGTCGAGAAGCGCTGGTGCACCAGGGCCAGGGCCGAGACGGCGCGCGGGTCCTGCAGGTCCAGGTAGTACTCGCCAACTTGCGTTGCCAGCAGCAGGCCCTTGTACACGACCGTGCGCGCCGACATCGACGGCACGAAGTATTCCTTGCCGTGCTTGAGCTTGAGCGCCTGGATGGCGTGGCTGGCGGTCTTGCGGATCACGTAGAGCTTACGTTCCAGCGCGTCCGTGGTCATGATGTCGCGGCCGCGACCGATGAAGATCTGGCGGATCACCGGCTCGGTGGTGCGCACCGTCGGCGACATCGGCATGGCGGCGTCCACCGGCACGTCGCGCCAGCCCAGCACGACCTGGCCTTCCAGGCGCACGGTGCGCTCGAGCTCCTGCTCGCAGGCCAGGCGGGAGGCGTGCTCCTTCGGCAGGAAGATCATGCCCACGCCGTACTCGCCGGACGGCGGCAGGGTCACGCCCTGCTTGGCCATGTCTTCGCGGTAGAACTGGTCCGGGATCTGGATCAGGATACCGGCACCGTCGCCCATCAGCGCATCGGCGCCGACCGCGCCGCGGTGATCCAGGTTTTCCAGGATCTTCAGGCCTTGCAGGACGATCTCATGGCTCTTCTTGCCCTTGATATGAGCAACCATGCCGACGCCGCAGGCGTCTTTTTCATTGGCGGGGTCGTACATGCCCTGGGCTTGCGGACGCGAGACAGGCGCGTGCGCAGCGGCGGCAGACTCTGCGGCCTGCGCTTGGGCCATCGTTTGCTTTGATTGGGATTGCGATTGGTCCACGGGCTTGATTCCGGTGAGGGCTGCGAGCCAGCAAGGCAGACCGGAACGGGGACCGCACTCTTCCACCGGGGCCGGTTGAAAACCGGGGACGGGGAACCAGAGAGACAGCGGGGCCGCAGCGGCGTACACAGGCGTGACGCGCCGCACAATGAATGTGGGTGGAGGAACTATAAAAGAATCGTACGCGTCCCGCAAAATTTTTAAATGGGGTCAGATCAAATTAAGCCTCGCACCACAACGGTGATGGTCTTTATTTGGGGACAGATAAAGAATGGTGCATCGCGGGACGTGCGTTGCTGATCTCGCCGCGGTCGAGCGTGCTGTACCTCACACGCCCGGCCCGAGGCTAGACCGCGTCCGGCTCGGACTCCCTGTCCATTGCGGATCGGCCCGCCGGGCGGCCCTTGGGCAACGGCTTCACGCGCCGCCCGCCCTGGCGCTCCAGTTGCGCAAGGAAGGCCGCGTCACCCAGAGGCCAGCCGCTATGCGCGTGGCTGCGAAGTGTGGCCAGCGTCATCGACGACAGCCCTTCGGCGGTGACGGCACGGTAATTGGATTGGCGCTCGAATGGCGTATTGCCCAGCGCCCAGTACGCAGAGTGATCGCTCACAAAGGGGCTAGCCTCGATGCCGGCATGGTGGCGATAGCTGCTCCAGCGATCCCCTTCGGCCGAGATCACCTCGCCGGCACGCACGGCGTTGCCCTCCACGTACTGCATGGCCGGCAGCATCCAGGCCGCGGGATCGAACACCGCCGAGCGAAAGCGGCCATCCCACAGCGTGCCCGTACGGTCCGCGACCCGGTTGAAATAGCGCGCATAGCGGCGCCCTACCGCTTGCATGGTGAGGCTGAGCGAATCGGCATGCCGGGGGGTCGCCACAAGGTGGACATGATTCGGCCGCAAGGCGTAGGCGTGGATCGCCAGGTCGTGCTCGCGCGCGGCCATGCGCAGGCAGTCCAGGTAGTGGAGGTAGTCGTCGGCGCCAAGAAAGACGGGCTGACGATTGTTGCCGCGTTGCAACACCAGTGCCGGCAGCGCAGCCGGGGAGAAGCGAGGAAGTCGGGCCATGATGGGCGAAGGGAATCGGCGATAGGTGCTTGCCGGTCGGATGGCTCAAACGGAAGCGATGCCCGATGATAACGCAGCCGCAGCCTGATCCGTCCCCAATTTCCCCACTGGCCGCGCAGGCCTAACTGCCTTCGTCGACAGCAAAAATGCGGCGGTGCTCCCGGATCGCATAGCGGTCGGTCATGCCGGCGATGTAGTGCGAGATCAGCCGGGACGGGTCACGGCCTTGCCCCGCCTGGTATTGCGGCGGCAGCAGGCGTGGATCCGCCATGAAGACATCGAACAGGTCGGTGATGATGCGCTGGGCCTTGGAGGACATGCGCATCACCAGGTAATGGCGATAGAGATGGCGGAACAGGAAACGCTTGAGCGCCGCCGCTTCCTCGCGCACCGGCGCGCTGAAGGCCACCAGCGGGCCTGCTGCCCGCACGGCCTCGATGTTGCGCGGGTTGGCGGCGGCAATGTTCTGGCTGGTGGTTTCGATCAGGTCGACGATCAGCGTGTTGATCATGCGGCGCACGGTTTCGTTGATCACGCGCCGCCCGTTGATACCGGGAAACGCCGCCATCGCCTCGGCGCGGTGGCGCCCCCACATTGGCACTTCGTCCATCTGCTCAAGCGTGAGCAGCCCGGAGCGCAGGCCGTCGTCGATATCGTGGTTGTTGTAGGCGATCTCGTCGGCCAGGTTGGCCAGCTGGGCCTCCAGCGAGGGCTGCGTTCCCTCCAGGAAGCGCCGGCCCAGTTCGCCAAGCGCAGAGGCATTAACGCGCGAGCAATGCTTGAGCACGCCCTCACGCGTCTCGAACGTCAGGTTGAGCCCGTTGAAGCCGCCATAACGCTCCTCCAGCTCATCCACCACCAGCAGGCTCTGCAGGTTGTGCTCGAAGCCCCCGTGGTTCTTCATGCAATTGTTCAACGCATCCTGGCCGGCATGGCCGAAGGGCGTGTGGCCGAGGTCGTGCGCCAGCGAGATGGCTTCGACCAGGTCCTCGTTCAGGCGCAGGTTGCGGGCGATGGAGCGGGCGATCTGCGCCACTTCCAGGCTATGGGTGAGCCGGGTGCGGAACAGGTCACCTTCATGATTGACAAAGACCTGGGTCTTGTACTCGAGCCGCCGAAAGGCCGTGCTGTGGATGACGCGGTCGCGGTCGCGCTGGAATTCCGTGCGCGAGGACGAGGCCGGTTCGGCATGCACCCGCCCAAGTGTCTGCGCGGAGCGGGCGGCATAGGGAGCGAGATGGCTTTCGAGGTCGGTCATGCGGCAATCCGGTCAGGCGTGCGGCCGGGTGGCGGTGCGCCGCCCGGCCGGCGTTGCAAGGCACAACCGATCGCGTCAGGCGACCGGCGCCTCGGTGGGCGGCCTGAGCACCGCGTGCTGCAAGGTAGCGCGCAGGTCAGGGTCTGGCACGGTAGTGATGAAGGCTTCGCCCAGCTTCCTGAGCAGAATGAACTTGATGCTGCCGGCTTCTGCCTTCTTGTCCACTTTCATCAGCTCGATGTAGCGGTCGGTGCCCAGTTCCGGCGCGACCACCGGCAGCATGGCGGCGCGGATAAGGTGCACCACGCGCGCGCGCGTTTCGGTGTCGATGAAGCCGAGCCGGTGCGACAGGTCCGCCGCCATCACCATGCCGCAACCCACGGCCTCGCCGTGCAGCCACTCGCCGTAGCCCATGCCAGCCTCGATCGCGTGGCCGAAGGTGTGGCCAAAATTAAGCATGGCGCGCAGGCCGCCCTCGCGCTCGTCCTGGGCCACCACGGCGGCCTTGATCTCGCAGGAGCGCTTGACCGCCAGCGCCATGATGTCCGGGTCGCAGGCGTTGAGCGCGCGGATATTGCGCTCGATCCAGCCGAAATACCCGGCATCGGCCATGGCGCCGTGCTTGATCACCTCGGCCAGGCCGGCCGCGAGCTCGCGCTCCGGCAGCGTGCGCAGGGTGTCGATGTCGGCGATCACCGCATTGGGCTGGTGGAAGGCGCCGATCATGTTCTTGCCGAGCGGGTGATTGATGCCGGTCTTGCCGCCCACCGACGAATCCACCTGCGAGAGCAAGGTCGTGGGCACCTGCACGAATGGCACGCCGCGCATGTAGCAGGCAGCGGCAAACCCGGTCATGTCGCCCACCACGCCGCCGCCCAGGGCGATCAGCGTGGTCTTGCGGTCGGCGCCCGCGCTGAGCAGCGCGTCGAAGATCAGGTTGAGCGTTTCCCACTGCTTGAAGGCTTCGCCGTCGGGCAAGGTCACGGTGCGCACGGTCTTGCCAAGCGCCGCCAGGCTGGCCTGGACGCGGGCGGCGTACAGCGGCCCTACGGTCTCATTGGTGACGATGACGGCATGCTGGCCACGCACATGGGGGCGGAACAACTCAGTCTGGTCGAGCAGGCCGGTGCCGATATGGATGGGGTAGCTGCGCTCCCCGAGGCTGACTTCAAGGGTGATCATTGTGATTCTGGTCCTGCGCCGGGAGGTTGTCCGCGCACTCGCCGTCTGCCCCTTCGGGTTCTTCGGCGGCAACGGTGAAACCGGCCATTTCAAGTTGCATCAACACCATATTAGCAAGCTGCGCCACCGAAGGCTTGCCGGTTTCGATGATGAAATCCGCCACCTCGCGGTAGAGCGGGTCGCGCTCGCCATAGAGCGTCTCCAGCCGTCCCTTGGGGTCTTCGGTCTGCAGCAGCGGGCGATTGCGGTCGTGACGGGTGCGCAGCCACAGGTCGTGCGGGCTGGCGCGCAGGTAGACCACGGTGCCGCGCGCCTTCAGGTGAGCACGATTCTCCGGGCGCAGCACGGCGCCGCCGCCGGTGGCCAGCACGATGCCGCGGCGCTGGGTGAGCTCGTCGATCGCCTGCGCCTCGCGGTCGCGAAAGCCCGCTTCACCCTCATGCTCGAAGATGATCGGGATACGCACGCCGCAACGCGCCTCGAGTTCGTGATCCGAATCGAAGAACGGGTAATTCAGGCGCCGGGCCACGGTACGGCCGACGGTGGTCTTGCCGGCACCCATCAGGCCGACAAAGAAAAGGTTCGGGCGGGTGACTGTCACTGGCGTGTCGGGCGGGAGCCGGGTCTCTGGCCGGCCCTCGCGGTGGAAAACTGCATCATCTTCTTATGTTGGGACGCTCCGGGCAAGTGGCGAGGCGCAATCGGCACAAGGCAACCCGCCTCGCGACACGCCTTGCGCGCCCGCCACATGCACCCTCGCCCAATCTCTCTAGCCCGCCTGGACAATAAAAAAAGCCGCATCGGAACGATGCGGCCTGTCAGTCTACTGCATCCGGCGCGCGCGGGCGCTATTTCAGCGACACGCTGTCGTTGAGCACGCGCGGCGTCAGGAACACCAGCAGCTCGGTCCGGTTGTTGACCTTGGCGTTGTCCTTGAACAGGTTGCCGAGGATCGGGATGTCCCCCAGCAATGGCACCTTGTTCACATTGGTGGACTCGGTCTGGCTATAGATGCCGCCAATCACCACCGTGCCACCGTTCTCCACCAGCACCTGCGTCTGCACGTGCTTGGTGTCGATGGCGAAGCCCGAGGTGGTCTGGATGCCCACGCTGTCCTTGTTGACGTCGACGTCCAGCAGCACATTGCCTTCCGGCGTGATCTGCGGCGTGACTTCCAGCTTCAGGTTAGCCTTGCGGAACTGCACCGAGGTGGCGCCACTGGAGGTGGCGGCCTGGTAGGGCAACTCCGTGCCTTGCTCGATCAGCGCCTTGATATTGTTGGCGGTGACCACGCGCGGGCTGGAGATGATCTTGCCCCGCCCGTCCGCTTCCAGCGCGGACAGCTCGAGCGCCAGGAAACGGCCCGCGGTGTTGCTGAACAGGCTGACCGCGACCGAGCCCGGATTGACGCCGTTGATCGCCGCCGCCGGCAGGCTCAGCGCCGGGCCGTTGTCCCAGGTTGCGTTCTGCGTCACCGGGCTGACCACATTGGTGTAGGTGTTGCCATAGCCGGCACCCGCCGTCTTGGAGGCAAAACCCAGCCTGACGCCCAGGTTGCGGCTGAAGGTATCGTTGGCCTCGACGATGCGCGCCTCGATGATGACCTGGCGCACCGGGATGTCGATCTTGCCGAGGAAACTCTGCACCTCTTCGAGCTTGGTCGCGATATCGGACACGAAGAGCTGGTTGGTACGGGGATCGGCCGTCAGCGAGCCGCGCTTGGACAGCATGCGGGTGTTACTGGCAGCCGCACCGCCTATGCCGACCGCCCCGACTGCGCCCACGCTGCCCAACGCGCCCGCGCCGCCGACGCCCCCGGCACCCGCCGCGGCCAGCCCGAGCAGCATGCGCCGCACGTCTTCGGCACGCTGGTAGTTGAGCTGGAACACCTGGCTGCGGATCGGCTCGAGGTCATTGATCTGCTGCTGCGATTCGAGCTCGAGCTTTTCCTTGGTGGCCAGCTCGGCCTTGGGCGCCACCCACAGCACATTGCCGTTGCGGCGCGAGGCCAGTCCCTTGGCATCGAGCACAATCTGCAGCGCCTGGTCCCAGGGCACATCCTTCAGGCGCAGCGTCAGGTTGCCCTGCACGCTTTCGCTGGTGATGATGTTGAGGTTGGTGAAATCGGCAAACACCTGCAGCAGCGAGCGGATATCGATGTTCTGGAAGTTCAGCGAGAGCCGCTCGCCGCGAAAGCCTGCCCCGCTGATCAGCTTGGCCGGATCTTCCTTGACCGGGCGCACCTCCACCACGAACTGCGTATCGGTCTGGTAGGAGCTGTACTCCCAGTTGCCGCGCGGCTCGATGGTGAGGCGGGTGCTGCCGTTGTTGTCGCTCGCGCGCATGCCCTGCACCGGCGTGCCGAAATCCGTCACGTCAAAGCGCCTGCGCATGCCGTCTGGCAGCGAGGTATTGAGGAAATCGACCACCACGTTCTGGCCCTGCTGCGCGATATTGATGCCGGAGTCGCGCGAGGAAAGATCCACCACGATGCGGCCAGCGCCATCCTGGCCACGGCGAAAATCGATATTGCGCACGGTCGGCCGCATCGCCGGCACTGCCGGCGCCTGCGCCGAGCTGGGGGCGAACGTCGGCACCGCCGCGCGGGCAGTCGGGGCGACATTATCGAGCAGCACCACGAACAGGTTGCCGCGTACCTCGGTACGGTAGCTGGCCACCCGGGTCAGGTCGAGGATCACACGGGTGCGATCGCCGATCTGGACCACATTGGCACTCTTGAGCAACTTGCCGCCGAAGTCATATTGCGCCCGCCCGGCCGCGAAGCCGGTATCGAGAAAGTCGATGGCGAGCTTGGGCGGATTCTGCGTGGTGAAGTCGGCCGGTTTTTGCGCCGGCGCCCCCTGCATCTCGACCGTGAACACGGTCTGCTCGCCCACCGTGGTGGCATCGACGCGCTTGATGGCGTTGCCCGGCGTCGGTTGCGCCAGTGCAGCCGGCGCGGCCAATACCAGCGTCATCATTGCGGCGCCCGCAAGCGCCCGGTACCAGCGACCCATGATCATGCCGACCCCTCCAGCTTCAGGCTGGTCATTTTCTCTTTCCACTCGGCTACCCCTTCCCGGACCAATTCGCGCAACACGATCTCCTGATCGTTGATGCGGACCACCCGGCCGTAATTCTGGCCGAGATACTGCCCCACCTTGACGTGGTGGATCTTGTTATCTACCTGCACGACGCCGTAGGTCTCGCCGCTCTTCTTCATGGCGCCCAGCATCTTGAAGTTCTCCAGCGGGAAATCCTCCAGCGGCTCGCGCCGGCGGCCGGATTCCGGCGACTCGGACAGGACCCGGTTCAGGTCGCCGATCTTGTTCTGGGCAAAGGGCTCGGGCGCACTGCGGCCCGCGTAGTCGCGCGGCACGTAGGGCTTGGGCTCGGGCAGCGGCGCCGGCGGCGGCGCCTTGGCAGCCTGGGCTTGCGCCATCCATTGGCGCAGGCCGTCTTCCTCGCTGCCCCCGCAGGCTGCCAACAGCGCGGCGCCGATCAGCGCGCAAGCGCAGGCACGCAGGCGCGAAGCCTGGATCGCTGGCATCATTTCTTTGCTCCCGCGGCCGTCTTGGCCGCCGCGGCTTCCGCCTTGCGCTGCGCCGCCTGTTCGTCAGGGTCCAGCGCGCGGTAGGCCATGGCCGTGGCTTCCATCGTCAGCCCGCCATCCTTGCCGGTGGTGAACTGCAGTCCCTGCATCGAGACGATGCGCGAGAGCGCAGCAACATCGGCGTTGAACTGGGCCACGTCGTGGTAGCGGCCGGTAACCTTCAGGTTGACCGGGATCTCGGCAAAGTAGGGCTTGATCACGGCGGCTTGCGGCTTGAACAACTCGAACTGCAGGCCGCGCGCCACGCCAGCGTGATTGACGTCGGCCAGCAGCGCGTCCATCTCGGTCTTGTTGGGCAACTGGCGCTCGACCAGTGCCACGCGCTGCTCCACCTCCGCCTTTTGCTTGCGAAGCGCATCCAGGTTGGCCACCTGCGCCACCTTGCTCAGGTAGGACTGCTTCAGGGTGTCCTGCTCGGCATGCCGGCGATCGAGATCCTCGAGCTTGCCGCTCCAGTAGAACTGCCAGCCCAGCAGCAGCACCAGCACCGCAGCCAGCACCGCGAACAGCACGCGCGGGGCGGCCGGCCAGGTTTCCGGCTCATTGAGGTTCAGGCCACGGAACTGCGCGGTGAGATCGTTCAGCGTGGCGAGCGAGATTTCGCTATTGAGTGCCATGGTCAGCCCTTTCCGCCTGCTGGCGCACTCGCGCCGGCGAGGCCGGCCTTGCCCTTCTTGCCGTCCTCCGGCGCTTCCGGCGCACGGTAGGCAAAGCGCATGGAGAAATCGAACAGGCGCCGCTGCTCGCGCAGGTTGTTGGTCATCATCACGGCCTTGGATTCGCCCAGCTCGGCCTTGTCCAGCCACTGCACCTGGCTAAGGTTGCGCAGCAACTCCGACACGCGCTCGTTCGACTGCGCGATGCCGGTCACGGTAAAGGCGTCGCCGGTCTGCTTGAGGGTGGTCAGGTATACGCCCTCGGGCACCTGGCGCACCAGTTCCTCCAGCAACTGCACGGGACGGTTGCGCTCGTTCTGCAGGCCCTCGATGGCCTTCTGCCGCTGCAGCAGCCCTTCAATATCCTTGCGCAGCGTATTGACCTCGCGGATCTGCCCATCCATGCGGTTGTTCTCTGCGAGGAGCACCTGGTTCAGGCTGGACACGGCATCGACGCGGTGATCGATGTACATGCCGCCCATCAACACCACCAGCGCGCCGGCGCCGGCCGCGCCGCCCAGCAGGGCGTAGACCTTCTTGCGCCGCGAAGCCCTGCGGGCTTCGTGGTAAGGCAGCAGATTGACTGTCGGGATCGAATTGATAGACATGCGGCTTCCCTCGCTGGCTTACTGCAGGCCGCGCAGCGCAAGCCCGGCGCTCACGATGTATGCCGGCAGGTCGCGCTGCAGATAGCGCTCGTTGACCTTGACGGCTGTCATCATGTTGGCAAAGGGGTTGGCCAGCGTGGTGGTGATCTCGGTTTGCTGCTCGATCGCGGCTTGCACGCCGACCAGCGACGCATGGCCACCGGAGAGCAGGATCTCGTCGACCCGGCCGATGCTCGAAGCTGACAGGAAGTTGCGCACGGCGCCTTGCACCTCCACCGCCAGCGCCTCCAGGGAGGGCTTGAGCAACTGGGTGCGCCAGGCTTCGGGCAGCGTATTCTTGCGCTTCTTGATCTCGGCCTTGAGCGCGTCCAGCGTAAACATGCGCGCCGCGCTCTGGGTGAGCTGGTCGCCGTAGCTGTTGAGCGGCTGCTCGTAGAGCTCTTTCCAGCCTTGGTAGAAGATCGCCTTGGAGCGGCTGCCGCCAAGGTGGATCACGGCCACCACGGGCAGCTCCTTGGCATCGGTGGCGCTGATGTCGGCGGACACGCCAAGCATCTGCACCACGGAGCGCTGCACCGCGTATTCCTCGACGTCCATCACGTGCGGCTTGAGTCCGGCCATCTCGGCAGCGGTCACGCGCTCCTGCACACGGTCGCTGTTGGCAGCGGTAACGCGCACGCCGATGCCCCCCTCGGTTTCGCTGGGGCCGATCACCGCAAAATCGAAATTGACGGCCTGCGATGGCGGATAGAGGCGATGCGCCTCGGATTCCACCTGGACGTAAAGCTCGTCCTCGGACAGGTTGTCCGGCAGGCTGACGGTCTGCGATTCGGTCAGCATCGAAGGCACGCCGAGCACCACCTCCTTGGTGCGGATGCCGGCTTTGCCGAGGGCGCGCTTGAGAGCGATGCCAACGGCTTCGATATTGACCACGTTGCCATCGGCAACGGCATTACGGTCCAGCAGTTCGCTGGCACATTTTTCCAGCCGATAGTCGTTCTTGCCACTGCCCACGGACAGCTCGACTACCTTAACGCTGGACGACCCGATGTCAACGCCGACCGTCGTACGGCGCAACAACCCCGACAAGATACCTCGCCGCAAGGTGACCCCCTGACCGTTGAACTCGCCTTGGCTTGGTTGCTCTAATTTGGCGAGTCTGTATTGTTTCTTGGATGAAACGTTTTGCTCTTTTAGTTGGTGGATTCTCACCAAAAAACGGGGCGCTGGCAATGTGCCGGTTTGACCACGATTGCTTTTCATCAACACCCCTCACAAAGCGTTGCCAAAATCCCACGGTGCCCCTCGCCCTACCCGCTTCGCCCATCTTTTCGTTTCATGCAGATCTCAATCCCATTACATCTTGTAACAGCGCGATAGCGGCGTGCGCGCCACAGCGTGCCGGGTGCGGAGTATCCCGGGAGATATAATCCCGGCACCTCTAACTAGGTATTTCCCTTATGGCCACAGCACAACAGAAGCCGTCCCTACCTGCCCGACGTCCGATCTGGATGCGGCTGACCTTTTGGGCCCTGGGCCTGCTGGTAGCCGGGATCGTGGCGGTGGCACTGCTGGTGGGATACGCGCTGCTGGTGGCCGCGCCCAACCTGCCATCGCTCGACACCATCACGGATTACCGCCCGAAGATCCCATTGCGGATCTACACGGCCGACAACGTGCTCATCGGTGAGTTCGGCGAGGAACGGCGCAATTTCGTGCCAATTGCGGAAATACCGGACGTGATGAAGAAGGCCGTGCTGGCCATCGAGGACGATCGCTTCTACGAACACGGCGGCGTCGACTTCGTCGGCGTGCTGCGCGCCGGGCTGGCCAACCTGCGTGGCGGCCTGTCGCAGGGCGCCTCCACCATCACCATGCAGGTGGCGCGCAACTTCTTCCTCTCCAGCGAGAAGACGTACACCCGCAAGCTGTATGAAATGCTGCTGGCCTACAAGATCGAGGCCAACCTGTCCAAGGACCAGATCCTCGAGCTGTACATGAACCAGATCTACCTGGGGCAGCGCGCCTATGGCTTTGCCAGCGCGGCCCGGGTCTATTTCGGCAAGTCGATCAAGGACGTGACGCCGGCCGAGGCCGCCATGCTGGCCGGCCTGCCCAAAGCGCCGTCGGCCTACAACCCGGTGGTCAACCCCAAGCGCGCCAAGGTGCGCCAGGAGTACATCCTGCAGCGCATGCGCGACCTGCGCTACCTCACGCCCGAGCAATACGACCAAGCCATCCACGAGGAACTGAAGGTGCGCGGCGAGGGCAATGAGTTCTCCACCCACGCCGAGTACGTGGCCGAGATCGTGCGTCAGTTGATGTACGCGCAATACCGCGAGGAAACCTACACCCGCGGCCTGACCGTGTACACCACGCTGAACAAGCCCGACCAGGACGCGGCCTATGAGGCGGTGCGCTCGGGCATCATGAATTACGAGCGCCGCCACGGCTACCGTGGCCCCGAGGCCTTTATCGACCTGCCCGCCGGCGCGGACGAGCGCGAGCAGGCCATCGACGACGCGCTGCTGGAGCACCCGGGCAGCGACGACCTGCGCTCGGCCGTGGTCACCAGCGTGACAGCCAAGCAGGTCACCGCCACGCTGCTATCCGGCGAAGTCGCCACCATCGAAGGCCAGGCGCTGCGCTTCATCGCGCCGTCGCTGGCGGCCAATGCGCAGCCCAAGGCCAAGATCCGGCCGGGCGCGATCATCCGCGTGACGCAGGACGAAAAAGGCGCATGGACGGTCACGCAGCTGCCGGAAGTATCCGCCGCCTTTATCTCGCTCAACCCGGAGGACGGCGAGATCCGCTCGATGGTTGGCGGTTTCGATTTCAACCGCAACAAGTTCAACCACGTGACGCAGGCCTGGCGCCAGCCCGGCTCCAGCTTCAAGCCGTTCATCTACTCCGCGGCGCTGGAAAAGGGCTTCTCCCCCGCCACGGTGATCAACGACGCGCCGCTCTCGATCAGCGATAACGGTGGCCAGGTCTGGGAGCCGAAGAACTACGACGGCAAGTTCGAAGGCCCGATGACCATGCGCCGCGCGCTGGCCAAGTCCAAGAATCTGGTGTCGGTGCGCATCCTGCGCGCCATCGGCACCCAGTACGCCCAGGACTACATCACGCGCTTCGGCTTCGACGCCGACAAGCACCCGGCTTACCTGCCGATGGCGCTGGGCGCGGGCAGTGTCACGCCGCTGCAGATGGCGGGCGCTTACTCGGTGTTTGCCAACGGCGGCTACCGCGTCAACCCCTACCTGATCCAGAAGGTGGTCGATTCGCGCGGCAACGTCATCTCCGAAACCAAGCCGCAGCGCGCCGGGCAGGACGCGGTACGCGTGCTCGATGCCCGCACCGCCTTCATTGCAGACTCCATGCTGCGCGACGTGGTGCGCACCGGCACGGCCAACAGCGCCAAGCAGCGCCTGGGCCGCAACGACCTGGCCGGCAAGACCGGCACCACCAACGACGCCGTCGACGCCTGGTTCGCCGGCTACACGCCCAAGCTGGTGGCGATTGCGTGGATGGGCTACGACCAGCCCAAGAGCCTGGGCGTGCGCGAGACCGGCGGCGGCCTGGCCCTGCCGATCTGGGTGGGCTACATGGGCAAGATGCTAAAGGGCGTGCCAGAGCTGCCCGAACGCCAGGCCCCGGAAGGCGTGGTCATGGTGGGCGGCGACTGGACCTTCGAGGAAAACGCGGGCGGCGCCGGCGTGGCTTCGGTTGGCCTTGGCGATCCATGGCCTGGCAAGCCGGACGAAAGCACACAATCGCCCGCCGACGTCGAGGCAGAGAAGAAGCGCATCCTGGAAATGTTCGGCGGCGGCTGAGGGGCGCCGCCGGGACAGCTTCCCGCCAATGAAAAAGCCGGCTTCGCGCCGGCTTTTTTCGTGCCTGGGCGAGAGCGCTCAGGCCAGTTTCAACGTCACCCCCGCCTGCTGGCTCACATAGCCCGATAGCGCCGCATACAGCTCGCCGCCGCCGCGCGTATCGACCCAGCGCTGGCCATCATGGCGAAAATGGAAACCGCCCGAGCGCGCGGCCACCCACAGTTCCTGCATGGGCGCCTGGCTGTTGACGATGATCTTGGAGCCGTCTTCGAATTCGAGCTCCATGAGATTGCCGGCACGGTTGATTTCGATGTCGGCGTCGGCCGCGTCGGCGGCGGTTTCCACCGCGCTTTCCAGCCGGTCCAGCTCTTGCTGGGCCAGCGCCAGGAACTCACTTTCACTCATGGGGGGCATGCTAAACTCCAAGACCGCCGGCCAGCGCCGCTATAGCGATGTAGTGCCGTAGCCGGCAGCGTATTGAAAAGTACTTCGTATTTCCGGTGGCCCCGCCGCGCTCCGCTTGAGGGACACTCCGGGACGATCGGGGACGACCCTGGACGACATTTTAAGGACGACCCGATGTTGCGTCGTGTTGCGATTGTATCGGCGTTTGCCGCCAGCCTTGCGATGCCCCTGCTGTCGGGATGCGGCATCCGCGGCCCGCTGGTGATGCCCAAGCAGCCTCCCGCACCGGCGCAGCCGGGTGTACCGGATCCCGGCCTGGGCAACCCGGCCGTGCCGAATCCGGCCGCTCCCCGGGGTCCCGCCTCCACTGCGGCACCCGCCACGGCCCCGGACGCAGTGCCGGCCGCCACCCCCACCGCCAAATAACCATGACCGCCTTCTTCCATCGTCACGACGGCGCCCTGAGCGTCGAGCACGTGCCGCTCGCGCGCATTGCCGCCGAATACGGCACCCCTACCTACGTCTACTCGCGCGCCGCGCTGACCGCCGCCTACCAGGCCTACGCCGCTGCGTGCCAGGGGCGCCGCGCGCGCGTGCAGTACGCCATGAAGGCCAATTCGAACCTGGCGATCCTGCAAGTCTTTGCCAGGCTCGGCGCGGGTTTCGACATCGTGTCTGGCGGCGAGTTGCAGCGCGTGCTGGCAGTGGGCGGCGATCCGCGCAAGGTCGTGTTCTCGGGCGTGGGCAAGACCGCCGCCGAGATGGAACTGGCGCTCCAGCACGATGTGCTGTCGTTCAACGTGGAGTCGATCCCCGAGCTGGACCGCCTCAATGCCGTGGCCGGCCGCCTGGGCAAGCGCGCGCGCGTGTCGCTGCGCATCAACCCGGATGTGGACGCCAAGACCCACCCGTATATCTCCACCGGTCTGAAGGGCAACAAGTTCGGCATCGCTTTCGAGGACGTGTTGCCGACCTACCGCGCCGCCGCCGCGCTGCCCCACCTGGAAGTCGCGGGCATCGACTGCCATATCGGCTCCCAGATCACTGAGGTCGCCCCTTACCTGGAAGCGCTGGACAAGGTGCTGGACGTGGTGGAAGCGCTGGAACGCGAAGGCATCAACCTTGAGCATATCGACGTAGGTGGTGGACTAGGCATCACTTACGACGACGAGACCCCGCCGGACATCACCGGCTTTGCCCGCACGCTGCTGGACCGCGTGGCAGAGCGTGGCCATGGCCATCGCGAGGTGCTGTTCGAGCCGGGCCGCTCGCTGGTGGGCAACGCCGGCGTGCTGCTGACCCAGGTCGAGTTCCTCAAGCCGGGCGCCGCCAAGAACTTCTGCATCGTCGACGCGGCCATGAACGACTTGGCCCGCCCTGCCATGTACGAGGCCTACCACCGCATCGAGCCCGTGCAACTGCGCGAGGCCGCGCAGGCCACCGCCCTGACCTACGACGTGGTCGGCCCGGTGTGCGAATCCGGCGACTGGCTCGGCCGCGACCGCGCGCTGGCGGTGCAGCCGGGCGACCTGCTGGCCGTGATGTCAGCTGGCGCCTATGGCTTCGTCATGAGCTCCAACTACAACACCCGTCCGCGCGCGGCCGAAGTCATGGTCGACGGCGACGACGTGCACCTGGTGCGCGGCCGCGAGCACGTGGCTGACCTGTTCCGCGACGAACGCCTGCTGCAAGGCTAAGCACCCGCCCTCCCCGCCACCGCGCCAAGCTGCCGGCAACACTCACCGTGGCCGTCGACAACTTCGACAAGCTGCGCGGCCTGCACTTGTTCAGCCCGGACGACGCCGTGCCGGCGGTGCTGGCCGGGGGACATCTTGAAGCCCTATGGCTCCCCCAGGCGGGGCAGCCGCCCCGCCCTGCCGAGCGCGAAATTACGCTCTGCCTTTGAGTTCTACCGTTGTGCCTTGAGGCCAGTTGCAGGCTTGCGCCACCACCACCAGACCCGCATCGCCAGCAAGCCGAACACTACGGCGGCATAGATCGATACCGTGCCAAAGTCGTGCTTGCCTGCCTTATGCCACCAGTAGTGCAGGATCGCCAGCACGGCGATGGCATACACCGCCCGGTGCAACCCTTGCCAGCGCTTGCCACCCAGCCACTTGACCATGGCATTGGCCGAGGTGGCCGCCAGCGGCACCATCAGCACGAAGGCGGCAAACCCCACCGTGATGAAGGGGCGCTTGGCAATGTCCTTGATCATGTAGGCCACATCGAAGCCCCGGTCCACGGCAAGCCACAACAGGAAGTGCTGCAGCGCGTAGAAGAAGGCAAAGAGCCCAAGCATGCGGCGCAGCCGGATCAGCCAGTTCCAGCCCGTGAGCCGGCGCAGCGGCGTCACCGCCAGCGTGACGCACAGCATGACCAGCGTCCAGGTGCCGGTCGAGCGTGTGACGAACTCCAGCGGATTGGCGCCGAACTGATCGGTAAAGCCGAGATAGAGCAGCCGCAGGAAAGGCAGCATGGCAAGCAGCCACACCGCCATCTTCGCCGTGCGCACGCGTTCCGGCGCAAGCGTCGCGAGCCCGGGCTGCCCGGCCGCTCGCGACGGACGCACCGCCTCGCGCGACGGGGACATATCCGGGGGCGCCATCAGAAGAACTTCCGCAGGTCCATGCCCTGGTACAGCGACGCCACTTGCTGCCCGTAGCCGTTGAACGGCAGCGTCTTGCGCTTGGGCGCGAACAGCGCGCCAAAGCCGCCGCCTTTGTCCTCGCCGATGCGGCGCTCGGTAGCCTGGCTCCAGCGCGGGTGATCCACGTCCGGGTTCACGTTGGAGTAAAAGCCATACTCCTGCGCCGCGGCGAGGTTCCAACTGGTGGCGGGCTGCTTGTCGACGAAGCGGATCCTGACGATGGACTTGGCGCTCTTGAAGCCGTACTTCCAGGGCACCACCACGCGCACGGGCGCGCCGTTCTGGTTGGGCAGCACCTCTCCGTAAAGTCCAAAGGCCAGCAAGGTCAGCGGGTGCATCGCTTCGTCCATGCGCAGCCCTTCGGTGTAAGGCCAGTCCAGCACGCGGGCGCTGACACCGGGCATCTGCTTCTTGTCGTTGAGGGTGACGAACTCCACGTACTTCGCGCCCGGCTGCGGCTCGACGCGGCGGACCAACTCGGCCAGCGCGTAGCCGCTCCACGGAATCACCATCGACCAGCCCTCCACGCAGCGCAGCCGGTAGACCCGCTCTTCCATCGGCATCAGGCGCACGAGTTCGTCGATGTCGTAGACCTTGGGCTTCTTCACCAGGCCTTCGACCGCGACCTGCCACGGCCGGGTCCGCAGCGTGCCGGCATTGCGCGCCGGGTCCGCCTTGTCGGTGCCGAATTCGTAGTAGTTGTTGTACGTGGTGACGTCCTCGTAAGGCGTGCGCTTCTCGGGCACTACGAAGGCATTGTTGGGCGTGGCCGGCAGTTTCTGCCCGCGCGGCGCCTGGGCATGCGCATCGCGGGCGAACCATGGCGCCAGCGTGCTCCCCGCTGCGCCCGCTGCAGCCAGCGCCAGCAGGCGGCGCCGTGCGTCGAAAACACCGCGGGGCGTGATCTCGCTGGCGGCAATATCGTCGCCGCGCAGCCATTTCGGAGAGGGGATCAGCATCGTTGTTCCTCGTTGCGTGCCAAATGCAAAATGCGGTTCACCGTTCGTGCCTGTCCCGGGTGGGGCCGGCCTGCACGATTGGACTTGGGCTTGAGTCGGTTGGTGCGAGGGAATCCTGACAACTTTTTCAGGGCCCGACGTCGCCGTCGCGTCGCCTGACCTACGTACGCATTGCAGCCGGCAATCGGATGCGGGGCGCTCCGCGCAACGCATGACCGAGGCTCAACCGCCCTGATACTGCCGGTAAACGGCCTCAGCCAGTGCCAGCAAGGGTGCGCGTTCCAGCGGCCCGGCCAGCGCGAAGCCAAGATCCCGGTCTACCCAGTAGAAGGCCATGGTACGCGCCGCGGCGGCGGAACGCTCACTTGGCCCCGGGCCCATGCGCTCCAGCCGGAAGCCCGTATCGGGCGTGTCGCGCGCCATGTGCCGCAGTTGCAGCGACAGCCGGGTGCCGTCGTCGGCCTCGTACATCAGGATGGCCGATGGGCCGCCCTCGGCCACGCCAAGACGGCCCCCGATCAGGTGGAATCCCTGAGCGCGCAGGTCCGGCACCCGCAGCGGTGCCCCCAGGCGCTTGGACAGCCAGGCAACAAGATGGGCTTCATCGGTGGCCGCCACCTCGACCGGATGGCGCACCTCCGGCGCATAGACGACGTGGCTGGCCAGCGCCTCGCGCGCGAAGCGCTCCACCGACGGCGCCCCGGCCGCCAGCGTGTCCGCGCGATCGTGCGCAATCCACCCGATTGCCCCGCCTGCCGCCAGCGAGGCAATGCTGGCGGCCAACGCCATGCCCCAGCCGGCGGGTCGCCGCGCCGCATCGCGGCTACTGCCCCGCAGCCTTGGCGCAAGTGCCGTTAGCGGCACCGGTTCGTTGAGCACGCCGTCGAAGGCCGCGTGCAATTCGTCTGTCTGCCGCCGCCAGCCTGCCACGCGCTCCCCGGCCTCGGGATGGGCGGCCAGGTACGCCTCCACCTCGGCGCGTCGGGCGGGGTCGAGCTGGCCATCGGCATAGGCGTGGAGATCGGCTTCGTTGACTGGGGACATCATTTGACTCGCTGCAGTCCGGCCGCATGGCCGGCGGCCTGCGGGTTCGCCTCGGCCGCCTTGGCTGGCGCGCCGTCCATCAGCATGCGCATCTGCTCCCGAGCCCGCGACAGCCGGGACATCACGGTGCCCACCGGCACCGCCAGCACCTGCGCTGCCTCGGCATAGCTGAGCTGCTCCAGGCCGACCAGCAGCATCACCGCGCGCTGCGCCTCGGGCAAGCGGGCCAGCGCCCGCGCCAAATCCAGCCGCAGGCCGGGCTCAGGCGCAGCACTGGGTACGTCGGGCAGCGTGTCGGTATAGGTCACAAGGTCGGCGCGACGGTATGCGTTCACGCGCAGCCGGTGCATCATGGTCAGCAGCCAAGACAGCAGGCCATCCGCGCCATCGCCCCACCAGGCGCCCGCGCGCAGGCGAAAGCGCCAGCGGTAGCGCAGCGCGCGCTCCAGCGTGTCCTGCACCAGGTCGTCGGCGGATGCCGTGTCGCCGGTCAGGCCCCGGGCGTGGCGCCGCAAGCGCGGCGCCAGCGCCACCAGTTGGCGGTCGAAGCCGTCCATGCCGTCAGGCTGCCCCGGCCCGTATCAGGGCGTTGCCGCGTGCCAGACGTTGTTGAAGTTGTCGCCCGTGCGGTCGCCCGGCTTGGCATCCTTGGAGAAACGGTAGAGCGGCTTGCCGCGATAGGCCCATTGCTTGCCGCCATCGTCGCGCGTGATCACGCTGTAGTCGCCCGTGGCGCTGGTGCCGGGCGCGGCCATCAGGGGCGGCCAGTTGGTGGCGCAGCCGCCGTTGCAAGCGCTCTTGCCGGCCGTGTCACGGTCGAACGTGTAGAGCGTCAGGCCCTGGGGATCGGTCAATGTGCCACCGGCAACCTTCACCGTGGGCGGCATATCGCCGGCGCTGCCACCCATGCTGCCCATGCCCGAACAGGCGGACAGCAGGACCGCTGCAGAAGCGAGCGCGAGCACGGCGGGACGGGACAACGATGCGAGGGAAGCGACTGCGTTGGGACGGGAAAGGGCCATGATGTCGATCTCCATGCGATGCGGCACCGCCAGCCGGCGCCGTCCCTTCAGTAAACACCGGATGTGACGGCTTTATTCCATTCGGGCGAAAAAAAACCTGCCGCATCGGCGCGATGGGCAGGTTTTCTCGTTGCGGCGCAACACCCGGGTCAGAGCTCGCCGTAGCTATGCAGGCCGGAAAGGAACATGTTGACGCCCAGGAAGGCGAAGGTCGTGACCAGCAAACCCACTAGCGCCCACCAGGCCGCCATGGTGCCGCGCAGGCCCTTCATCAGCCGCATGTGCAGCCAGGCCGCGTAGTTCAACCAGACGATCAGGGCCCAGGTTTCCTTGGGGTCCCAGCTCCAGTAGCCGCCCCAGGCCTCCGCCGCCCACAGCGCACCCAGGATGGTGGCGATGGTGAAGAAGGCAAAGCCCACTGCGATTGCCTTGTACATCACATCGTCGAGCACTTCGAGCGAGGGCAGGCGCTCGGCTAGGATGCCATGCTGCTTGAGCAGGTAGGCCACCGACACCATGGCGGCCAGGGCGAAGGTGCCGTAGCCGATGAAATTGGCCGGCACGTGGATCTTCATCCACCAGCTCTGCAGCGCGGGCACCAGCGGCTGGATCTCGCTCGCATCGCGGCTGACCGTGTACCACAGCAGGAAACCGACCGCCGCCGATACCACCAGCATCACGAACGGCCCCAGCGCACGGGTCTTGTAACGGCCTTCGTAATACAGGTGGAACAACGAGGTGATCAGCGTGAACAGCACGAACACTTCGTACAGGTTGGAGATGGGGATGTGGCCGATGTCCGCGCCGATCAGGTAGGACTCGTACCAGCGCACCAGCATGCCGGTAAAGCCCAGCACCACCGCTGCCCACACCATCTTGCTGCCGATCTGCAGCCCGGTCTCCGAGCGCGCCAGCAAGCCGCCCCAGTAGAACAGGGTGGACAGGAACACCAGGGCGCTCATCCACAAGATGGCGGACTGGCTCGACAGGAAGTACTTGAGGAAGAAGGCCTGCTCGGCGCGCGGCAACTGGCCCTGGTAGAGCTGGATCGCGAACAGCGACAACACGGTCAGCGTCACCATCAGCAGCCGCACCGGCTTCCAGTGCCATCCCAGCAGCGCGAAGGTAGGCACCGCGGCGATCAGCACGCCCTTGTCGTAGACATTCATCCACTCGCCGTAGCGCGCTAGCGCGAAGCCCGCGCCAACTGCCAGCATCAAGGCAAAGAGCCAGTCGACCCAGCCCAGCCGGCGCAGGAACGACGGCTCCAGGTAGGCCTGCTCGGCGCCACTCGCGGCAACGCCTGCCGGACTCTCGTGCATGCCCGGCCTGGCCTGATTCACATTCGAAGACATAGTGGTTCCTGCTTAATTGCGGGCGCTGGTCGTGTCGATACTGCCGGCCGCGCGGCCTACATCGTCGCGCAGCGCGACAAACTCTTTCTCGAAATCCAGTGTACGGCGCTGCGTGGACATGGCCATCAGCACATGGCTGGCGGCGCCCTGTCCCCCGGCGGAATCTGCGGGATCCTTCACCCAGAGCCAGACGCGGCGCTCGCGGATGTAGAACATCGAGAACACGCCCAGCACCAACAGCAGACAGCCAAGATACACGATGTTCTTCCCTGGCGCACGGGTCATCTGGAACACGCTGGCCTTCACTTCCGTGAAGTCGTCGAGCTGCAGGAAAACCGGCGCGGTGTAGAAGAAACTGTCGGACAGTGCATTGATGGCCTGCTGCATGAAAGCGCCGCTCTGGGCACTATTTGGCACTACCGGCAACTTGTCTTGCGCGCGCGCCAACTGCCAGAGCTCCCACATCGAGCCATTGAGGATCTTCAGCAGCACATCCGCGGCTTTCTGTTGTTCGGCCGGCGGCACGGACTTTTCCAGAAAGGCGGCAATCGCGGTGAAGCCGCCCGGCGGGGCTTGCGGGTTGCTGCGCGAGGCGCCGGCAAACAGGTCGAGCGCGCGCAGAGCGCTCTCGGCCAACTGGCCGCGCAATACTTCGCGATCCTCGCCCGGCATCGAGGCAAGTGCGAAGCGGCGCGCGGCTTCGCTGCGCATCGCGCGGTCCTGCAGCGCGGCTCGCAAGCGCATCCAGTCCGCCACGCTGTTTTGCTCGTCGGCCGGGATGCGCAGGTAGCGGAACGGCTCGCTAGGCGTATCCCGCATGCCGGCAAGGAAGACCGACTGGCCGTCGAGTTGCACCGGCACCATATAGTTGTTGAATTCGCGGGCCTGGCCGTTGCGGTCGCGCAACTTGTACTGCACCGAAGGGCCAACGTTGCGCAACTCCTTTGCACGGTCAGGATTGACTGCCGAGCCCAGGTGCGACTCGAGCTTCTCGTTGAGCGACTTGCGCGCAACGCCACGCGCGTCCGGCTTGCCCGATGCATCGGTGACGTTCTCGATATTCATCAGGCGGAAATCGCTGAACTCGACCGTCAAGCCCTCGGCGTCGGCCGCGTTGCCCGTGCCGCTCAGTGGCGCGTTGGCGCCCACGGTGCCGGCAAAGGCAAAGGTCTTGTCGCTAGTACCCTGCATCGGGTAGCCAACGAACTTCAGCTTGGAGCCACCATCCTCGAAGCTGGACTGGTAGATGGCCACGCCATCCACCACCAGCGGCTCGTTGACCTTGATGGTGGCCTCGGTCTTGCGGCCGGTGGCGCGGTCGGTGATGACCACGTCGGAGGCGAACAGCTTGGGCATGCCGGTCGAGTAATGCTCGACGGTGAACTTCTTCAGCGTGATATTGAACGGCAGGTCCTGCACCAGCGCGCCGTCCGAGATATTCAGGATAGCGGTGGACACCGTCGAGCCTTCCGGCACGAAGGCGTTGCCGCGAAAGCCCGGATTGTTGACCGACAAACGGTGCTCGGGCGGGATGTCGTTGATCACGGCGTTGCCGCTGATCGGGCTCTTGCCGCCGAACCACATCTGCGCGCGGATCAGCATGTCGCCATCGAGCAGGCCGCCGACGCAGATCACCACGATGGCGGTATGCGCGAGGATGTAGCCCAGCTTGTTGGCCGCGCCCGCCTTGGCGGCCAGCAAGGTGGCGCCCTCATGCGCAACGCTCTTGATACGGTAGCCGCGATTGGCCAGCAGCGCGGTGAGACGCGTCACCGCATCGGCGCGAGGACGGCCCGAATCGAACTCGGCGTGATGGTGGAAGGACCGCAGGCTGCGCTCACGCACATGGTCCTTCCACGAGCGCATGTCCTTGATCATCTTGGGCGCGTTGCGGGTCAGGCACAGCGAGGTGGAGATCACCAGGAAGGTCAGGATCAGCAGGAACCACCAGGAGCTGTAAACCTTCTGCAACGACAGCGCGTGGAACAGGTCAGCCCAGAAAGGACCGAACTGGTTCACATAGTTGGGATAGGGCTCGTTCTGCTTGAGGACGGTGCCGACCACGCTGGCAATCGCAATCACCGTCAGCAGCGCGATGGCGAAACGCATCGAGGACAGCAGCTCAACCGCGTCGCGTAGCAGGCGGTGAGAAGTCTTCAGGTGCAGTCCTGACGTGGAAGCGGTGGACATGTGCAGTGGGGCCCTCGGCCTTGAAATGAAAAAGGGTGGACTTGCTCGCGCAGGCCACCCTCTTCGATTGTTGCCGGGCTGCTTGGTTGCACCTGGGCGTGGCGCCTCGCGAGTGGCGAGGCCCGCTGCGGTGCTCCGGCTACCCGGCGCGGAACGACTTAGCGAATCCCTGCGACGTAATCGGCCACAGCCTTGATCTCGGCGTCCGACATCTTGGCGGCGATGGTGGTCATCACGGGATTGTTCTTGCGAGTGCCCTGGCGGAACGCAACCAGTTGCGCTTCAGTGTACTCGGACCATTGGCCGCCGATGCGCGGGTACTGGGCGGGAATGCCGGCGCCGGTCGGGCCGTGGCAAGCCGCGCAGGCCGGCACGCCCTTGGCCGCGATGCCGCCGCGGTAGATCTTCTGGCCGGCCTCGATGGTGTCCTTGTTCTTGGCGGTGGCAGGCTTGAGGGTCTGCTTGGCCAGGTAGGCGCCGACGTCCTTCATTTCCTGCTCGGACAAGGCGGCCGCGTACGGCGACATGATGGCGTTGTTGCGAGCCTTGGCTTTGAAGTCGTCGAGCTGCTTGTGCACGTATTCCGGGTGCTGGGCGGCCAGCTTCGGGTTGGCGGCGCCGCCGCTGTTACCGTTGGCGCCATGGCAGCTCAGGCAAGCCGGGACATTGCGATCAGGGGCACCTTGCGTGTAGAGGGTTTCGCCCTTGGCCGGATCAGCCTTTGCGGCGGCCTGCTCTGCGGCAGATGCCAGACCGGTCATGGCAGTTGCCGGCAGAGCCAGCGCCACAACAGCCAGAAGTTTCGCAATGCGGTTCATTCGCACACCTTGTCTGAATTGTTTTGAAATCCATGGGGCACGCCGTTCAGGACACTGCCCGCGGTGAGGACGCGATGGACAGGCACTTTGACATCGGAAATTCATCACGACGGACCGCCGGCTCGCCTGAAGCCAGAAAACGCCCAGACGAAAGCCGGATGGCACCGCCCCCGTGCGAACGAGAGCGGCAGACCGTGCGAATATCCCGGTAGCAGGCCCAGACCCCCGGTTGGCCCTCTTGCGCCGGCGCCGGGTTTCGGCGCCGTAACAGGGACTAGACCAACAGGCTTGCTACCACGATGGAACGGACACGCAAGACTTCCCTGCCAGATAAATGCGCGACCAAGGATGCCGCGCGTCACCTAATCGGGAGGCCGTTAACCGCGTTATTGTACAATAAATCGTGTGCCGGATAGAGGATGTGCGCGCCGCGACGCGGCCAGACGCCAGCCCCGGCCATCCAGGCGGCCACATGTGCCGCCCACATCACTCACATCGGCGCGGTGACGCCGGCGAACCCGCCTGAATCCAGGCGGCAGCCCGCCCCCACCCGCCCCATCGCCCAAGCGCATGTCCCTCCTACATCAGGCCCGCTTTTTCGTTACCGTCAATCATCTGCGCGACCTGCCTGCCACGGCCGTGCCGGAAGTGGCGTTCGCCGGCCGCTCCAACGCCGGCAAATCCACCGCCATCAACATCCTCTGCAACCAGAAGCGGCTGGCTTTCTCGTCGCGCACGCCGGGCCGCACCCAGCACATCAACTTTTTCGGCGTGGCCCCGGTCAAGGCGCCGGACCCGCTCGCCTTCCTCGTCGACTTGCCCGGCTACGGCTATGCGCAGGTCTCGGGGTCGGCCAAGTTCCATTGGCAAGCATTGCTGAGCGACTACGTGCAGACCCGCTCGCAACTGTCCGGACTGGTACTGATGATGGACGCGCGCCGCCCCTTTACCGACCTGGATTGCCAGATGGTCGAGTGGTTCCTGCCCACAGGCCGGCCCATTCACGTGCTGCTGACCAAGGCCGACAAGCTGACCAACAGCGAGAACGCCCTGGCCCTGCGCGAAACCCGCAAGGTGCTGGCCGGCTACGCAGAGCAGCTGGACACGCCCGTGCCCCTGACCGCGCAGCTGTTCTCCAGCCTGAAGCGCCGCGGCATCGAGGAAGCCCAGCGCGTGGTGGCGGGCTGGCTGTCCCTGCCCGAGGCGCTGCCGCCCGCAGCCCAGGAGAGCAAGGCCGCAGTTGCGCGGCAAGCTGAACCGGAAGCGGAACCAGATACCGCTGCGGACGATGCGCCTCCCGACACGCCCGCGAACTGATCTGCTGGCGCCAAAAAGCGTACCCACCCCTGCGCCCGCCCTGCTGCCGAATCGACAAGTCAATCGGTAAATGAGCCGGCAAAAAAAACCCCGTTGCAAGCAACGGGGGCGAACTTTCCCACCGGTTAAGGGCGGGTACCCGCTCAGGGAGGAGTAGCGGGGGACGCTGCATCACGCAAGCGCAACGCAGAGTGTCCGCGAGTATGATAGCGGGCGAGATCAAAAGTTTAGTTTTTCTTTCGCAAGCGGCCTGGCCAGGCACTCGCCAGCCACATCGCGCCAGCCGCCCGGCAGACTCCCGCACTTCTTTTTCGACTCCTCTCTCAAGCCATGTCCACATTTCCCGAGTACCGTCCGCGCCGCATGCGCCGTGATGATTTCTCACGCAGGCTGATGCGCGAGAACCGCTTGTCGCCAGATAACCTGATCTATCCGGTATTCATCGTCGACGGCCATAACCAGCGTGAGAGCGTGGCGTCCATGCCCGGCGTGGAGCGTCTGTCGATTGACCTGCTGCTGCCGGTGGCGGAAGACTGCGTGAAACTCGGCATCCCGGTCATCGCGCTGTTCCCGGTGATCGATCCGGCCTTGAAAACGCCCGACGGCATCGAGGCGACCAACGCCGAAGGCCTGATCCCGCGTGCCGTGCGCGCGCTCAAGGACCGCTTCCCGGAACTGGGCGTGCTGACCGACGTGGCGCTGGATCCGTACACCAGCCACGGCCAGGACGGCGTGCTGGACGACGACGGCTATGTGATCAACGACGTCACGGTGGAGATCCTGGTCAAGCAAGCGCTGACGCAGGCTGCGGCCGGCGTGGATATCGTGGCGCCCTCGGACATGATGGACGGGCGCATCGGCGCCGTGCGCGCGGCGCTGGAAGACGGCGGCTATATCCATACCCGGATCATGGCTTATTCGGCCAAGTTCGCCTCGGCCTTCTACGGCCCGTTCCGCGATGCAGTGGGCTCGGCGGCCAACCTGGGCAAGGGCAACAAGATGACCTACCAGATGGACCCGGCCAACTCCGACGAAGCCTTGCGCGAAGTGGCGCAGGACATCATGGAAGGCGCTGACATGGTGATGGTCAAGCCCGGCATGCCTTACCTCGACATCCTGCGGCGCGTGAAGGACGAGTTCCGTTTCCCCACCTACGTCTACCAGGTCAGCGGCGAGTACGCGATGCTCAAGGCCGCAGCCCAGAATGGCTGGCTGGATCACGACAAGGTCATGATGGAATCGCTGCTGGCCTTCCGCCGCGCCGGCGCCGATGGCATCCTGACCTATTTCGCACGCGACGCCGCTCGCCTGCTCACGCGCTGAACCGGCCCGGATGCAGCTGCTAGGCTTTTCCGCCAGCCAGGTCCATCCGCTCGCCTCGCTCGACGCGGCGCGCGACTTCCTCGCCGGCAATGCAGCGGCCCGTTTCGTCTGGGTCGACACGCCGATCGAGGAAATCAGCGCCGCGCCGACGGCCTGGCGCGACAGCGTCCAGGCGCTGACGGGCGCCCCGGTGCTGGACCTGCATCTCATCGATGCCACCAACCCGTCGCATCCGTCGTATTTCGATACGACCCATGTCTACGACATGGTGATCTTCCGCAAGCTCACCTTCGAGACCAGCCGGCTGATCGCCGAGGCTGGCGCAGAGGGGGCCGCGGCATCCGGGACGAGCGCGACTGCAACGGCGGCAGCCTCGGCCACCGCCGCGGTGGACATGCCGACGATGCCGGGCCAGCCCGTGGCTTCGGCCACGGCATGCGCGACAGCCGGCCCGCAGTCCGCGGCAAAACCCAGTACGCCAGCCAAGCCGCGCCGCTACCCGCCGGGCTTCCTGCCCGCGCTGGCCAAGATAGATACCCAGCCGGTCACGTTCTTTGTCTTTGACAACGTCCTGCTGACGGTACGGCCCGCGCAATCGCGCACGCTGGACCAGGTGCGCCAGCGCCTGCTTGAGCTGTGCCAGGCGCCGCGGCCGCAAGCGGCGTCAAAGACACGAGCCAACGGCCACGCCGCGCTGGTGCATGGCATCCGCCCGCCAACGCGCCCGGAAGACCTGATGCTGCGGCTGCTCAACGCCATGGTCGACCGCTATCTGGACCTGCGAGCGCCGCTGACGCGCCAGCTCGACCGGTGGCAGCGCGCGCTGCTTAACGCGCGGCGCAGCTTTTCCAGCTGGGAGGGCTTGCTCGATGCCCGCATCGAGTTGCGGCGGCTGGAGCACCTGTGCGAGGAGCAGCACGACGCGCTGCAAGAGTTCCGCGACAGCCTGCTCGACAACAGCTATAGCATCGCGAGTGAAGGACCCGCCGCAGGCACGCCAGGTGCGCCAAGCACGGCGGGCCGCGACGATGCGCTGCTGGTGCGGATCAACGACGTGATGGAGCACATCTCGCGCGTGCTCGCGCATGCGCGCCGGCTGGAGGACTCGATCGAGTCCGCGGTGCAGATTCACTTCTCTTCGGTAGCGCACCGCACCAATCGCACCATGCGCACGCTGACACTGATCACCGCGCTGTTCATGCCGCTCACGCTGATCACCGGCATCTTCGGCATGAACTTCGACCGCATGCCATGGCTGCGCGAGCCCCAGGGCTTCTGGTGGTCGCTGGGGCTGATGGGAGCTGTGGTGGTGGTGCTGGCCGCGGTATGGGCGCTGGGGCGCCGGCTGGAGAAAGGCTAGCCGGCGCCAGCCGAAGCTACCGCTTCGGAGCATCGGGTATTTCAGGTATGTCTCAGGCGTGTCTCAGGTATTCGCTTTGGTATCGAGTGCGCGCGACAGCGTGTCGAGAAACCGCGTGGCCGGCTGATAGCCGATCGCGCGGACCGGCCGCTCGCGCCCGTCGGCGCCGTACAGGATGATGCCCGGGGGGCCGAACAGGCCGAAGCGCTTTAGCAGCGCGCGGTCATCGGCGTTGTTCCGGGTGACATCCGCCTGCAGCATCACGACCTCGGACAGCCGCGCCCGTACGCGCTCATCGGTAAAAGTGAAGCGCTCCATCTCCTTGCAGCTCACGCACCAGTCCGCATAAAAATCGAGCAGCACCGGCTTGCCGGCGGCGGCGGCCTGCGCCACGCGCGCGTCGAGCTCCGCAACCGAGCGGACCCGCTCGAACCGTAGCTCGGACGCGCCGCCGGTCGCCGCTTCCGGCGCCGAGCGCGCGGCGCTCAGGTGCGCCAGCGGCTGCAGGGGGTCCCGGCCGCCGGATGCCAGCCCGACCAGGAGGATGGCGCCTGCCAGCGCCGCCAGCAGGCCCAGGCCCTTGCTTACCCTGGCCAAGCCATGCGCATCTGGGCCGAGTGAATCGAAGGCGCTCAGGAAGACAGCACCAACCAGCAGCAGCGCAGCCCAGCCCGCCATCAGTGCCCACGCGGGCAGCACCGGGCTCACCATCCAGAGCGCCACGCCCAGCAGCAGGAAGCCAAAGAAGCGCTTGGTCGTCTCCATCCAGCGCCCGGCGCGCGGCAGCAGGTTGCCCGCCCCCACGCCCACCAGCACCAGCGGCACGCCCATGCCGAGCGCCATGGCAAACAACGCACCGCCGCCGACCACGGCATCACCAGTGCGCGCGATATAGGCCAGCGCGCCGGCCAGTGGCGCCGTCACGCACGGCCCGACGATCAGCGCGGAGATCGCGCCCATGGCTGCGGCACCAGCAAGCTGCCCGCCCTGGCGGCGGTTGGACGATGCCGTCAGCCGGGTCTGCCAGTGCTGCGGCAGCTGCAACTCATAGAGACCGAACATGGACAGCGACAGCGCCACCATCAGCAGCGCAAAGGCAACCAGCACCCAGGGCGCCTGCAGCGCCGCCGAGAGGCCCTCACCGAGCAGGCCCGCCGCCACGCCGATCCCCGTGTAGACCACTGCCATGCCGAGCACATAGGACAGCGAGACCAGCAAGGCGCGCTTGCGCGTGACGTGCTCGCCCACCACGATCGACGACAGGATGGGCACCATCGGCAACACGCATGGCGTGAAGGTCAGCAGCAGGCCCAGGCCGAAGAACAGCGCGGCGATCACGCCGAGGTTGCGGCTGGCCAGGGCGCCAGCGATGCGGTCGTTCTCGTCGGCCGTGGCGGCCAGCAGGGCGGAGGAGGGGCCGGCCGCGTCGCCGCTTGCGGCGGGCGGGCTATTGCCGATGCTGCTGGAGTCCGCCGGTGCCCGCTTGCCGAACAGTCCGTCAAGCACACCACCGCCGACCTTGAACACACTTTCCTGCGGCGGATAGCACAGGCCTTTGTCGGCACAGCCCTGGGAAGTCACCACCAGCGACCATTTACCGTCGGCCGGTGCAGACTCCACCGGCACGCGGATGGTCAGCCCGCCGTGATAGGTTTCCATCTCCTTGCCGAACGTCTCGTCGAACTTGACCTTGCCGGGCGGGAACACCGGCGCACCCAGCTTGACGGACGCAGGCTGCGCCGCAAAGGCAAAACGATCGCGGTAGAGGTAATAGCCATCCGCCACGTCGAAGCGAACTTCGATCGTCTTCGCATCGGCCTGATGGGCAGCAAACCGGAAGGCCTGTTCCGGTGGTAGGAAGTCGTCATCGGCGGCATGCGCCACGCCAGCGAGGCACAGCCAGAGCGAGGCCAGCAGCATGATCAGTAGCTGCACTGCGGCACTATGCCGCACGGCTTGCCCGTCCCCCCAGCCATCCGAGGCGTTCGCGCTCACACCGAAACTCATGCCCTGCCTTTGAAATGTCATTCGTTGTATCCGCATTGCGCTCGCATCATCGTGCCGGTCCCCGGCCGCGGTGCCTATTGCCAGCATCAGTTTGAGTCGGCGCAGCAACCACTATCCTTACGCACTGTCGCCTTCGTCCGTGGTCGTTCGGGTTTCGTGCGCCACCCAGGCCAGATACGGCGCGAATCCCGCGACCAGCGGCATCGCCACGATCTCAGGCACCTCGTAGGGGTGCGCTAGCCGAATCGCTGCCTCCAGCGCGGCATAACGCTCCTGGGTGGTTTTGATCAGCAGTGGCCACTCGCGTGCGCTTTCGATCTCACCTTGCCACCAGTACTCGGACTCGCACGGCGCCAGCCGGTTCACACATGCCGCCAGCCTCGACTCCAGCACGGCCCTTGCCACACGCCCCGCGGACTCCGCGTCCGGCAGCGATGTCATCACCAAGATTGCTTCGCTCATCAGATCGTCCTCCCAGGCCACAGGCTGCCCCGCGGCCAGACTCCGGCGCACCGGCCCCGGAAAACAAAAGAGCCAGGCATGTAGCCTGGCTCGATTGTAAGCGGTGTCCGCGCGGCTCGCCGCGACCAACGGTCGCAAGCGTGCCGGGACGGAATCTTCCTTATTCGCCTGCTTCTTCAGCCGGCGCTTCGGTGATTTCCGGGCGGTCAACCAGTTCGACCAGCGCCATCGGCGCATTGTCGCCCTGGCGGAAACCGAACTTCAGGATACGGGTGTAGCCACCCGGACGCGCGTTGTAACGCGGGCCGAGTTCGTTGAACAGCTTGGTGACCATGTCGCGGTCGCGCAGACGGGCGAAAGCCAGGCGGCGGTTGGCAACGGTGTCCTTCTTGGCCAGCGTGATCAGGGGCTCGACAACCTTGCGCAGTTCCTTGGCCTTGGGCAGGGTGGTCTTGATCAGCTCGTGCTGGAACAGCGAGTTGGACATGTTGCGCAGCATCGCGAGGCGGTGCGACGAGGTGCGGTTCAGTTTCCGCAAACCATGACGGTGACGCATGATGATTCCTTTATTGCAATGTTTGACCAGCTCTTCTATCGCTTGGCCGGAGCAATCTCCGGTTCGGCGCGGGCCGGTAGTCTATTAAGGCAGCCGGCACATGCCGGTCGCCGCGATGACCTGGCGCGGCGGCTGGACAAGCCCGCCACCGCGCCTGGCTATTACTTCTCCAGCCCTGCGGGCGGCCAGTTCTCGAGCTTCATGCCGAGGGTCAGGCCGCGCGAAGCCAGCACTTCCTTGATTTCGTTGAGCGACTTGCGACCCAGATTCGGGGTCTTGAGCAGCTCATTCTCGGTACGCTGGATCAGGTCGCCGATGTAGTAGATGTTTTCGGCCTTCAGGCAGTTGGCCGAACGCACGGTCAGCTCCAGGTCGTCGACCGGGCGCAGCAGGATCGGATCGATCTGCGGCGTACGGCTCGAAGCGGCTTCCGCCGACGACTCGGTGCCTTCCAGCGCGGCGAACACCGACAACTGGTCGACCAGGATGCGCGCCGATTGACGAATCGCTTCTTCGGGCGAAATCACGCCGTCGGTTTCGATGTTCATCACCAGCTTGTCGAGGTCGGTACGCTGTTCCACACGAGCCGATTCGACTGCGTACGAAACGCGGCGCACCGGCGAGAACGAAGCGTCCAGCACGATGCGGCCAATGACCTTGCCCGCTTCGTCGCCGAACTTGCGCACGTTGCCCGGCACATAACCACGGCCTTGTTCGACCTTGATCTGCATATCGAGCTTGCCGCCGGCCGACAGGTGAGCGATCACGTGGCCGGGGTTGATGATCTCGACATCGTGGGGCAGCTCGATATCGGCAGCCGTCACAACGCCTTCGCCTTCCTTGCGCAGCGAGACCGTGACTTCGTCGCGGTTGTGCAGCTTGAAGACCACACCCTTCAGATTCAGCAGCAGGTTGACTACGTCTTCCTGCACGCCATCGATGGTGGAGTACTCATGGACCACCCCAGCGATCGTGACTTCGGTCGGCGCATAACCGACCATCGACGACAGCAGCACGCGACGCAGGGCGTTACCGAGCGTATGGCCATAGCCACGCTCGAACGGCTCCATCACGACCTTCGCGTGATGGTCGCCGAGCGGCTCCACGGCAATAATTTTAGGCTTGAGTAGTGCTGTTTGCATTAGGTTGTCCTTTTCAATACCCTCGGCTCGTTACACCGATAAGGCTGACGTTTGGAACCTGAAAATCCCATCGCACGATGGGCAATAAGCCCGACGCGCGGCAGCGCGTCGGGCTGAATGTGAAGCTTGGCGGGAAACGCAAGCCTCTGGCCGTTCGATGGTGTCGGTCAGAATTCGAGTGATTAACGCGAATACAACTCGACGATCAGGCTTTCGTTGATGTCACCCGAGATATCGGCGCGATCCGGCACTTGCTTGAAGGTGCCTTCGAACTTCTTCGCGTCCACGGCAACCCATGCCGGGAAACCCGATTGCTCAGCCAGCGACAGCGCTTCGGCGATACGGACTTGCTTCTTCGACTGCTCGCGGATGGTGATGACGTCACCAGCCTTGACTTGCGCCGACGGCACGTTCAGGGCTTGACCGTTCAGCAGGATCGCCTTGTGCGACACCAGCTGGCGCGCTTCAGCGCGGGTCGAGCCAAAGCCCATGCGGTACACGACGTTGTCCAGGCGCGATTCCAGCAGTTGCAGCAGCTTCTCGCCGGTGTTGCCCTTGCGGCGATCGGCTTCAGCGAAGTAGCGGCGGAACTGACGCTCGAGCACGCCATAGATACGCTTGACCTTCTGCTTTTCGCGCAGTTGGTTGCCGTAGTCGGAGGTGCGAGCACCCGAGGTGCGGCCGTGCTGGCCCGGCTTGCTGTCCAGCTTGCACTTGTCTGCAAGCGAGCGGCGTGCGCTCTTCAGGAACAGGTCGGTACCTTCACGACGGGAGAGTTTGGCCTTCGGGCCGATATAACGTGCCACTTTATCTTCCTTCCTGATCGATCGCGGCGCCTTGTTTGACGCGCCGCGAGTCCGCCTTCTCCGTCCGTTCGAGGGACGCGTGAGTGGCAGACGGTGGGCTTATCCAGCGCATTCCCCAAAAGGGCATGCGCAAAAGCATATGACTGACTACTAGCATCGGGCGACGGGCCATCAAGCCAATCACCAGACACAAAAACGCAAAACGAAAACCTGCCGCAAAGCATATGCAGCAGGTCAACGTGCGATGTTACCACACCGGGCAGAGGGCGAGGAAGACCTCACCCGCGGCCCGGGTATCACACCGGCGCTTAGATCCGACGACGCTTGGGCGGACGGCAGCCGTTGTGCGGCACTGGCGTCACGTCTTCGATAATCGAGATCTTGATGCCGAGCGCGTTCAACGCGCGCACAGCCGATTCACGGCCAGGGCCGGGGCCCTTGATGCGCACGTCCAGGTTCTTGATACCCTGGTCTTGCGCCACGCGGCCGGCGTTCTCTGCAGCAACCTGAGCTGCGAAGGGCGTCGACTTACGCGAACCCTTGAAGCCCTGGCCACCCGAGGTTGCCCATGCCAGGGCATTGCCCTGACGGTCGGTGATCGTGATGATGGTGTTGTTGAACGAAGCGTGGACGTGCGCAATGCCGTCGGCAACGTTCTTCTTGACCTTCTTACGCGCGCGCTGGGCGGCGTTATTCGGACCTTTTGCCATTAGTTTCTTCCTCTGCCTTCGGCTTTACTTCTTCAGAGCCACGCCGGCCTTACGCGGACCCTTGCGGGTACGGGCGTTGGTGCGGGTGCGCTGACCGCGCATCGGGAGACCCCTGCGGTGACGGACGCCACGATAGCAACCAAGGTCCATGAGACGCTTGATGTTCATCGTGGTTTCACGACGCAGGTCACCCTCAACCGTGGCCTTGGCTACTTCGTCACGAAGCTTTTCCAGGTCGCCGTCGGTCAGGTCCTTGACCTTCTTGTCAAAGGGAACGCCGGTGGCCACGCAAATCTTGCGGGCGCGCGAGCGGCCGATACCGTAAATAGCCGTCAGGCCGATCTCGGTATGCTTATGGTTCGGGATGTTAACCCCTGCGATACGTGCCATTCGTCAATCCTCTTTCCGATTAGCCTTGGCGTTGCTTGTGGCGGGGATCCGACGAGCAGATCACGCGCACGACACCGTTGCGCTTGATAACTTTGCAGTTGCGGCAAATGCGCTTAACAGAAGCCAGCACTTTCATGATTTTCCTCTTCCTTCAATTCCTGTTCGCTTCACTTCGTCCGAAAGACGATGCGCGCGCGTGACAGATCATATGGGGTCAGTTCAACCGTCACCCGATCACCCGGAAGAATCCGGATGTAGTTCATTCGCATCTTGCCGGAGATATGGCCCAGCACTACATGGCCGTTTTCCAGTTTGACGCGGAACGTCGCGTTGGGGAGGTTTTCCAGGACCTCCCCCTGCATCTGGATGACGTCGTCTTTTGCCATACCTAGCCTGTACCGACCCGGCTTCAGCGCAAGGTCAGATTACCCTTGAAATTCGCTTTCTTCAGCAGGGACTCATATTGCTGCGACATGACATAGGACTGGACCTGGGCCATGAAGTCCATCGTGACGACCACGATGATCAGCAACGAGGTTCCGCCAAAATAGAACGGAACGTTCCAGCGCAGTACCAGGAATTCCGGCAACAGGCAGACCAGTGTGATGTAGATCGCACCAGCCAGCGTCAGACGGACAAGAATCTTGTCGATGTAGCGCGTCGTCTGCTCGCCCGGACGAATGCCCGGAATGAAGGCACCGCTTTTCTTCAGGTTATCCGCGACTTCCCGGCTGTTGTACACAAGAGCCGTATAGAAGAAGCAGAAAAATATAATTGCAGCAGCGTACAGCAGGATGTAGACCGGCTGTCCCGGCGAAAGCGTCGCAGCCAGGTCCTTGATGAACCGGCCGGCAGCGCTCGTCGAGTCAGACGTGAACCAGCCCGCGATGGTCGCCGGGAACAGGATGATCGACGATGCGAAGATCGGCGGAATCACCCCTGCCATGTTCAGCTTCAGCGGCAGGTGCGACGATTGACCGCCATACACCTTGTTGCCGACCTGACGCTTGGCATAGTTCACCAGGATCTTGCGCTGGCCACGCTCGACAAACACCACGGCGAAGGTAACACCGGCGATGATTGCCACGATCAGGATCGAAGCAATGATGCTCATGGAACCAGTGCGAACCAGTTCGAAGAGCCCGCCGATCGCGTTGGGCAAGCCCGCTGCGATACCGCCGAAGATGATGATCGAGATACCGTTGCCCAGACCCCGCTCGGTGATCTGCTCACCCAGCCACATCAGGAACATCGTACCGGTCACCAGCGTGATCACTGCCGTAGCCCGGAACAACAGGCCCGGATCGATCACCAGACCAGGCTGAGATTCCAGCGCGACTGCAATCGACAGCGCCTGGAAGGTGGCCAGAACCACCGTGCCGTAGCGCGTGTACTGCGTGATCTTGCGTTGACCCGCCTGCCCTTCCTTCTTCAACGACTCCAGCTGCGGCAGCACGATCGTCAGCAATTGCATGATGATCGACGCCGAGATGTACGGCATGATGCCGAGCGCGAAGACGGTAAAGCGCGACAGCGCACCGCCCGAGAACAGGTTGAACATCCCGAGGATGCCACCTGACTGACTCTGGAAAAGCTTCGCAAGCTGTTCCGGATCAATTCCCGGCACCGGAATATGCGCTCCGATGCGGTACACGATCAGGGCCAGCACCAGGAACATCAGCCGGCGCTTCAGGTCGCCGTACTTCGCCGTGTTCTTGGCTTGCGTGCTTGCATTGGGTTTCGCCGTGGCCAAACGATGCTCCGACTGTGACTCGCCTATGCTGCGAAATCTGCTGCTAAATTACGCCGCGATCTGACCGCCGGCGGCTTCGATCGCAGCCTTGGCACCAGCGGTGGCGCCCAGACCCTTGATCGTAACCTTGCGGGTCAGCTCACCAGCCTTGATGACCTTGGCGCTCTTTGCCAGCTCAGCCACCAGGCCAGCTTGCTTCAGAACCAGCAGGTCCACCTCGGTGGCTTCCAGGCGCTCGATATCACGCAGGGTGACTTCGGCGTTGAAGGCCTTCGTCAGCGACGTGAAGCCACGCTTCGGCAGGCGACGATACAGCGGCATCTGACCGCCTTCGAAGCCGACCTTGTGGAAGCCGCCCGAACGCGACTTCTGACCCTTGTGACCACGGCCGGCAGTCTTGCCCAGGCCGGAGCCGATACCGCGGCCGACGCGACGCTTGGCGTGCTTCGAACCGTCAGCCGGTTTCAGGTTGTTGAGTTGCATCTTGCTCTCCGTGTCCCGGGACTCAGGCCAGAACCTTGACCAGGTACGAGACCTTGTTGATCATGCCGCGCACGGCGGGCGTGTCCTGCAGCTCCGACACCGAATTGATACGGCGCAGGCCCAGGCCACGGACGGTGGCGCGATGATCCTCGCGCGTGCCGATCAGGCTGCGCACGAGTTGCACTTTTACGGTTTGTTGCGACATTTCGTCCGACTCCTTAACCGAGGATGTCTTCAACAGACTTGCCACGCTTTGCGGCGATCTCGCCCGGCGTGCTCATCTTTTGAAGACCGTCCAGCGTGGCGCGAACCATGTTGTACGGATTGGTGGAGCCGTGCGACTTGGTCACGACGTTGGTCACGCCCATCACTTCGAAAATCGCGCGCATCGGGCCACCAGCGATCACGCCGGTACCTTCCTTGGCGGGCATCATCAGCACCTTGGCGGCGCCGTGCTTGCCAACGACTTCGTGTTGCAGCGTGCCGTTCTTCAGCGAGACCTTGACCATCTTGCGACGGGCTTCGTCCATTGCCTTCTGAACCGCAACCGGCACTTCCTTAGCCTTGCCCTTGCCCATGCCGATGCGGCCATCGCCGTCACCAACCACGGTCAGCGCAGCGAAACCGAGAATCCGGCCACCCTTCACCACCTTGGTGACGCGGTTGACCGAGATCATCTTCTCGCGGAGGCCGTCGTCGCGTTCGTCCTGCTGGACTTTTGCTTGCATTTTTGCCATGACGTATCTCTCTATGTGCGCTTAGAACTTAAGGCCGGCTTCGCGTGCTGCGTCAGCCAGTGCCTTCACGCGACCATGGAAGCGGAAGCCGCCGCGATCGAACGCAACGGTTTCCACGCCAGCTGCCTTCGCCTTTTCGGCGATGCGCTTGCCAATCAGGGTCGCGGCGGCTGCGGTAGCACCGCTGCCGGTCAGTTCCTTGCGCACTTCTGCCTCGGCGGTCGAAGCCGATGCCAGCACTTGCGTGCCGCACGGCGAGTAGACCTGGGCGTAAATATGCGAATTCGTACGGAACACGGTCAGACGGTTGATCTTCAACTCCGCGATTTTGGCGCGGGTCTGACGTGCACGGCGCAAACGAGCGTCTTTCTTGTTCATGATTGCACCCCTTACTTCTTCTTGGTTTCCTTCAGGATGACGCGCTCGTCCGAGTAGCGAACGCCCTTGCCCTTATAGGGCTCAGGCGGACGGTACGCGCGGACTTCCGCAGCCACCTGACCGACTTTCTGCTTGTCCGCACCCTTGATGATGATCTCGGTCTGCGTGGGCGTTGTCGCCGTCACGCCTTCCGGCATCGCATGGATCACGTCGTGCGAGAAACCAAGCTGGAGCTTCAGCGCAGTACCTTGCAGCTGGGCACGATAGCCCACGCCGACCAGGTTAAGCTTGCGCTCGAAACCGGCGGTTACACCCTTGACCATATTGGCCACCAGGGCGCGCATGGTGCCCTGCAGTGCGTTTGCTTCGCGCGATTCGTCGACCGGGGCAAAGGTCAGCGTGTCGTTTTCGACATTGACCTTGACCAGGCTGTGAATCGGCTGCGTCAGCGTGCCGAGCGGGCCCTTAACGGAGAGCACGCCAGCCGCCACATTGACTTCTGCGCCTTTGGGCAGCGCGATGGGAGCCTTACCTACACGGGACATGGTCTACTCCTTACGCGACGTAGCAAAGAACTTCGCCGCCCACGCCAGTGGCACGTGCCTTGCGATCGGTCATCAGACCCTGGGGGGTCGAGATGATTGCGACGCCGAGGCCGTTCATCACTTGGGGGATGTCGCTGCGGCCCTTGTACACGCGCAGACCAGGCTTCGAGACGCGTTCAATGCGCTCGATGACCGGACGGCCAGCGTAGTACTTCAGACCGATGCTCAGTTGTGCCTTGCCGCCTTCTTCTTTCACGGCGTAGTCGTCGATGTAGCCTTCGTCCTTGAGGACCTTGGCGATTGCCACTTTCAGCTTCGACGACGGCATGACAACCGACACTTTCTGCACGCCTTGGGCGTTGCGGATGCGCGTCAGCATATCGGCGATAGGATCGCTCATGCTCATACTGTTTCTCCTGTAGCCTGTGCGTAATTACCAGCTGGCTTTCGTCAGACCCGGGATTTCGCCACGGAAGGCGATTTCACGGATCTTATTACGCGCCAGGCCAAACTTGCGGAAGGTACCGCGGGGACGACCGGTGATCGCGCAGCGGTTACGCTGGCGGGTCGGATTCGCGTTGCGCGGGAGCTGCTGCAGCTCGAGACGCGCGCTATAACGCTCTTCTTCCGACTTCTCTTGGTCGTCGATAATGGCCTTGAGGGTCGCACGCTTGTCGGCATACTTTGCCACGAGCCTAGCGCGCTTCTTCTCACGTTCAATCAGAGCCAATTTAGCCACGGTTACCCCTTAATTACGGAACGGGAACTTGAATGCTGCGAGGAGTGCCTTGGCTTCCTCGTCATTCTTCGCCGTCGTCGTGATGCTGATGTTCAGACCACGCAGTGCGTCGATCTTGTCGTACTCAATTTCGGGGAAAATGATCTGCTCTTTCACACCGATGTTGTAGTTGCCACGACCATCGAACGAGCGGCCCGAAACACCACGGAAGTCACGCACGCGCGGCAGGGCCACGGTCACGAGACGATCCAGGAATTCGAACATGCGTTCGCCGCGCAGCGTCACCATCGCGCCGATGGGATAACCCTGGCGGATCTTGAAGCCGGCGATTGCCTTCTTGGCCTTGGTCACCACCGGCTTTTGGCCGGCGATCTTGGTCAGGTCGCCCACGGCCAGCTCAATGACCTTCTTGTCATTGATGGCTTCGCCAAGGCCCATGTTCAGGGTGATCTTGGTGATACGCGGCACTTCCATGACCGACTTGAAGCCGAATTGTTCGATCAGCTTCGGTACTACTTGTTCTTTGTAAAACTCTTGCAGACGTGCAGTCATGCTCAACTCCTATCTGTGCCCAGAATCAAGCTGCCACGACGGCACCGGTGGTCTTCAGCACGCGTACACGCTTGCCGTCTTCCACCTTGATGCCGACGCGCGACGGCTTGCCATTGGCATCCACGAGCGCAACGTTAGAAATATGCAGCGGCATGACCTTGTCGACCACACCACCGGTGGTGCCCAGCATGGGGTTCGGACGTGCGTGCTTCTTGGCAACGTTGACGCCTTCCACCACAACCTTCTCGCCGAGCATGGCTTGCACGGTGCCGCGCTTGCCCTTGTCTTTTCCGGTCAGGACGATGACTTCGTCGCCTTTACGAATCTTGTTCATGGCGGCTCCTTACAGCACTTCCGGCGCGAGCGACACAATCTTCATGAAGCGCTCGGTACGGAGTTCACGAGTCACCGGCCCGAAAATACGGGTGCCGATCGGCTCGAGCTTGGTGTTCAGCAAGACAGCGGCATTGCTGTCGAACTTGACGAGCGAACCATCAGCGCGACGCACGCCCTTGGCGGTGCGCACGACGACGGCGTTGTAAATATCGCCCTTCTTCACGCGACCGCGCGGCGCTGCGTCCTTAACGGTCACCTTGATGATGTCGCCCACGCTCGCATAGCGGCGCTTGGACCCACCCAGCACTTTGATGCACAGAACTTCGCGCGCACCAGTGTTATCGGCTACTTCGAGCCGGCTTTCTGTCTGAATCATGGTGTTATCTTCCCAACTTAATCCACCGGGCAACGCCCGCCGGTCAGTCTTGGTCCCGTCAGCCCCTGGCTTTGCGCCAGCAACCGTTTGGGTTGATCAACTTTGAAGTCGGTAGTTACCAGGCGGCCTGAACATGGTTAATCAGGAGCCGCTCGGCTAGGTTCGCTTCACCGATTCGCCGGGGTGATACAACTAAGGCGAATGCAACAAAGCGGAAGTCCAGGATTATAGCACATAACCCTGGACTCGCAAGTCAACCGAAAACCGTGTGGTTTTTTAGATGACGCGCGCAGCTTCGACCAGACGGGAAACCACCCAGGACTTGGTCCGCGACAGCGGACGCGTTTCCTGGATCTCGACCTTGTCGCCTTCCTTGTACTGGTTGGCTTCGTCGTGTGCGTGGTACTTCTTGGAACGCAGCACGTACTTGCCGTACAGAGGATGCTTGACGCGGTTTTCGATCAAGACCGTGACGGTCTTGTCCATCTTGTCGCTAACTACCCGACCGACCAGCGTGCGGCGAAGCGACGATTCCGTTTGTGCAGTTTCAGTCATTTCGAGGTCGCCTTTTCGTTCAGCACGGTTTGCACCCGCGCGATGTCCTTGCGCACCTTCTTCAGCTGGCTGGTGTTCTGCAGCTGTTGGGTGGCCTTTTGCATGCGCAGGCTAAATTGGGCCTTCAGCAGCTCGGAGAGCTCCTGGTTCAGCCCTGCGGCATCTTTGCCGCGAAGTTCGGATGCTTTCATCCCTGCTCTCCTTACGTCCCGACCTGGCGCACCACGAAATTGGTAGCGATCGGCAGCTTGGCGGCGGCAAGGCGGAACGCCTCACGAGCCAGCTCTTCCGTCACGCCATCCATTTCGTACAGCATCTTGCCCGGCTGGATTTCTGCCACGTAGTATTCCGGATTACCCTTACCGTTACCCATACGGACTTCGGCGGGCTTCTTCGAGATCGGCTTGTCCGGGAAAATCCGGATCCAGATGCGGCCGCCACGCTTGATGTGGCGGGTCATCGCACGACGTGCCGACTCGATCTGACGAGCCGTCAGACGACCACGGCCCATCGCCTTCAGGCCGAATTCGCCGAAAGACACGGCGTTGCCACGGGTAGCCTTACCCGTGTTGCGGCCTTTCTGCTCCTTGCGGTATTTTCTGCGCTTAGGTTGCAGCATCGTTATTCTCCACTCTTCGCATCTGCGCCAGGAGCGCGGCGACCTGCACCGGCGCCCGCGCCACCGCGGCGGTTGCCACCCGGACGGCCGCCTTCGCCTTCACGGCGACGACCATCAGGACGACCACCACCCGGACGACGACGACGATCGTCTTGCGGCTCTTCCACCACCGGCGCATCGTTGCGGCCGAGGTGATCACCCTTGTAGACCCACACCTTGACACCAATGATGCCGTAGGTGGTTTCTGCTTCGGAGAAGCCGTAGTCGATGTCGGCGCGCAGGGTGTGCAGGGGCACACGACCTTCGCGATACCACTCGGTACGAGCGATTTCGATGCCGTTCAGACGACCGGCGCTCATGATCTTGATGCCCTGGGCACCGAGGCGCATCGCGTTCTGCATCGCGCGCTTCATTGCGCGGCGGAACATGATACGGCGCTCGAGCTGCTGGGTGATCGAGTCGGCGATCAGCTGCGCATCGGTTTCCGGCTTGCGGATTTCCTCGATGTTCACGTGCACGGGCACACCCATGCGGCGTTGCAGCTCGGCCTTGAGCAGTTCGATGTCCTCACCCTTCTTGCCGATCACCACGCCCGGACGCGAGCTATAAATGGTGAGACGTGCATTGCGGGCGGGGCGCTCGATCACGACGCGGCCAACCGAAGCGTTCTTGAGCTTCTTCTTCAGAAACTCGCGAACTTCGATGTCTTCCTTCAGCATGCCGGCGAACTTCGTGTTGTTGGCGTACCAACGCGAAGCCCAGTTACGGCTGACGGCCAGACGGAAGCCAGTCGGATGAATCTTCTGTCCCATCGTGACTCCTTAGTTGCCGAGCGTCACAGTGATGTGACAAGTTTGTTTCTCGATGCGGTTGCCGCGGCCCTTTGCTCGTGCCGTGAAACGCTTGAGCGAGGTTGCCTTGTCGACGAAGATGGTCTTGACCTTCAGTTCGTCGATGTCGGCGCCTTCGTTGTGCTCGGCGTTGGCGATGGCCGATTCGACCACCTTCTTCACGATGACGGCCGCCTTTTTCGGGCTGAACGTCAGGACGTTGAGCGCGCGTTCGATCGGCAGACCGCGGATCTGGTCAGCGACCAGGCGCGTTTTCTGGGCGGAGATGCGGGCACCGCGATGAATCGCTTTCACTTCCATGATGGCACCTTACCTCTTCGCTTTCTTGTCAGCCGCGTGGCCCTTGAACGTACGCGTGAGCGCAAATTCACCGAGCTTGTGGCCAACCATGTTTTCCGAAACATACACCGGCACGTGTTGACGGCCGTTATGTACGGCGATCGTCAGGCCGATGAAGTCCGGCAGAATGGTCGAGCGACGCGACCAAGTCTTGATGGGCTTCTTGTCCTTGCCGGCTGAGGCCGCTTCCACCTTTTTCAGCAGGTGGGCGTCACAGAACGGACCCTTTTTTGCGGAACGTGTCATGTCTAGGCTCCTACCTACCGATTAACGCTTGTGGCGGCGCTGCACGATCATGCTGGCAGTGCGCTTGTTGCTGCGGGTACGGTAACCCTTAGCCGGGGTACCCCACGGCGAAACGGGGTCACGACCAGCAGCGGTCTTGCCTTCACCACCACCGTGCGGGTGGTCCACCGGGTTCATCACAACGCCGCGAACCGTCGGGCGGATACCGCGCCAACGATTTGCACCGGCCTTGCCGATGACGCGCAGGCTATGCTCTTCGTTACCGACTTCACCGATGGTGGCGCGGCATTCGATGTGAACGCGACGCACTTCACCGGAGCGCAGGCGAACCTGAGCGTAGATGCCTTCACGAGCCAGCAGCACAGCGGAACCGCCAGCGGCGCGAGCGATCTGAGCGCCCTTGCCCGGCAGCATTTCCACGCAGTGGATGGTGGTACCAACCGGAATGTTGCGGATCGGCAGGTTGTTACCCGACTTGATCGCAGCTTCCGAGCCGTTCATCAACGCTTGGCCAACTACCATGCCCTTGGTGGCAATGATGTAGCGGCGCTCGCCGTCGGCGAACAGCACCAGCGCGATATTGGCGCTGCGGTTCGGATCGTATTCCAGGCGCTCGACCTTGGCGGCGATGCCGTCCTTGTCGTTGCGCTTGAAGTCGACCACGCGGTAATGGTGCTTATGACCACCGCCCTTGTGGCGGGTGGTGATGTGACCGTTATTGTTACGACCCGACTTCTGGAATTGCTTTTCCAGCAGCGGAGCGTGGGGCGCGCCCTTGTGCAGGTTGTGGTTAACAACCTTTACCATGGAGCGACGGCCCGGGGACGTCGGCTTGGTCTTGACGAGTGCCATGATTACTTGGCCTCCGCTTCAAAATTGATTTCCTGACCCGGCTTGAGCGAAACGTAAGCCTTCTTCACGTGGTTGCGACGCCCCATGAAACGGCCAAAACGCTTTTGCTTGCCCTTTTGGTTCAGGATCTGAACGGACTGCACCTCGACCTTGAACAGCAGTTCGACCGCCGCCTTCACGTCTGCCTTGTTGGCATCGCGAGCAACTTCGAACACGACTTGTTCGTTCTTGTCGGCGACCAGGGTTGCCTTTTCGGAAACCACCGGCGCGAGCAGCACCTGCATCAAACGATGATCGTTCTTGGCTACTTGCGTCATTTCAGCAACTCCTCGATCTGCGCGACGGCTGCCTTGGTCACCAGCACCTTCTTGTAGTGCACGAGCGACAGCGGGTCAGCCTGGCGCGGCTCGACAACCGCCACGTGCGGCAGATTGCGCGAAGCCAGGTAGAGGTTTTCGTCGAGGCTGTCGGTGATGATCAGCACCGAGTCCAGGCCCATGGCCTTGAACTTGTCGGCCAAGAGCTTGGTCTTGGGCGCATCGACGGTGAAACCGTCCACCACGTTGATACGACCTTCACGTGCGAGCTGCGAGTAAATCGAGCGCATGCCGGCACGGAACATCTTCTTGTTGACCTTCTGCGTGAAGTTCTCTTCCGGCGAATTCGGGAAGATACGGCCGCCCCCGCGCCACAGCGGCGAGGAAGACATACCGGCACGGGCGCGACCCGTACCCTTCTGGCGCCAAGGCTTCTTGGTCGTGTGCTTGACCTCTTCACGGTCCTTCTGCTTACGGTTACCGCTGCGAGCGTTAGCCTGGTAAGCGACGACGACCTGGTGAACGAGGGCTTCGTTGTAGTCACGGCCGAAGACTTCGGGCGAGGCGTCAACGCCTGCACCGATCTGGCCATTGTCCTGGAGGAGCTTGAGTTCCATTGATTCGCTCCTTAAGCTTTGGCTTTGGCCTTGACGGCCGGGGTAACGATAACCTTGCCGCCCTTGGAGCCGGGAATGGCGCCCTTGACCAGCAGCAGCTTGCGCTCTGCGTCGATCTTGGCGATTTCCAGGTTCTGGACGGTGCGGGTGACGTCACCCAGATGGCCAGTCATGCGCTTGCCGGGGAACACACGGCCCGGATCCTGCGCCATACCGATGGAACCCGGCACGTTGTGCGAACGCGAGTTACCGTGGGTGGCACGACCCGATGCGAAATGGTGGCGCTTGATGGTACCGGCGTAGCCCTTACCGATGGTCACGCCCTGGACGTCGATCTTTTGACCGACTTCGAACAGGTCAACCGACAGCGTGCCGCCGGGTTGCAGTTCGCCAGCCTTAGCGGCATCGATGCGGAATTCACGGATGATTTCACCAGCTTCAACACCAGCTTTGGCAAGGTGACCTGCCAGGGGCTTGGTGACGCGGCTAGCGCGGCGTGCGCCGAAAGTGACTTGAACCGAGGTATAACCGTCGGTCTCGTCCGTCTTGATTTGTGTCACGCGGTTGTCGCCGACCTCGACCACGGTAACGGGAATTGAATCGCCGTCGTCCGTGAAAATACGGGTCATGCCAACCTTGCGACCTACAAGGCCAAGGCTCATGGTTTGCTCCATTCCCAGCTGCGATTGGCCGGGGCTGATTGATACACGAAAACAGTGTTTGCAGTGCGGGGCTTGCGCTGAAGAAGACTGCGCGCGGCCAAGCTGGCCAGCCCACTACCCATAGACAAACGGGTAGCCTTACACTATATCGCGTAGATTTGGAAAGAGCAAGCGTGGATTGACAAGTATGCGGGGGCGTACGGGGCGGTGTTGTTTTGTGATGTTTTCGCGTGATCCTATCGTCCCAGCTGCACAAATTCCCCGCCAAAGAACACCAGCGGTTCCCCCTCCCCTACTTCAAACCCCTCCACCTGGCCCACGATCAGCAAGTGATCCCCGACAGCATCGGCGCGCTCGACCCGGCACGCCAGGGTGGCCAGGGCATCATCGAGATAGGGCACGCCGCGCTGGCATCGCCGATGGGCGACTCCGGCAAACTTGTCGTCTGCGGGCTTGGCAAAGCGCCGGGCGAGCTCGCCATGCCCCGCCCGCAGGATGCTGACGCCGAAGGGGTTCCCCGGCGTGAAACGCGCCGCGTTTGGCGAACGCAAGGCGAGACTCCACAGGATCAGTGGCGGCGCCAGCGACAGCGAGGCAAAGGAGTTGATGGTCAGGCCGATCGGGCGGTCATCAGCACCACAGGCCCCGATGACCGCCACGCCGGTGGCGTAACGGCCGCAAGCGTGGCGCAGTGCCTTGGGGTCGAGCACGGCACAAGTGGCGTCCATCTCAGGCTGCCTGCGGCAGATGCCGGTCGATCAGTTGCTGGCAGGCGGCGGGATCGGCCCACCAGGGGAAGAAGTCCGGCGGGTTGTCGAAGCCGTTGGCAATGCGTGCGGCCAGCGCCGGCACCTGCCCGGCCGCGCCCAGCAATGCCAGGATGTGCGGCGGCGGCGGCGTGAGCAGCGAGTTGGTCCAGTTCACGACGTCGCCGGCGTATTGCCAGTAGCTGGCGAAGGTCTGCGTCATCCAGGCGGCGTCGAAGGCACGATCGCCGCGCGCGACGATCGCCTCCAGATACACCTTGCAGCACTTGGCGGCGTTGTTCGAGCCTTGTCCGGTAATGGGGTCGTTCACTACCACTGCGTCCGCCATGCCGAACACCAGCCGGCCGGACGGCAGCGTCATGACCGGATGGCGCACGGTTGGCGTGAACCGGCCGGCGAGGATGCCCTGCTCATCGGTCAGCGTGACATTTTCACAGCGTTGCGCTTCCCATGGCAGCCAGGTGCGAAGGATGCGCAGGCTTTCGGCCAGGTGCTGCTCGGGCGTACGCGCCTCGGCCCATTGGTCCATGGGTCCGCCCGGTATGCCCTCGAACACCATGATCTCGCAAGGTCCGCTCAAGGTCAGCGCGGGGAACACAAAGTACTCGCCGATGCCGGGAATCAGGTTGAAGCAAACCCGCGAATACGGCGTGCGCGGCGTCATGCCGTTCACATAGGTCAAAGCCAGGGCACGTTGCGGTGCGCTAAAGGGACTGCGCGTGGCGTCACGCTCGAAGCGGCTGACGATTTCGCCCTTGCCGGCGGCGAGCAGGACCAGATCGTGCTCAAGCGTCAGCGCTTCGAGCTCATCGATGCCGGCATCGGCAATGCGCAGGTCGCCGCCACGCTCGGCGAAGGCCTCCATCCAGGCTGGCATCTTGACGCGTTGGTCCACGGCCTGCGCAGGGCGTTCGAGCCGGGCGGCCCAGTCGATCAGCCTGGCACCAGCCTGCTCCGGATGCGGAATCGCCAGGCCAATGCCTTCTACGGGGGGGCAGCTATCGTCCCACCAGTTCAGCCCAAGCTCGCGCTCGGCCTGCAACGCGCGATCGAACATGCATTGGCTGGACATGACCTTGCCCGCCCTGACCTGGTCCGGCGTTCGATTGGTCAGCAGTGTGACCTGATAGCCCTTGGCTTGCAGCCCGAGGGCCATCTGCAGGCCAGACTGGCCCGCCCCGACGATGGCAATGCGTTGGCTCATGGCAATCTCCTACTGGATACTCAGGATGAAAATCGAAGCCCCGGCTTGGGGGATGCTCGATGCCAGCGTCAATCGGCCAGCCTGGGAATGGCGGGCACGTTCTGCTCCGGCCCCATCGCCGAGTAGCCGCCGTCCACCGCATAGTCCGCGCCAGTGACAAAGCTGGCGTGGTCGGAACAGAGAAACAACACGACCTGGGCCACTTCGTCGGGCTCGCCAACGCGGCCAAGGAGGTGGAAGTCCGCCGCCACGCGATCGGTGCGCTCGCGGTTGCCACCGCTGACCTCGTCCATCAGCCGGCACCAGGTCCAGCCGGGAGAAACAGCGTTGACCCGGATGCCATCGGGCGCGAGATCCATCGCCATGCTGCGGGTAAGTTGCCGGATGGCGGCCTTGGAGGCCGGATAGAGCCAGCGGCCCGTCTGCCCCACATTGGCGGAAATACTGGTGAAGTTGACGATGGCGCCACCGCCGCGAGCCCGCATGGCCGGGTGCACGGCCCGCGCCAGCATCACCCCGGACACCACATTGACGTCCAGCGCCGCAAGCCAGTCGCGCCGTCCTGAATTGAAGCCGTCGTCCAGATAGGTGCACGCCAGATTGACCAGGTAGTCGACGCCACCGAAGTGCTGGCTCACCCGGGCTACCGCGGCGGCCACCTGGGCATCGTCGGTGATGTCCGTGTGAACGAACAGCGCCCGCTCGCCCAACGCGGCAGCCGCGCGCTCGCCGCCGCTGGCATCGATGTCGAGAATGGCCACTCGCGTGCCGGCCTCGACGAAGGCGGTGGCCACGCCCGCGCCGATCAGCGTAGCGCCACCGCTGATGATGGCCACTTTGTCCCGCAGTCCTTTCATGACGCTGTCTCCTGGTTGTCTTGGCCGCTGCCCGCCTGCCGCCTTGCGACAGCACTTGCCGGGTGCGGCCTTTTGCTCTTCCGTGAAGCGTGCTACTTGCACTTGCCCTAGGGGCCCTTACTTGCCTTCGCTCTCCTGCCAGCGCGCCATCAGCGTGTTGGAGGGCAACGTTTCGTCGAGCAGCTTGCGCGCGGTCTCCACGCCAGCCACTGGCAGGCCGGCCGGATCGAGCTTGCCGATCTGCACCAGCACGCTCGCCTGGTCCCAGTAGATGTGCTCGTGGTAAAGCTTGTCGCCGCGGAACTTGACGATGGCGATGAGGGGGATTTCCACGCGCTTGCCAGTGGGCGCCACGCCAGGCAGCATCCAGTCGACCTCGCAGGTATGCGTGAAGCAGAACAGCATCTCGTCGACGATCTGGCTGGCGCCCACGGTGCGCGAAAGCGGGATCAGGCTGGTATCGGGCGGATTGCTGTTGACGAAATGGTTCTGGTAGAAGCGCTTGAGCTGCCGGTGGCCGACGCCGCCAGTCATGGTCGGGATATGGTTCACGTAGGGTTCCGACACCATCGTCGCCATCGTGGCGTCGACATCGCGGGTGGCGAACTCGTATTCGCAGTGCTTGTCCCAGAGGGCCGAGAAATCGTAGTGCGGCCCCATCTCTGCGCGCAGCGCGGCTATCGAGCGCTGATGCGCCATCAGCGCCGACGGGTGGTCGTAATGCTCGCCGCCGGTGCGCGCGAACGCGTGGTCCACGCCTGGATAAACGTACAACTCGATGCCGTCCTTGCCGCCCAAGGCTGCGCGGATCTTCGCCTGCGCCTCAGGTGGGCAGAAGCCGTCACGCTCGGCCACATGCAGCACCAGCCGCCCCTGGATATTGGCCGCCTCGTCCAGCGCACGCTCGATGCCGACGCCGTAGTAGGCCACGGCACAGGCCACGCCACCCAGGCGGCAGGCAGCCAGATAGGCGAGCTTCCCGCCCAGGCAAAAACCGAGCACCCCGGTCTGGCCCACGCATTCAGGACGGGCCCGCAGCGCGTCCAGCGCCGCACCGACATCCTTGACGCCGAGGGCCTCATCGAAGCGCTGATACAAGCCCAAGGCGCGCTGAAAGTCCTCGCCGCGATCGCCCAGTTCGATGCCGGGGGCGATGCGCCAGAACAGGTCCGGCACCAGCACCGTGTAGCCCTCCTCGGCGTAGTAGTCCGCCACGGCGCGCATGGTGGCATTGACGCCGAAGATTTCCTGGCACAACACGATGCCGGGTCCCTTGCCCGATGCGGGTGTGGCAAGGTAGGCGTTGAATGCGCCGTCGGCGGCGTGGATCTGGATAGTCTGGCCCATGGGCTGCGCTCCTCTGTTTTTGGGGGTTGTGGCTGCCGTGCTGGATTCCATCATGGGCGATCCGCACCGCAGCAAACTAGCCGCGGGCTGCAGCGGCTATCCGATTAGTGCAGGAAAATGCCGGCGCGGACAAGGGGCGCCGGGAAGCGATCCACTATAGTGGTGTGAAGGAATCCGCCCGCAGGCTGGCCGGGCCCAATGTACCAAGCGGCGCGCCAATGACGCCGAGGAGCGAGACAATGCCTCAGCCCCCCGCGGCCACGGCCACCGAGCCGCTGGCACGCGCCCTGCTATCCGACCCCACCCGGCTGGTCTTCGCCTCGACCGACCAGGCCCAGACGCGCGCAGCGGTGGGTACGGTTTTCAAGCCGCACAAGCTGACCATCGGCGGCACGACGCTCGCCGCCCGCATGCATCATGCGCCGCTTGGCGCGGTGTCGTTCAACCGGCTAGCCTATGGCGCCGAGGTCCAGATCGAGCCGGGGCCGCTCGATGATTTCCTGCTTGTACAGATGCCACTGGCAGGCCATGCCCAGATCCATTGTGGCCAGCAGCAGATCCTCTCCGACCGCGACATGGCCTCGGTGCTCACGCCGAGCGACCCCGTGCGGATGCGCTGGAGCCACGACAGCGACCAGTTGATCGTGCGCGTGGAGCGCGGTGCGCTGGAGAGGGTATGCGCGGCGCACCTCGGCCATCGGTCACAGGCGCCGCTGCGCTTTGAGCTTGGGATGGGTTGGCGCCGCCTGGCAGCCTGGTATCAGTTGATGCACTACCTGGCGGACCTGCTGGCGCTGGCGCCGGACGCGGCGCGGCATCCGTTGACTGCCTGCCAGCTGGAGCAGCTGGTGATCGGCACGTTGTTGACAGTGCAGCCCCACAGCCTGGCGGAGGCGATGCGGGCGCGGGGCAAACCGCTGGCGCCGCGCCACGTGAAGCAGGTCGAGGAGTACATCCATGCCCACGCGCAGGCGCCACTGACCCCCGCCCTGCTGGCGGAAATCGCTGGTGTGAGCCTGCGCGGGCTCTATGCGGGCTTTCGAGAGCACCGCGGCATCAGCCCGATGGCCTACCTGCGCGCGGTGCGGCTGGAGCGTGTTCGCCATGACCTGCTGAACGACCCGGCGATCGACTCGGTCACGGCTGCGGCCCTGCGCTGGGGCTTCAGCCATCTAGGGCGCTTTAGCGTGGAATACCGCAAGAGTTTCGGCGAACCGCCGGGGCAGACGCTGCGCCGGCGCGGGCCCGCCTAGGCCGCATTCGCCGGGGTGGGAGCGCAAAAACAAGAACGGCGAACCGAAGTTCGCCGTTCTTGTTTGCGCAAAACCGCTCGAAGCGGTCTTGTGCGGAATACCTTACACCTTGATTTCGACGTCGACGCCGGCCGGCAGGTCGAGCTTCATCAGTGCGTCAACGGTCTTGTCGGTAGGATCGACGATGTCCATCAGGCGCTGGTGAGTACGGATCTCGAACTGATCACGGCTCGTCTTGTTGACGTGCGGCGAACGCAGGATGTCGAAGCGCTGGATACGGGTCGGCAGGGGCACCGGGCCCTTGACGATCGCGCCAGTACGCTTGGCGGTATCCACGATTTCAGCTGCCGACTGGTCGATCAGGCGATAGTCGAAAGCCTTCAGGCGGATACGGATCTTCTGGTTCTGCATGATATTTCCTTAAAAGAGCGATGGGCGGCGTGCGCCCTGGAACATGGGAACAAGCCGACGGTATTGTACCGCCAGCCTGCTCCAGGAAGTTTGCTTAGTCGAGGATCTTTGCCACGACGCCGGCGCCGACGGTACGACCGCCTTCACGGATAGCGAAACGCAGGCCTTCTTCCATGGCGATCGGGGCAATCAGCTTGACCGTGATCGACACGTTGTCACCCGGCATTACCATTTCCTTGTCCTTCGGCAGCTCGATCGAGCCAGTCACGTCGGTCGTACGGAAGTAGAACTGCGGGCGGTAGTTGTTGAAGAACGGGGTGTGGCGGCCGCCTTCGTCCTTCGACAAGATGTAGACCTCGCCGGTGAAGTGCGTGTGCGGCTTGATCGAACCCGGCTTGCACAGCACTTGGCCGCGCTCGACGTCTTCGCGCTTCGTGCCGCGCAGCAGCAGACCCACGTTGTCGCCTGCTTGACCTTGGTCCAGCAGCTTGCGGAACATTTCCACGCCGGTGCAGATGGTCTTGACCGTCGGCTTGATACCAACGATTTCGATTTCTTCACCGACCTTGATGATGCCGCGCTCGATACGACCGGTCACAACCGTGCCACGGCCCGAGATCGAGAACACGTCTTCCACCGGCATCAGGAAGGTACCGTCGATGGCACGTTCCGGCGTCGGGATGTAGCTGTCCAGCTGTTCGGCCAGGGCCAGAATGGCTTGCTCGCCCAGTTCGCCCTTGTCGCCTTCCAGTGCCAGCTTGGCCGAACCCTTGATGATCGGGGTGTCGTCGCCGGGGAATTCGTACTTGGACAGGAGCTCGCGCACTTCCATTTCGACCAGCTCGAGCAGCTCGGCGTCGTCGACCATGTCGCACTTGTTCAGGAACACGATGATGTAAGGCACGCCAACCTGGCGGGCCAGCAGGATGTGTTCGCGGGTCTGGGGCATGGGGCCGTCAGCGGCCGAGCACACCAGGATCGCGCCGTCCATCTGTGCGGCGCCCGTGATCATGTTCTTCACATAGTCAGCGTGGCCCGGGCAGTCAACGTGTGCGTAGTGGCGATTAGCCGTTTCGTACTCGACGTGTGCGGTGTTGATGGTAATACCGCGTGCCTTTTCTTCCGGCGCTGCGTCGATTTCGTCGTACTTCTTGGCCGAACCGCCAAACTTGGCTGCCAGCACCGTGGCAATTGCTGCCGTCAGGGTGGTCTTGCCATGGTCAACGTGACCGATCGTGCCAACGTTCACGTGCGGCTTAGTCCGCGAGAACTTTTCCTTTGCCATTTTTCAGCTCCTAATCGAAACCAGTATGTCGTGTTCATAGTGCCGCCGCGCACAACGCGCGGCGGCGGATTTTTTACTTACTTGCCACGTGCCGTGATCACGGCGTCGGCTACGTTCTTCGGAGCTTCAGCGTAGTGCTTGAACTCCATCGTGTACGTAGCACGGCCTTGCGTGGCCGAACGCAGCGAGGTCGAGTAGCCGAACATCTCTGCCAGCGGAACTTCCGCGCGCAGGATCTTGCCACCGCCGACCATGTCGTCCATGCCCTGGATAATGCCGCGACGCGACGACAGATCGCCCATCACGTTACCCATGAAGTCTTCGGGCGTTTCCACTTCCACGGCCATCATCGGCTCGAGCAGCACGGGGCTTGCGCGGCGCATGCCTTCCTTGAAGCCCATGGAGCCGGCCATCTTGAACGCGTTTTCGTTCGAGTCCACATCGTGGTACGAACCGAAGAACAGCGTGACCTTGACGTCGACCACGGGGAAGCCTGCCAGAACGCCGGCGTTCAGGGTGTCCTGAATGCCCTTGTCCACCGCGGGGATGTACTCGCGCGGAACCACGCCGCCCTTGATGGCGTCGACGAATTCGTAGCCCTTGCCCGGTTCTTGCGGCTCGAGCTTCAGTACCACGTGACCGTACTGGCCACGACCGCCCGACTGCTTGACGAACTTGCCTTCCACTTCGTCGCAGGTCTTGCGGATGGTTTCGCGGTACGCAACCTGGGGCTTGCCCACGGTGGCTTCCACGCCGAATTCGCGCTTCATGCGGTCAACCAGAATTTCGAGGTGGAGCTCGCCCATGCCCGAAATGATGGTCTGGCCGGATTCTTCGTCGGTCTTCACGCGGAACGACGGATCTTCCTGTGCCAGGCGGTTCAGGGCGATGCCCATCTTTTCCTGGTCAGCCTTGGTCTTCGGCTCGACAGCCTGCGAAATCACCGGCTCCGGGAACACCATGCGTTCCAGGATGATGATGTGGTCCGGATCGCACAGCGTGTCGCCCGTGGTGGCTTCTTTCAGGCCAACCGCGGCGGCGATGTCGCCTGCCAGCACTTCCTTGATTTCTTCGCGCTGGTTGGCGTGCATCTGCAGAATCCGGCCCAGGCGTTCCTTCTTGCTCTTGACCGGGTTGTAGATGGTGTCGCCCGAATTGACCTTGCCCGAATAGACGCGGAAGAAGATCAGCTGGCCGACGAACGGGTCGGTCATGATCTTGAACGCCAGAGCGGAGAACTTTTCGTCGTCCGCGGCACGGCGCGACACTTCCTTGTCGTCATCGTCCACGCCGGTGACCGGCGGGATGTCGACCGGCGACGGCAGGAAGTCGATCACGGCGTCCAGCATACGCTGCACGCCCTTGTTCTTGAACGCGGTGCCGCACAGCATCGGCTGGATTTCGCAGGCGATGGTACGGTCGCGCAGGCCCTTGATGATCTCGGCTTCGGACAGTTCGCCCTCTTCCAGATACTTGTTCATCAGCTCTTCGTTCGACTCGGCAGCTGCCTCGACCATCTTCTCGCGCCATTCGTTGCACGAGTCGGCCAGTTCAGCCGGGATGTCCACGTAGTCGAACTTGGTGCCTTGGCTGGCCTCGTCCCAGATGATCGCTTTCATCTTGATGAGGTCGACCACACCCTTGAAGGTGTCTTCGGCGCCGATGGGCACAACGACGGGAACCGGGCTAGCCTTCAGGCGGGTCTTCAGCTGGTCGTAGACCTTGAAGAAATTCGCACCGGTACGGTCCATCTTGTTGACGAAGGCCAAGCGCGGCACGCCGTACTTGTTAGCCTGGCGCCAGACGGTTTCCGACTGGGGCTGCACGCCACCCACTGCGCAGTAGACCATGCATGCGCCGTCCAGCACGCGCATGGAGCGCTCCACCTCGATGGTGAAGTCCACGTGGCCCGGGGTGTCGATGATGTTGATGCGGTGTTCCGGGTAATTGCCGGCCATGCCCTTCCAGAAGGCGGTGGTCGCAGCGGAGGTGATCGTGATGCCACGCTCCTGTTCCTGCTCCATCCAGTCCATCGTGGCAGCGCCATCATGCACTTCACCGATCTTGTGGTTCACACCGGTGTAGAACAGGATGCGCTCGGTCGTGGTGGTTTTACCCGCGTCAATGTGAGCCGAGATACCGATATTGCGGTAGCGCTCAATGGGAGTCTTACGAGCCACTTTAATCCTCTATTCGTCCGTGAGACGCCGGCATCTCATTGCCAACGCCCGTAACACAAACGGGCGAGCGTGTGAAAACACAGCCCGCCCGGCAACCAACCGCGTATAACTCGCGCGCTTTAGAAGCGGAAGTGCGAGAACGCCTTGTTGGCTTCGGCCATGCGGTGCACTTCGTCGCGCTTCTTCATCGCGCCGCCGCGGCCTTCCGCAGCTTCCAGCAACTCACCTGCCAGGCGCAGCGCCATCGACTTCTCGCTGCGTTTTTTCGCGGCCTCGCGCAACCAACGCATCGCCAATGCCAAACGACGCGACGGACGGACTTCGACCGGAACCTGATAGTTGGCGCCGCCCACGCGACGGCTCTTCACTTCGACCACCGGCTTCACGTTGTTGATCGCAACGGAAAACACTTCAACGGGGGCCTTGCCTGCCTTCTTTTCGATCTGGTCGAACGCGCCATAAACGATACGTTCGGCAACCGACTTCTTGCCGTCCAGCATTAGGACGTTCATGAACTTGGCAACTTCAACGTTACCGAACTTCGGATCGGGCAGGATATCCCGCTTGGGGACTTCACGACGACGTGGCATCTTCTTTCCTTTAGATTCAGTTGAGAGCGCGGCAATGATTTCCCGCTCTCCGGCCACCAACTAGCTTGCCTTCCATCGAGGCAAATTCGCCGGGTGACCACTTACTCGACGGCACGGCGCATAAACGCTCCGTTGTACCGCCGCCTGGTGACAGCACCATGACGCAACCGCCACAGGCCATCGTTTGTTGCTTCGGGCTTTGTGCCCAGCTTGCCTGGCGTTAGCCTTAAGCAGCCTTCGGACGCTTCGCGCCGTACTTCGAACGTGCCTGGCGACGATCCTTCACGCCTTGCAAGTCCAGCGAGCCACGGACGATGTGGTAACGCACACCCGGCAAGTCCTTCACACGGCCGCCGCGGATCAGCACGACCGAGTGTTCTTGCAGGTTGTGGCCTTCACCGCCGATGTACGAGATGACCTCGAAACCGTTGGTCAGGCGCACCTTGGCGACCTTACGCAGTGCCGAGTTCGGCTTCTTCGGCGTCGTGGTGTACACACGGGTGCACACGCCGCGACGCTGGGGGCAGTTCTCAAGCGCCGGGCTCTTGCTCTTGACGACTTCAGAGACACGCGGCTTGCGAACCAGTTGGTTGATAGTTGGCATTGTTCAATCCAGCTTGGTTTTACGGAAAAACACCCCTGGGGCCACAAGCAATGGGCCGAAGAGGCAACGACGGGTTTTGGGCGGGAAAAGTGAGCGAGCGCTCTTGAGACGGACCTGTGGAGGAACAGACTGGCCAAAGAGCGCGAGCTCGCCTGGGATCCCGCTGCGACCACACCACCAGAGCATCACACGATCCCCTGGCAGGCTTGCCGATTGCGAACCGAGGGCCACAATTACGACAGGCGAGCGAAATCCAAAGCCAAAAACTCGAATCTGTCATGCTAGCAGCGACTACGTAAACCGTCAAGCAGCTTCTGACAGAAGCGTGTTGCTCGACTTAGGTCCAGGCAGTGCCTCAAAAGTCCTCCACGGCGCCCAGCGCTTCCAGGATGGCATCGCCGTAGCGCTCCAGCTTGGCGGCGCCGATGCCGGGGACTTCAGCCATTGCCGTCAACGAATCCGGCGCGCTGCGTGCCAGTTCGGCCAGCGTGGCGTCATGGAAGATCACATAGGCCGGCACACCGTGCTCTCGTGCCGTCTCGGTGCGCCACTTGCGCAGCGCTTCCCAGTTGGCCAGTGCCTCGGCGTCCATGCCGGCGGTATGGTCGGTGCGTGTGCCGGCGGAGCCGCGCGCGCCACGCTCGCCGCTCTTGGCTGGCTTGCTGGCCTGGCGGCGCAGGGTGATCGGCATCTCGCCCTTGAGCACCGCGCGGGCAGCGTCGCCCAGCAGCAAGGCGCCGTGGCCGCCATGGTCGATCACCAGCAGGCCGTGGGCGATCAACTGGCGGAAGATCGCGTGCCACTCGGAGACCGAACGGTCCGCGCCGATGCCAAACGTGGAGACCTTGTCGTGGCCCCATTGACGGATTTTTTCCGACGCGTTGCCGCGCAGCACGTCGACCATATGGGTCGCGCCGAAATGAACGCGGCTGGCCTGCGCCGTACGGTAGACGCATGACAGCGCCATCTGCGCTTCACGCGTGCCATCCCAGGTAGCGGGCGGCTCCAGGCAGGTGTCGCAGTTGCCGCAGGGTTCGCTGGCTTCGTCGAAATAGCCAAGGATGCGCACGCGGCGGCAGCCGGCCGTCTCGCACAGCCCGAGCAGTGCATCGAGCTTGGCGGACGAGACTCGCTTGTGCGCATCGTCCGCCTCGGACTCGTCGATCATGCGCTTTTGCTGAACCACGTCGCCGAGGCCGTAGGCCATCCAGGCGTTGGCCGGCAGCCCGTCGCGGCCGGCACGGCCGGTTTCCTGATAGTAGCCCTCCATGCTCTTGGGCAAGTCCAGGTGCGCCACAAAGCGCACATCCGGCTTGTCGATGCCCATGCCAAAAGCGATGGTGGCCACCATGATCACGCCCTCTTCCTCGCGGAAACGCGCCTGGTGGTGCTGGCGCACGCCCGCATCCATACCGGCGTGGTACGCCAGCGCGTTGAGGCCCTGGGCGCTGAGGTAGCTGGCGGTGTCCTCAACCTTCTTGCGCGACAAGCAATAGACGATGCCGCTGTCGTGCGTGCCGTCCGCGGCCAGGTGCTCGGCCTTGATAAAGGCCAGCAACTGCTGGCGCGCATTGTCCTTCTCGACGATGCGATAGCGGATATTGGGGCGATCGAAGCTGGAGACGAAGACGCGAGCGTCGTGCAGCGCGAGGCGCTCCACGATTTCCTCGCGCGTGACGGAATCCGCGGTGGCCGTCAGGGCAATGCGCGGCACTTCCGGGAAGCGCTCGTGCAGCACCGAAAGCTGGATGTACTCGGGTCGGAAGTCATGGCCCCACTGCGAGACACAATGCGCCTCGTCGATGGCGAACACGCCGATACGGGTACGCTGGAGCAGGTCCTGGAAGCGCGGCGTCATCAGCCGCTCGGGCGCCACATAGAGGATTTCCAGCCGGCCGGCGAGCAGATCGCGCTCCACCGCGGAGGCCTCGGCGCCGCTGAGCGTCGAGTTCAGCACTGCCGCGCGCACGCCCGCCTCGGACAGCGCCGCGACCTGGTCCTGCATCAGCGCGATCAGGGGCGACACCACGATGCCGGTGCCTTGCCCGGCCCGCTGCCGCAGCAGCGCGGGAATCTGGTAGCACAACGACTTGCCGCCGCCAGTCGGCATCAGGACCAGGCAATCACCGCCATCGGCCACATGGTCGATGATCTCCCCCTGCCGGCCGCGGAAGGCGTGGTAGCCAAAAACATCCTTGAGAATCGCCAGGGCGCGCGACATAGCAACAGCTTAAAAAAGGGGTGGGACCGCGAAAGGCGTAACCATACCACCAAGGGCGCGGCTAACTACTTCGGCCTGTAACGAATGTTCCCGGATTTCTTTCGTCTGGCCGCGCATGGAGCACGGGTCCGTACCCCTGCGGCAGCACATAAACACAACGAATAAAAACGACCGATAAACACCGAAAGAAATAAAACCGACGATATAACTACAGGCAAAAAAAACCCGGCCACCAGGGCCGGGCTTCCTCATGCTGCTTGCTTGCAGGCTCAGGCTGGCAGTCTTAGACCGCGTCGCCCTCGCCTTCGGTCGTCGCCTGCACCACAGGCGGCTCGATGAAGAGCGACTGCTCTTCGTCGGAGATCGCCTGGGCACGTTCGCGCTCGGCCGCCTCGCGCGCCTTGCGGGCACGATGGTAGGCCAGACCCGTACCAGCGGGGATCAGTCGACCAACGATCACGTTTTCCTTCAGACCACGCAGGTCGTCGGTCTTGCCCATGATCGCGGCTTCCGTCAGCACGCGGGTGGTTTCCTGGAACGATGCCGCCGAGATGAAGCTGTCGGTGGACAGCGACGCCTTGGTGATACCGAGCAGCAGGTTCTCGTACGTGGCCGGACGCTTGCCTTCGGCGATCACGCGATCGTTCTCGTCGAGCAGTTCCGAACGCTCCACCTGTTCACCCGGGATGAACTTGGTGTCGCCCACATCCGCGATCTGCACGCGGCGCAGCATCTGGCGCACGATCACTTCGATGTGCTTGTCGTTGATCTTCACGCCCTGCAGACGGTACACGTCCTGCACTTCGTCGACGATGTAGTGCGCCAGCTCCTCGATGCCCTTCAGGCGCAGGATGTCGTGCGGGTCCGCCGGGCCTTCCACGATCATTTCGCCCTTGTTCACCACCTGGCCATCGTGCACCAGGACTTGCTTTTCCTTGGTGATCAGGAACTCATGGGCGTTGCCGTCCAGGTCCGTAATCACCAGGCGTTGCTTGCCCTTGGTGTCCTTGCCGAACGACGTGGTGCCGGTGACTTCCGCCAGCACGGCGGCATCCTTCGGCGAACGCGCTTCGAACAGCTCGGCCACGCGCGGCAGACCCCCGGTAATGTCGCGGGTCTTTTGCGATTCGGTCGGAATACGTGCAAGCACTTCGCCCACGTGCACCTGCTGGCCGTCCTTCACGGTGATCAGCGCGCCGACCTGGAAGCCGATGGTCACGGAGTGGTCCGTGCCCGGGATCTTCACTTCCTGGCCGTTGGCGTCGAGCAGCTTCACCTGCGGGCGCAAGCCCTTGGTGGCAGCCGTACGGCGCTTTGCATCAATCACCACGAGGGTCGACAGGCCGGTGACCTCGTCCATCTGCTTGGCGACGGTCACGCCTTCTTCGACGTTCTCGAACTTGGTCGTGCCGGTGTACTCCGACACGATCGGGCGCGTCAGCGCATCCCACGTGGCCAGCTGCGTGCCAGCCTTGATGGCCTGGCCGTCCTGCACCAGCAGCGTGGCGCCGTACGGGATCTTGTGGCGCTCGCGCTCGCGGCCGTGGTCGTCGGTGATCAGCGCTTCACCCGAACGCGAGATGACGATCAGCTCGCCCTTCGCATTGGTGACGTAACGCATGGTCGCCGTGAAACGCACGGTACCGGTTGCCTTCGCTTCCACGCTCGATGCCACGGCCGAACGCGATGCCGCGCCGCCGATGTGGAACGTACGCATGGTCAGCTGGGTGCCCGGCTCGCCAATCGACTGAGCGGCGATCACGCCAACCGCTTCGCCGGAGTTCACCAGCACGCCGCGGCCGAGGTCGCGGCCATAGCACATGCCGCACAGGCCGTAGCGCGTGTCGCACGACAGCGGCGTGCGCACCTTCACTTCGTCCACGCCGATGGCGTCGATCATGTCGACCAGGTCTTCGTCCAGCAGGGTGCCGGCCTCGATCGCGGTTTCCTGGGTTTCAGGGTTCACCACGTCGGACACCGTCACACGGCCGAGAATCCGGTCGCGCAGGGCTTCGATCACTTCACCGCCTTCGACCAGGGCCTTCATGGCCACGCCGTTGGTCGTGCCGCAATCGTCTTCCACCACCACCAGATCCTGCGTCACGTCGACCAGACGACGGGTCAGGTAACCCGAGTTCGCGGTCTTCAGTGCCGTATCCGCCAGGCCCTTACGTGCGCCGTGGGTGGAGATGAAGTACTGCAGAACGTTCAGGCCTTCACGGAAGTTCGCCGTAATCGGCGTTTCAATGATCGAGCCATCCGGCTTGGCCATCAGGCCACGCATGCCGGCCAGCTGACGGATCTGCGCAGCGGAACCGCGCGCGCCCGAGTCGGCCATCATGTAAATCGAGTTGAAGGAGTCTTGCTTCACGGTGTTGCCGTGACGGTCGACCACGTCTTCGTGCTGGAGCTGCTCCATCATCGCCTTGCCCACCTGGTCGCCGGCGGCGCCCCAGATGTCCACGACGTTGTTGTAGCGTTCCTGGTCGGTCACCAGACCCGACATGTACTGCTTGTCGTATTCCTTCACCTTGGCAGCCGCGTCGGAAATGATCTTTTCCTTTTGCGGCGGCACCAGCATGTCGTCGATGGCGATCGAAATACCAGCGCGCGTTGCCAGGCGGAAGCCCGACTGCAGCAGCTTGTCAGCGAAGATCACGGTCTCGCGCAGGCCGCACTTACGGAACGCGGTGTTGATCAGGCGCGAGATTTCCTTCTTCTTCAGCGGCTTGTTCAGCACCGAGAAAGGCAGGCCCTTCGGCAGGATCTCGGACATGATCGCGCGGCCGACCGTGGTGGCTTGCAGCGTGATCTTGGGCGCAAAGCGGGCGTCGCCCACTGCGTCCTTGTCGACCAGTTCATACTCGGTGATACGCACGTTCACGCGCGAAGCCAGTTCGACTTCCTTGTTCTCGTAGGCGCGGATCACTTCGCTGATGTCGGCGAACGTCAGGCCTTCGCCCTTGCCGTTGATCTTGTCGCGGGTCGTGTAGTACAGACCCAGCACCACGTCTTGCGACGGGACGATCGACGGATCGCCGTTGGCCGGGAACAGCACGTTGTTGGAGGCCAGCATCAGCGTGCGGGCTTCCATCTGCGCTTCCAGCGACAGCGGGACGTGAACAGCCATCTGGTCACCGTCGAAGTCGGCGTTGAACGCCGCGCAAACCAGCGGGTGCAGCTGGATGGCCTTGCCTTCGATCAGCACCGGCTCGAATGCCTGGATGCCCAGGCGGTGCAGCGTCGGCGCGCGGTTCAGCATGACCGGATGCTCGCGGATCACCTCTTCGAGGATGTCCCACACCACCGCGGTCTGGCTTTCCACTTCCTTCTTCGCCGCCTTGATGGTGGTGGCGATGCCCATCGTTTCCAGCTTGTGGAAAATGAAAGGCTTGAACAGCTCGAGCGCCATCAGCTTGGGCAGACCGCACTGATGCAGCTTCAGGGTCGGGCCCACCACGATGACCGAACGGCCGGAGTAGTCGACGCGCTTGCCCAGCAAGTTCTGACGGAAACGGCCGCCCTTGCCCTTGATCATTTCGGCCAGCGACTTCAGCGGACGCTTGTTGGCGCCCGTCATGGCCTTGCCGCGACGACCGTTGTCCAGCAGCGAGTCAACCGCTTCCTGCAGCATGCGCTTTTCGTTGCGCACGATGATTTCAGGCGCCTTCAGTTCGAGCAGGCGCTTCAGGCGGTTGTTACGGTTGATGACGCGGCGATACAGGTCGTTCAGGTCCGAGGTGGCGAAACGGCCACCATCCAGCGGAACCAGCGGACGCAGTTCAGGCGGCAGCACCGGCAGCACTTCCAGGATCATCCATTCCGGCTTGATGCCCGAACGCTGGAACGCCTCGAGCACCTTCAGGCGCTTGGCGAACTTCTTGATCTTGGCTTCGGAGCCGGTGGTCTGCAGCTCGGCGCGGATCGTTTCGATCTGCTTTTCGATGTCGATGCCGCGCAGCAGTTCACGGATGCCTTCGGCACCCATCATGGCCACGAACTCGCCTTCGCCATACTCTTCGCACTTGGCGATGTAGTCGTCCTCGGACATGATCTGGCTCTTCTTGAGCGGGGTCATGCCGGGTTCGAGCACCACGAATGCTTCGAAGTACAGGACGCGTTCGATATCGCGCAGCGTCATGTCGAGCACCATGCCCAGACGCGACGGCAGCGACTTCAGGAACCAGATGTGCGCGGTCGGCGCAGCCAGTTCGATGTGGCCCATGCGCTCGCGGCGCACCTTGGCCAGCGTCACTTCAACGCCGCACTTCTCGCAGATCACGCCACGATGCTTCAGGCGCTTGTACTTGCCGCAGAGGCACTCGTAGTCCTTGATCGGGCCAAAGATCTTGGCGCAGAACAGGCCATCGCGCTCGGGCTTGAACGTCCGATAGTTGATGGTTTCCGGCTTCTTCACTTCACCGTACGACCACGAACGGATCTTCTCTGGCGATGCCAGGCCGATCTTGATCGCGTCGAACTGCTCTTCCTGCTGAACCTGCTTAAAGAGATCGAGCAATGCTTTCATTGCAACTCCTTGTTTCGCCGCCAGCCCGACAGCATGTCGGGCCCGCGGCATTCATCCTGTGGGAAAACCGTAGCGGGCATTCGGCGGTAGGCGGGCCTTTTACGGCTGGCCTACCGCGCACTCTCGATCCAAATCAATAGCGATCGAGGTCGATGTCGATACCCAGCGAACGGATTTCCTTCACCAGCACGTTGAACGATTCCGGCATGCCGGCATCGATCGAGTGCTCGCCCTTGACGATGTTCTCGTAGACCTTGGTCCGGCCGTTCACGTCATCGGACTTGACCGTCAGCATTTCCTGCAGCACGTAGGAGGCGCCATACGCTTCCAGCGCCCACACTTCCATTTCACCGAAACGCTGGCCACCGAACTGCGCCTTACCACCCAGCGGCTGCTGGGTCACCAGCGAGTACGGGCCGGTCGAACGCGCGTGCATCTTGTCGTCGACCAAGTGGTGCAGCTTCAGCATGTGCATCACGCCGAGCGTAACCGGACGCTCGAACGCTTCGCCGGTGCGGCCGTCGTGCAGCGTGACCTGTTGCTTGGAAGCGGTCAGGCCCATGTCGCGGGCGATCTCTTCCGGGTACGCCAGGTCCAGCATGCGGCGGATTTCGTCTTCGTGCGCACCGTCGAACACCGGCGTGGCGAACGGGACACCCTTCTTCAGGTTGGTCGCCAGTTCCAGCACTTCAGCGTCCGACAGGCTGTCGAGGTCTTCCGGCTTGCCGCTCTCGTTGTAGATCTGAGCGAGCAGCGGACGCAGTTCCTGCGCCTTCGCCTGTGCCTTGAGCATGGAGCCGATACGCTGGCCCAGGCCGCGCGCGGCCCAGCCCAGGTGGGTTTCCAGAATCTGGCCCACGTTCATCCGCGACGGCACGCCGAGCGGGTTCAGCACGATGTCGGCAGGCGTGCCGTCGGCCATGTAGGGCATGTCTTCGATCGGGACGATCTTGGACACAACACCCTTGTTGCCGTGACGGCCTGCCATTTTGTCGCCAGGCTGCAGGCGGCGCTTGACGGCCAGGTACACCTTGACCATCTTGATCACGCCCGGCGGCAGTTCGTCGCCTTGCGTGAGCTTCTTGCGCTTTTCTTCAAAAGCCAGGTCGAACTCGTGACGCTTTTGCTCGATGGCTTCCTTGACGGCTTCCAGCTGGGCAGCCACTTCTTCGTCGGCCGGACGGATGTCGAACCAGTGGTACTTGTCCAGATCGGCCAGGTACTCGCGGGTCAGCTTGGCGCCCTTGGACAGCTTCTTCGGACCGCCATTGACGGTCTTGTCGAGCAGCAGGCGTTCCAGACGCTGGAAGGCATCGCCTTCCACGATACGCAGCTGGTCGTTCAGGTCCAGGCGGTAGCGCTTGAGTTCATCGTCGATGATGGACTGGGCACGCTTGTCGCGGGTCACGCCTTCGCGGGTGAAGACCTGGACGTCGATCACGATACCGCTCATGCCGGACGGCACGCGCAGCGAGGTGTCCTTCACGTCCGAAGCCTTCTCGCCGAAGATCGCGCGCAGCAGCTTTTCTTCCGGGGTCAGCTGGGTCTCGCCCTTGGGCGTGACCTTGCCGACCAGCACGTCACCGGCTTCCACTTCGGCACCGATGTAGGTGATGCCGGACTCGTCCAGACGCGCGAGCTGCGCTTCGGCGAGGTTGGAAATGTCGCGGGTGATTTCTTCCGGTCCCAGCTTGGTGTCACGGGCGACGACCGACAGTTCCTCGATGTGGATCGAGGTGTAGCGGTCTTCGGCAACCACGCGTTCGGAGATCAGGATCGAGTCTTCGAAGTTGTAGCCGTTCCACGGCATGAACGCCACCAGCATGTTCTGGCCGAGCGCGAGCTCGCCCAGGTCGGTCGATGCGCCGTCGGCGATCACGTCGCCACGGGCGACGAAATCCCCAACCTTGACCATCGGACGCTGGTTGATGTTGGTGTTCTGGTTCGAGCGCGTGTACTTGATCAGGTTGTAGATGTCCACGCCGACTTCGCCTGCAACGGCCTCATCGTCGTTCACACGGATCACGATACGCATGGCATCGACGTAGTCCACCACGCCGCCACGGGTTGCCTGGACGGCAGTACCCGAGTCGACCGCAACGGTACGCTCGATGCCGGTACCCACCAGCGGCTTGTCCGGACGCAGGCAAGGCACGGCCTGACGCTGCATGTTGGCGCCCATCAGTGCACGGTTCGCATCATCGTGCTCGAGGAACGGCACCAGCGATGCCGCGGCCGAGACGATCTGCGAAGGCGCCACGTCGATGTACTGGACGCGGTCCGGCGTGACCATACGGGTTTCCCGCTCGCTACCTTCACGCGACGACACCAGTTCGTCGATCAGGGTACCGTCGGCGTCAACCGTCGCGTTGGCCTGCGCCACCACGTACTTGCCTTCTTCAATGGCGGACAGGTAGTCGACCTGGTCGGTCAGCTTGCTGTCGACCACCTTGCGGTACGGCGTTTCCAGGAAGCCGTACTCGTTCAGGCGCGCATACAGTGCCAGCGAGTTGATCAGGCCGATGTTCGGGCCTTCCGGCGTTTCGATCGGGCACACGCGACCGTAGTGGGTCGGGTGCACGTCACGCACTTCAAAGCCTGCGCGCTCACGGGTCAAACCGCCCGGGCCCAGTGCGGAGACACGACGCTTGTGCGTGATCTCGGACAGCGGGTTGGTCTGGTCCATGAACTGCGACAGCTGCGACGAACCGAAGAACTCGCGGATGGCCGACGAAATCGGCTTCGAGTTGATCAGGTCATGCGGCATCAGGTTTTCGGTCTCGGCCTGGCCAAGACGTTCCTTGACGGCGCGCTCGACGCGCGACAAGCCGGCACGGAACTGGTTTTCGGCCAGTTCGCCAACGCAGCGGACACGACGATTGCCCAGGTGATCGATGTCATCGACCTCACCCTTGCCGTTGCGCAGGTTGACCAGGATCTTGATGGTCTCGAGGATGTCCTCGTCCTGCAGCACCATGCTGCCTTCACCGCTCGGGCGGCCCAGGCGGCTGTTGACCTTCATGCGGCCAACGCGCGACAGGTCGTACGACTCTTCGCTGTAGAACAAGCGCTGGAACAGGGCTTCCACCGCGTCTTCGGTCGGCGGCTCGCCGGGACGCATCATGCGGTAGATCGCGATACGCGCAGCGGTCTGGTCGGCGGTGTCGTCCACGCGCAGCGTCTGCGACATGTACGGACCTTGGTCCAGATCGTTGGTGTACAGGGTCTGGATCTGCTTGACACCGGCTTCGCGCAGGTTTTCCAGCACGGTTTCGGTCAGCTCGTCGTTAGCGTTGGCAATCACCTCACCGGTATCCGGGTCGATGATGTTCTTCGCCAGCACGCGGCCGAGCAGGTAGTCTTCCGGCACGCTGATCAGCTTGGTACCGGCGGAATCCAGGTCGCGGATATGCTTTGCGTTGATCCGCTTGTCCTTCTCCACGACGACACGGCCGTCCTTGTCGGCGATGTCGAAGCGCGCGACTTCACCGCGCAGACGCTCGGGCACGAATTCCATCTGCGCGCCTTCCGACTGCAGGGTGAAATTGTCGAACACGAAGAAGTGCGCGAGGATTTGCTCGGGCGTCAGGCCGATCGACTTCAGCAGGATCGTGACCGGCATCTTGCGGCGACGGTCAACGCGGAAGTACAGGATGTCCTTCGGGTCGAACTCGAAGTCGAGCCACGAGCCGCGGTAAGGAATAATCCGTGCCGAGAACAGCAGCTTGCCCGAGCTGTGGGTCTTGCCCTTGTCGTGTTCGAAGAACACGCCAGGTGAACGGTGGAGCTGCGAAACGATCACACGCTCGGTACCGTTGATGACGAAGGAACCGGTCGACGTCATGAGCGGAATTTCGCCCATGTAGACTTCCTGTTCCTTGACTTCCTTGACCTTGCCCGGATTTTCCCGATCGTTGATGATCAGGCGTACCTTGGCACGCAGAGCCGAGTGGAAGGTCAGGCCACGCTGTTGACATTCCTTGACGTCGAACGGCGGGTTGGAGAGGTGGTAGGAGACGAACTCCATACGGGCGAGCCCGTTGTGCGACACAATCGGGAAGATTGCACTGAAAGCCGCTTGCAGGCCCTCGGTTTTGCGACGCGAGGGTGGCGCACCCTCTTGCAGAAACTGAGCGTAGGATTCAATCTGGGTGGCAAGCAGGAAAGGAACCTGATGAACCGTCGCGCGCTTCGCAAAACTTTTGCGAATGCGCTTCTTTTCGGTGAAGCTGTACGCCATGGGATCTCCGAATCATCGCAGGGCTGGCTGGACCTGGCGCAGCACCTGAGGTGTTCAGCGACTGGGAGGGGATTTGGCGGTTGGCCGCTACCAACCTCTGGCTGACGGTGTCCGCACGCTGCGAGCCGGCAGAAACGACGCAATGCGTCATACCGGCCCGGGGGACACCCGACCAAACTTGTCTTCTGCAGTCGGTTCAGAAGACAAACATCAGCAACCACCTAGTGTGCCACTGATGTTTGGCCTCTGCTCAAGCTTAGGCATACACCCAGCCATAAAGCATCGTTTGCGCCACTTTTTTAGGCTTCCGAGTGCGCAGTAAAACACACATCGCAGAAGCGCAAAAAGGCTGGCGCCGGGAATCTCCCTTTGCCAGCCCCATTCGCGTGCCAAAAGGCACGCGAGTACAGCTTACTTGACTTCGACCTTCGCGCCGGCTTCTTCCAGCTTCTTCTTGGCGTCGGCTGCGGCAGCCTTGTCCACGCCTTCCTTGACAGCCTTCGGAGCGCCGTCAACCAGATCCTTGGCTTCCTTCAGGCCCAGGCCGGTGATTTCGCGAACAGCCTTAATCACGCCAACCTTGTTTGCGCCGATTTCCGACAGGATAACGTTGAACTCGGTTTGCTCTTCAGCGGCAGCAGCGCCTGCGCCCGGGGCAGCAGCCACGGCCATCGAAGCGGCGGACACGCCAAACTTTTCTTCGAACGCCTTGACCAGGTCGTTCAGTTCCATCACGGACATCGAGCCTACGGCTTCGAGGATGTCGTCTTTGCTGATTGCCATTTGGAATACTCCTGCTAAATGTGATTCGGTATCGGTAATGCGATCTTGATGAGCCAGGCTGCGAAAGGCTTACGCCTTAAGCAGCTGCGCCTTCGCTCTCGGCGGCGGCGGCAGCGCCTTCGCCTTCGGCAGGGGCGCCTTCGCTCTTCTTGGCGGCCAGTGCAGCCAGCAGACGGGCGAAGCCCGACACCGGTGCCTGCATCACGCCAAGCAGCTGAGCAATCAGTTCGTCACGGCTCGGGATCGAGGCCAGCGCCTTGACGGCAGCAGCATCGAGCACATTGCCGTCATACGACGCTGCGCGCAGAACCAACTTGTCGTTGGTCTTGGCAAAGTCGTTCAGAACCTTGGCCGACGACACTGCATCTTCGGAAATACCGTAGATCAGCGGACCGGTCATTTGCTCTGCGAGGCCGGCAAACGGCGTGCCTTCCACGGCGCGACGTGCCAGCGTGTTCTTCAGAACACGCAGGTACACGCCTTGCTCGCGGGCCTTGGCGCGCAGCTTGGTCAGATCGCCAACCGCAATGCCGCGATATTCGGCTACGACGATGGTCTGGGCTTTAGCGACTTGCGCCGAAACCTCAGCAACGACGGCCTTCTTATCTTCAATATTAAGTGGCACGGTTAAGCTCCAAAACGATGCTTGTCCCCCGGATCGTCCGGGGCACGCACATCAGTCCAAACGAACGGCGTCCGATTTGGCCCGAATCACCCGGGTCATTGCCCGGATTCTTCAATCCCTCGGGTGCGCCATCTGCGCTGGTGGGCCGGGAGGCGTCGCGGCAGGCCGAAGCCACGCTGCGTACGTTCCGTCCGATTAAGGCGAGGCAGCCAACCTACGGCCGCACCCGCCACCAGCGGTCTTTGATAACCAGCGGTGCCTGCCGCGCTTGCGCGCCGGCGGGCACCACTGCCCAAAGCCTTGCTCCTTCATCCTGCGGTGCCCTATCGGGCACCACCTGATTCGGGAGACGATCCCGGCCTGGGCCAGGATCCTCAATTCTTTACGCTGGGCGACGTTATCGGGTCCGCCCTGCGGTTGCCGCCAGCCTTAGGCCGACAGCGAAGCCTGTTCCACGCGAACGCCAACGCCCATGGTGGACGAAACAGCGATCTTGCGCAGGTACACGCCCTTGCTGGTAGCCGGCTTCGACTTCACCAGGGCTTCGATCAGCGCGCTCAGGTTGCGCTTCAGATCGGCGTCCTGGAACGAACGGCGGCCAATGGTGGCGTGGATGATACCGGCCTTGTCGACACGGTATTGCACCTGACCGGCCTTGGCGTTCTTCACAGCCTGGGCAACGTCGGGGGTAACCGTACCGACCTTCGGGTTCGGCATCAGGCCGCGCGGGCCCAGGATCTGGCCCAGCGTACCAACGATACGCATCGTGTCCGGCGAAGCGATCACGACGTCGAAGTTCAGGTTGCCGGCCTTGACTTGTTCAGCCAGGTCTTCCATACCGACGATTTCAGCGCCAGCTGCCTTGGCGGCTTCAGCCTTTTCGCCTTGGGCGAACACAGCCACGCGAACCGACTTGCCGGTACCGGCAGGCAGCACGACGGAGCCACGAACCACTTGGTCCGACTTCTTCGCATCGATGCCGAGTTGCACGGCAACGTCGATGGATTCGTCGAACTTGGCCGATGCGCAACCCTTCACCAGGCCCAGGGCCTCGTCGATCGGGTAGAACTTGGTGCGCTCGATCTTCGCCTTGTTCGCGGCGGTGCGCTTGGAAACCTTAGCCATTTACAGACCCTCCACGGTGATGCCCATCGAGCGAGCCGAACCGGCGATCGTACGGACAGCAGCGTCCAGATCGGCAGCGGTCAGGTCAGCGTTCTTTGCCTTGGCGATTTCTTCAGCCTGGGCACGCGTGATCTTGCCAACCTTGTCGGTGTGCGGCTTGGCCGAACCCTTGGTCAGGCCAGCTGCCTTCTTGATCAGAACGGTCGCCGGGGGCGACTTCATCACGAAGGTGAAGCTCTTGTCGGCGAAGGCGGTAATCACCACCGGCACCGGCAGGCCGGGTTCCATGCCTTGGGTCTGCGCGTTGAACGCCTTGCAGAACTCCATGATGTTCAGACCGCGTTGACCCAGTGCAGGGCCCACGGGCGGGGAGGGATTTGCCTTACCAGCCGGAATTTGCAGCTTGATAAAGCCAATGATCTTCTTGGCCATATTTACTCCAATCCGGACCGCTTCCTGACGGAATGCGATCCTGTTGAGTCGTAGCGCGCTATCGCCGCAGGGATGGTTCATCCACCCCAGCCAGCCTCACGCTCCTCTTGTGGCCAGCCCCTTTCGAGACTGGCCGCTGCATTTTTCGCCGACCTTGCGGCCAACATAAAATGCGAAAACCTGAACCGCTCAAACCACTTAGACCTTCTCGACCTGGCCGAATTCGAGCTCGACCGGAGTGGCGCGCCCGAAGATGGTGACCGAGACGCGCAAGCGCGATTTCTCGTAGTTCACTTCCTCGACATTGCCGTTGAAGTCGGTGAAAGGACCGTCCTTGACGCGAACCATTTCGCCCACTTCGAAGAGCGTCTTGGGACGCGGCTTCTCGACCCCTTCCTGCATCTGGGTCATGATCTTGTCGACTTCCTTCTGGGAAATCGGGCTCGGGCGATTGCGCGCACCGCCGACGAAGCCAGTGACCTTGCTGGTGTTCTTCACCAGGTGCCAGGTCTCATCGGTCATTTCCATCTCGACCAGCACGTACCCCGGGAAGAAGCGACGTTCGGTGACAGACTTCTGCCCACCCTTGATTTCAACGACTTCTTCGGACGGGACCAGGATGCGGCCAAACTTGTCCTGCATTTCGGCGCGCTCGATGCGCTCCTGCAGCGCGCGCTGCACACTCTTTTCCATGCCGGAATAGGCGTGCACCACATACCAGCGCTTCTTCGACGAAGGCGATTCAGCTGCGGGGACTTCCTGTTGTGCGTTATCCGTCATGTTCTATCCTTCATTTCCAGCCCAGCACGAGCGAAAAGATGACCCACTCGATGAGCTTGTCCGCAGACCACAGGAACACGGCCATGATCACGACAAAGACAAACACCAGGCCCGTCATCTGCCCGGCTTCCTTGCGGGTGGGCCAAACGACCTTGCGGACTTCGCGATACGATTCCTTGGAGAAACCGATGAAGTCCTTGCCTGGCGCCGATACCAGCGCGACCACCACGCCCAGCGCAATGCCGCCGAACAGCGCAGCGCCACGCACGTAGGATGGTTGCTGTGCCAGGGCATAGAAACCGATGACGCCGGCAACCACCAGTAGCACCGCGGCGCCAAGCAACCACTTACCACTGGCGGCGTTGACGGTTTCGACGTTGGGATTGGCCATGTTTCGCAAACGAGACTAAGCCGCGTCACGATACTCTCTATCGCGACGCGGCTGATTGAATTGGCAGGGGCAGAGGGAATCGAACCCCCAACCTTCGGTTTTGGAGACCGACGCTCTGCCAGTTGAGCTATACCCCTAAAACAACTTTGGGGTCGGCGATCAGGCCAACCCCTCTGGCAACGAATACGGCCGGTTGGTGCCGTATTCGCTGTTCGACTTTATCAGTCGAGGATCTTTGCCACGACGCCGGCGCCGACGGTACGACCGCCTTCACGGATAGCGAAACGCAGGCCTTCTTCCATGGCGATCGGGGCAATCAGCTTGACCGTGATCGACACGTTGTCACCCGGCATTACCATTTCCTTGTCCTTCGGCAGCTCGATCGAGCCAGTCACGTCGGTCGTACGGAAGTAGAACTGCGGGCGGTAGTTGTTGAAGAACGGGGTGTGGCGGCCGCCTTCGTCCTTCGACAAGATGTAGACCTCGCCGGTGAAGTGCGTGTGCGGCTTGATCGAACCCGGCTTGCACAGCACTTGGCCGCGCTCGACGTCTTCGCGCTTCGTGCCGCGCAGCAGCAGACCCACGTTGTCGCCTGCTTGACCTTGGTCCAGCAGCTTGCGGAACATTTCCACGCCGGTGCAGATGGTCTTGACCGTCGGCTTGATACCAACGATTTCGATTTCTTCACCGACCTTGATGATGCCGCGCTCGATACGACCGGTCACAACCGTGCCACGGCCCGAGATCGAGAACACGTCTTCCACCGGCATCAGGAAGGTACCGTCGATGGCACGTTCCGGCGTCGGGATGTAGCTGTCCAGCTGTTCGGCCAAGGCCAGAATGGCTTGCTCGCCCAGTTCGCCCTTGTCGCCTTCCAGTGCCAGCTTGGCCGAACCCTTGATGATCGGGGTGTCGTCGCCGGGGAATTCGTACTTGGACAGGAGCTCGCGCACTTCCATTTCGACCAGCTCGAGCAGCTCGGCGTCGTCGACCATGTCGCACTTGTTCAGGAACACGATGATGTAAGGCACGCCAACCTGGCGGGCCAGCAGGATGTGTTCGCGGGTCTGGGGCATGGGGCCGTCAGCGGCCGAGCACACCAGGATCGCGCCGTCCATCTGTGCGGCGCCCGTGATCATGTTCTTCACATAGTCAGCGTGGCCCGGGCAGTCAACGTGTGCGTAGTGGCGATTAGCCGTTTCGTACTCGACGTGTGCGGTGTTGATGGTAATACCGCGTGCTTTTTCTTCCGGCGCTGCGTCGATTTCGTCGTACTTCTTGGCCGAACCGCCAAACTTGGCTGCCAGCACCGTAGCAATTGCTGCCGTCAGGGTGGTCTTACCATGGTCAACGTGACCGATCGTACCAACGTTCACGTGCGGTTTAGTCCGCGAGAACTTTTCCTTTGCCATTTCGCGACTCCTGTGTCGGTAGCGATATTGCTAGTGCGGTATTTGGTGCCCATGGGCAGGATCGAACTGCCGACCTCTCCCTTACCAAGGGAGTGCTCTACCACTGAGCCACATGGGCGAAACTTGAATGCTGCTTTTTTAGAACTGCAAGAACCCGGGCAATCTGGAGCGGGTGAAGGGAATCGAACCCTCGTCGTAAGCTTGGAAGGCTTCTGCTCTACCATTGAGCTACACCCGCCGGGTTACCACGCTTTCTGCTTCACCGACACCTGCCGGGTACTCACTACTGCTTTGCAATTCTTGGTGGAGAGGGTTGGATTCGAACCAACGTAGGCGTAAGCCAACAGATTTACAGTCTGCCCCCTTTAGCCACTCGGGCACCTCTCCGCAGTGAACTTCTGATTATGGTGTAACTTTCCTTGGCTGTCAAGCACTTTCCGTACTATGCAAAGTAGGGAAGGACAGGCCTTGGAGCGTTGACCTGGCACCAGCTAGGCTGCCCGATCGCACCATCATCGTCGGCATTCAATAAAGAACACCTTCACCCTATAGGGGCTCGCCGGAGGCTCTAGAACGGCTTCTGGCGGCCTCTCGGGCCTCGCTTTGACTCTCGGGCGGCTCCGCCAGGCTGGCGGGCCCTGGCGGCCGCTGGAGCCTGATCGAGCAAAACCGCAGCAGCCGCAAAAGCAAAACCCCCCAGTACTTTCGTACTGAGGGGTTTCAAGGGAGAGCCTGGCGATTACCTACTTTCACACGGGTATCCGCACTATCATCGGCGTGGAGTCGTTTCACGGTCCTGTTCGGGATGGGAAGGGGTGGTTCCAACTCGCTATGGTCACCAGGCATAAACGGTGGCCGCGTTGAGGTTCGCTCAACGCAGCAAATAGGGATGTAGTAGGGGTTGTGCGTATCGGCCAAGCTGCCTTTTGCTGCTGCAGCGGCACGCGACACTCACACCAGGTAGAAACACACTGGTTATAGGATCAAGCCTTACGGGCAATTAGTACTGGTTAGCTTAACGCATTACTGCGCTTCCACACCCAGCCTATCAACGTCCTGGTCTCGAACGACCCTTCAAGGAGCTCAAGGCTCCAGGGAATCCTCATCTTCAGGCGAGTTTCCCGCTTAGATGCTTTCAGCGGTTATCTCTTCCGTACATAGCTACCCTGCGATGCCTCTGGCGAGACAACAGGTACACCAGCGGTACGTCCACTCCGGTCCTCTCGTACTAGGAGCAGCCCCCGTCAAGATTCCAACGCCCACGGCAGATAGGGACCAAACTGTCTCACGACGTTTTAAACCCAGCTCACGTACCTCTTTAAATGGCGAACAGCCATACCCTTGGGACCGGCTACAGCCCCAGGATGAGATGAGC
>NZ_LZZU01000048.1:0-8745 GCF_014170355.1 Cupriavidus sp. UME77
TCGCCACTCGCCACCAGGATTGCTCCCGTGCTGCCGTTCGACTTGCATGTGTAAGGCATGCCGCCAGCGTTCAATCTGAGCCAGGATCAAACTCTTCAGTTTAATACCTGTGTGATCCTTGCGGATCTCGCTCTTTCGAGCGGTCGCTCACTCTCAGAAAACTGACTGGTTACGTCCGCGATTTGCACCCCGGACATAACCAACATGTTTTACTGTGCGAGCACTTTATAACTTGTAAGCTAAAAGACTGAAGTCTTCCGCATCCGCTATCAAGCGCCCACACTTATCGGTTGTTTGTTTGTTAAAGAACTCACCGCGGTTCGCTTTGCTTACCGCGTCGCTGCGTTTGCTGCAGCAGAGAAACGAGACTATAAAGAATTATCTGCGTTTCATCAATACTTTTTTAATCTTTTCTTGCTCAGGCTGGATTCGCTACGCGTATTACTCACCTTTCCCACTGGCACCGCCCCGCGAACTCCACCGCCCTGCCCGGAAGCCGAGCCTCGTGTCGCAGGGGGAGCGAATACTAGGTCGTTCGCGCAACGCTGGCAAGTTTTTTCTAAGATTTTTTGCCGCGGACTTTATCGCCGCGAGATGAAGGTCATCGCAGAGCACTTGCGGGGCACCCGCCGCCTGCCCGGCGGGCTCCGGCCAGAGCTGAACGGCGCCGATCTCCGGGCTAAACACATTGTATGCAATAATAGAATGCAATCACATGGTTTGACGCCCGCCATCAGGCCACGGCCAGGCGGATTCATTGATCTGGAGACAACATGACTTTCAGCCCCCCCGGCATGACATCACAACACGTCGCCGCTCTTGAACCGATCGAGAACTACCTGCAAGCTCACATCACCGGCAATGCTGAATACATGCGCAAGGCGTTCCACCCGGATGCCAGGATCATCTCGTTTCGCGAGGGAAAGCTGCACGCCTTGACCCTCGATGAGTTTTCCGCGCGCTTCCAGGGCCAGCCCGCGGCAGACGAAGCCCAACGCAAGCGCTACATCACGCATTTCGACGTCACCGGCAACGCCGGCACTGCCAAGGTCGTGCTCGAGTATCCGGAAGTGACCTTCACGGACTATATGACGCTCCTGGAAATCGACGGTGTCTGGAAGATCGCCAACAAGACGTTCAGCGCAGCACCGCCGAAAAAATAATCTGCCATCCGCCTTCACGCGGCGCTCCGCAGGCTTAACCCGCCGGTAACTCGCGCCGGCTGGCCGGCCAAGTGGCTCGGGCGCGAAGCTTGGGATTTACCCGCGCCCTCTTCTGCCGCTTTTCAGGACAGGGTGAGCTGATCGACCACGCTGGTCACCCCCGGCGCTGACCAAGCCGCTCCCACTGCCGCTTGCCGCTCCTGCGGAGAATCGACCCGGCCATTTAGGGTTACAACGCTGCCCAGCACCTCGACCCTGATATGAGCCGCTTCCCGCTCGGCATGACGTCGCAAGGCCGCGTCGATGCGCTTTGCAACATCCGGCGGCCCAACGCGTGGCTTGATCGTGATCAGATTGATTACGCCGGCCACGCCGCGCAGATGTCCTACGGAACGCTCGGCCAGTTCGCGCTGATATGCCCATTCCACCTCGCCGGCAAGTGTGACCCAACCCTTCTCGACACGTACCTTGATACCGGTCGACGGCAAGCTCGCATGCCATTGCAGCGTCGCCCGGGCGGCTTCGGCAATCGCTTCGTCATTGTGTTCGCCGGGGGCGCGTACTTCGAGACCCACCACCACCGCCTTCACCCCTTCGACGCGCTCGGCCGCACGTTCGGCCGCCAGCTTTTCTATATAGGTATTGAGGTGGCCGCTCAACGTCACTACCCCCCGGCTGACTTCTACGCCAACTGCTGCACCATCAACTGCGGGATCCCACGCAAGCTCGTCGTTCACGTCCTGCTTGATCTGCAGATCGGTCTTCATCTGACTGCTCCTCTCGATGCCGGCGCCAAGTCAATCTGGCGCATTCGGTATTCCAGATTAGTTGTCAGGTACGCGCGCCCATTGACATACGTCAACGACCGGCGCCGTACAACCGTCGGTTATGCGCTCGGTTGTCTTGCTCAATATGCAAGAGACAGGGGACCGCGGCCAAGCGCATGGGGCTGCGCATCGCTTCGCCTCATATCAGTCCGCGAATGCGACAGGATTCAGTGGGAAAAGAGCACGGGAACTGTCATGCCTTCCAGCAACGTCCGTGTCGTCCCGCCCAGAACCACCTCACGAAGCCTATTGTGTCCGTAGGCGCCGGCTACGACGAGATCGGCCTCCAGATCCGACGCCTCCGACAGCAGGCGCTCGCCGGCATCGCCGGATGCTGCCACAGGAAGGTTGCGCAATGCGGCGCTCACGCCATGTGCCGTCAACCAGGTCGCCGCATACTGGGCAGGCGCACTCCATTGGTCGCCGACCTTGCCAGCCAGCGTGCATGTCGAGATGGTCACCGCTTTGGCTTTGCGCAGTAGTGGCAGCGCATCGCGGATGGCCCGCGCGGCCTCCCGCCCGCCGTCCCAGGCGACCAAGATGCGACTGCCCACCGTCTCAAACCACCCCACGCTCGGTATCGTTAGGACTGGCCGGCCGCAGGCAAGCATAATGGATTCGACGAAGTTCTCGGCCACGAAGGCGGCCGGATTCGCCGGGTCATTCTGTCCGAGCACGATGAGGTCCGCCAGCCGCGCCTCCCGCTGCCCGATGATCAGCGGAGGTTCGTCGCAGGCATGCCATTCGGTAGTGATCGGCAGTTCTTCTGTCGCACCTTCGAAACCATGTCGCATGACCTCGCAATCCTGCTCGTACTGGGCTTGGAGGACCTCGAGATAGCGCGCGCCGTCGGGAAGGCGGTACATCCACGTCGGCTCCGGGCGGCGACAGGCAAACATACCAATCAGCTTGGCATTGTGCATGTGCGCCAATCGTGCGGCGATATCGAGCCGGTGGTAGGACCGTCGGCTGGCGTCGAGTATGACCAGAATGGTAGCGAAGGACATAAAGATACTCCCGCTGGTTAGTCCTACACGACCGCGAATTTCCCTTCGGCAAGCAATTGCGAGAACCAGCTTCCTGTCAGCACGGCCAGTTCTTCTATCGCGGCAGGTTCCTCGAATATCCTGCCCTCGCCTGCCACCAGTCGCAATTGCCTGGGACAGCGGAGCCTGCCGAACACAAGATCATTTCTCCGGATACCTTCCGGATCGCCGGCACCCACCACGAGAAGCGTAGGTGTGGTCACGCTGCCCAAGGTGTTGGCATCGGCCAAGTCCACGCGTCCCGCGGCGAGGACCAGTGCGCGTAGATCCGTCCCGTCCTCCGCCGCCACCGTCAATGCGGCAGCCGCTGCGCTGCCGGTGCCAAAACAGCCGAGCGGAACCGCCGGCAAACGCAGCCGCGCGTGCACGTAGCCGCGCACCACCTGCATTACCACCCGCAGCCTGCCAGCCAACATCGCGATGTCCCGGCGCTTTTCCGTGCGCATCGCCTCCCGTGGCCCGATCAGGTCCACCAGCAGCGTGGCCAGCCCCCTGGCGCACAGTTTCCTCGCCACATACTGATTGCGCACGGCATGCTCGTCGATGCCATTGGCATGTACCATCAGCACCAGTCCTACAGGACTGGCAGGGGCGTCGAGCACGCCGTACAGCCTGATGCCGTCGCACGGGATGCCAACCGGCACGGCGGTCGCCAGGGTTTTCGTTCCGATGGCCTCGGCATTGCGCGGTTCGATATCGCGCCAGAGCAGTGCGCGGACTTTTCCGTCGTCCACCTCCGGAAAGCACTGGTAGGCGAGGCGGACATCGTGATCCGGCCCGTCGGCGTTCAGGCATACCACCTCGTCGGCGCTGGCACGGACCGCCGCCAGCCCTTGGGGCGTGCCCACGGGGACCGCGCAAACCAACCATGCTGGCTGTCGCCTGCGTGCCGCGTGGATCGCTGCCATCATGGTGGCGCCAGTGCAGAGTCCGTCGTCAACCAGGATCACTATGCGGCCATGCGGGTCAAGCCGCGCGCGCTGCGACGTGTAGATCGCGCATTGCTGCTTCAACAGATCAAGCTTCGCCAGCCGCTCCTGGGAAAAATGCATGGGAGCAGGCTGCCCCCCCACGGGGTTCTTCACGCGGTAGGTCCAGCCGTTCTCGGTCACGGCCCCGACTGCGGCGACGTCATTGTCCGGGCCGATCAGCTTGCTGACCAATGCCACATCGAGTTGCCCCTCCAGCGCATCGGCGAGTCCGCGCCCAATGGGTACGCCGCCCTTCGGAATGGCAAGAATCAAGGGACGCCGGCCCCGATACTCGGAGAGAGCCTCGGCTAGCTGCGCCGCGGCCTCTTCCCGGCTCGCGAAGCGGGCAAGTGACGGACTCATCGATTTGCCTCCCATCCTTCGGGCAGCGGCTGCGCGCTGCGAGGTTAGTCCCGGCTTGCACCCAGAGTAAGCCGTTGGCAAAGCCAGTCTTTGTGCTATGTCAAATGTTGGGCCGCGGATCCCACGATAGCGCCTCAATCGATCGAAAACCGCCGGATCAGCCATCCGCGTAGCGTGTAGGTCAGGCAGCAATAGCCAAGGATGATCGGCGGCAGGAAAAGCCAGAGCATGCCCGGCGGAGGCAGCAGGCCCAGCGGCGTTGCGAGCGGCGAGTTAGGCAGCCAGATGCCGATCAGGCAAATCGCCAATGTGGTGGCAATCAGCGCGGTGCTGCCTCGGCTTTGCACAAAGGGAATGTATCGTGTGCGAATCACATGAACGATCAGGGTCTGCGACAGCAGCGACTCCAGGAACCAGCCCGTCTGGAACAGGTGCTGCTGCGCGGGCGTGTTGGCGCCCAGTATCCAGTAGAGCGTCGCAAAGGTGATGTAGTCGAACACCGAGCTGATCGGGCCGATGCACAGGATATAGCGGCCGAGCTTGCCGATCTCCCATCGGCGCGGGCGGCTGACGGCATCGTCGTCCACGTTGTCGGTGGGCAGCGCGGTCTGCGAAAAATCATAGAGCAGGTTATTGGTCAGCACCTGGATCGGCGCCATCGGCAGGAAGGGCAGCCAGGCACTCGCGCCGAGTACGCTGAACATATTGCCGAAGTTGGAACTCGCACCCATGCGCAGGTACTTGAGCAGGTTGGCAAAAACCTTGCGGCCTTCGATCACGCCGTCGTGCAGCACCAGCAGACTCTTTTCCAGCAGGATGATGCTGGCGGACTCCTTGGCGATATCCGCGCCGCTGTCCACCGAGATACCCACGTCAGCCGCTTTCAGCGCGGGCCCGTCGTTGATGCCATCGCCGAGCACCCCCACCACCCGTCCACGCTCCCGCAGGGCCTTGACGATGGCCGTCTTGTGCGCCGGTGCCAGCTTGGCGAAGAGCTGCGTGCGCTCGGCAAGCTCGCCCAGCGCTTGCGGCGTGAGCCCGTCGAGTTCCGCACCGAGTACGGCCCGACCTACGTCAAGGCCGACTTCCCGGCATATCTTGCGCGCGATCACCGGGCTGTCGCCGGTCAAGACCTTGACTTCGATGCCGCTGTCGCGCAGCGCGGCCAGCGCCGGTGCCGCGCTATCCTTGGGCGGGTCGATGAACGCGATGTAGCCAAGCAGGATCAGCGCGGATTCGTCCGCCACCGAGTACGGCTGTGTATCCGGCGCTGGTGGCAAAGGCTTGTAGGCGATCGCGATCACCCTGAAGCCATCTTCGTTGAGTGCAGTGCACACCGACATCAGCGAATGGCGGTGCGAGTCGTCAAGCGCCATCGCCCGCCCACCGAGTTCGGCGCTGGCGCATGCGGCATAGATCTCCTCCACCGCTCCCTTGCAGACCAGGAGCCTGCCGTGCGGCCCGTCCACCACAACCGACATGCGACGCCGCTCGAAATCGAACGGCACTTCGTCGATTTTGCGGTAGCCACCCTCCAGCCGCAGTGTTTCACCCACCTCGTCATGCAGGAGCACCGCTTTGTCCAGGAGGTTGTGCAAGCCGGACTGGTGGTAGCTGTTCAGGTAGGCGAATTCCAGCACGCGCGCGGTCTCCTGCCCCGCCAGGTCCACATGCTTCTTCAGGATGATGCGGTCCTGCGTCAAGGTGCCTGTCTTGTCAGTGCACAATACATCCATGGCGCCTAGGTTCTGGATGGCGCTGAGGTGTTTCACGATCACCTTACGGCGCGACATGGCAAGCGCGCCTTTTGCCAGGTTCACCGTCACCAGCATCGGCAGCATCTCGGGCGTCAGCCCTACGGCGACCGCCACCGCGAACAGCAGCGCCTCCAGCCAATCGCCCTTGGTGAGCCCGTTGATCAGGAACACCAGTGGCGCAAGGATCGCGATCAGGACGAGCATCAGGCGTGCGAAACGCTGCAGGCCTTGCTCGAACACGGTGCCGGAGGTTTCCTCGGACAACGAGCGGGCGATGCTGCCAAACACGGCGCGCGGCCCGGTGAGCACCACCACCACGGTCGCGCTTCCACTGACCACGGCCGTGCCCATCAGCACGATGTTCTCCAGCGTGCCGGGCTCGTCGCCGCTGGCGCTCTCCAGCGCGAACTTCTCTACGGGCAGCGATTCGCCGGTCAGCGCGGACTGGTTAACGAACAAATCCTTCGAAGCCAGCAGCCGGGCATCCGCGGGAACGAGGTCACCCGCCGCCAGATGAACGATGTCGCCCGGCACCAGTGCGCCGATTGGCAGTTCGCTGGTGATGGGTAGCGCCCCCGGCTCCGACCGGCGCTGCGTGGCGGCGGTGGTATGCACCATGGCTCGCAGCGCCGCAGCAGCACGTCCGGAGCGACGCTCCTGCACGGTGGCCAGGCCGACGCTGAGCATCACCATCAGGGCGATCACCGCGGCCGCGTCGTAGTCCTGGATGGCTGAGGATACCCCTGCCAGGGTCAGCAGCATCACATTGAGCGGATTGAGCAAACGGCGCAGCAGGTCGAGCACCGCCGGGCGCGGACGCTCATGCTCCACCAGGTTGGGGCCGAGGTTTTGCAGGCGCAGGGTGGCCTCGGCGCCTGTCAGCCCCTCCGGGCTGGTATCCAGTTGCTGGAGCAGGGTCGCTCGCGGCATACCGGCGGCCCGTAGCAACGCGTCCGGTATGCCGCCAGACGAAGCCGGCTTCTGTTTGCCAGTCGGCGCAGTACCTGCCGCGCCTTGCGCCGATGCGACAGGCCCGTGCCGTAGCCGACCCACCATCCCGCCCAGGTACTGGATCGCCCGGCCAATCATGAACGCAGCCTTGCCTGTGCTTGCGCAGCCCTGGCAAGCAGGCCGGTGAACATGGCCCGGTCATTGACCAGCAGCTTGCAGGCGAGTTTGAGGATACCGGCATCCATGTTCTTGCGCTCTTGTCCGTATGCTGCACTGGACCGCACCGTCCGGTCTCGGCGGGGGCTGGGAGAGACATCGGGCATTGGGCGCGGGCGAAGCCCCGCCCGCCATTCACGCGTGCAGCGGTGTCTGCACGCTGCCAGAACGTTCGCGTTCCCGCTCGTTGTGCAGCACGCTGGCGAGCATGTTCCACTGAGCGCCAAGGGCGTCAACGATATCGTCCAGCGACAATACGCCCACCACCGCTTCGGCATCCGTTACCGCGAGGCGGCGCACGCCGTGCGCCAGCATCGTCTGCAACGCATCGTCAATGCCTGCATCCTTGCCGATCGCCACCACGCCGCGCGTCATCACGTCCGCCACCGTCGCCTCTCCCGGCACCGTGCCTGCGGCGGTGCTCTCTAGCACTATGTCGCGATCCGTTACGATGCCCATCGCGCGCTGGCCGCCTCCGAATGGCTCTGTCACCACCAGCGCGCCAACGTGCCGGTCGCGCATCTGCACCGCAGCGTCGCGCAGCGTGCACGTATGCGGGATATGAACGGGGGACAGCGAGCAAATCTCTTCGATCCTCATCATGCGTCTCCTGGCTTGACCTGGGTTCGGGCCGATTCAGACTCCAATAGAGCTCGTCGGCAATGCTCAGGGGGGATCAAGGCACTATAGGCGGCGCTCCGGCGCGGCAGTTGATCGGCATCAAGTCCGGGGCGGATGCTGCTGCGCAGCGGCGGCAATGGAACCGCATCAATGGCCGCTGAGCGCCCCACATCAGACTCAATGCACGGCATGCCGAATCCTCCTGGGCCGGTGCAGTCCGTCTCGCTGGCGAACAAGGTCGGGCTTTGCCGTGGCAAGCCGCTGTCGTCACGGCCAATCGCCGCCGCGCAGATCGACAGCAGCGTGCCGCTCAGGCGATAGCCGGCGGCGTGGATCCGCGTATCGGGGCACGGCTCCTGCTCCGCGTGCAGGGCCGCCCGCACGCCGTGGCACAGATAATCGGCCGCGAGGCCGGCTCCGCCCTCACCCGCTCCGTGGTGTCCCGCAGGATGACGATAGACAGCTTGCCGGCGCCACGACGAAGCCCTCATTGTTGCGCGCTCCCCCTGTGTAGGTTGCGTCATCGATGTTACGGATTCCGTTCGAGCATCCTTGTCCTGCATCAAGACCGATGCACCGAAGTTACTAACCTTTTAGAAAGTATTGTCATGTGAGACAATGCTTTCATGAAATGCAAACGAAACTCGGATGCTCGGTCGATCGAGCATCAAGCCTTGCAGGTAATGCGGCAGCAGGCAGTGAAGGCTATTCGCGAAGGCCAGACGGTAGAAAGCGTGGCTGCGGCCTTTGGTGTCAATGTGCGCAGCGTCTATCGCTGGCTGGCCGACTTTGCCAACGGCGGGCAGACGGCGCTGCTGGCTAAGCCGATA
>NZ_LZZU01000049.1:0-103749 GCF_014170355.1 Cupriavidus sp. UME77
GCACTGGATCTCGCCAATGCCGACCGCGCGTGGCGCTGCCGACACAGGAGCGGCCGGCTCGGGTGCCCCCGCCCCCGAGCCGGCCGCTCCTGTGTCGGCAGCGCCACGCGCGGTCGGCATTGGCGAGATCCAGTGCAGCCCGCCGCAACCCACCTATCCGTCGCAATCGCGCCGCATGGGTGAAACTGGCAAGGCCGTGGTGCGTCTGACTACAGACGATACCGGCAAGGTGGTCAAGACCGCGGTCGTGACCTCGAGCGGATCCTCCAGGCTGGACCAAGCCGCCGAGGAGGCGGTGCGACGCATGCGCTGCAAGCCCTATCTGGACAACGGTCGTGCCGTGGCGGTTACCGCCCAGCAGCCGATCGGGTTCGAACTCAACTGATTTCAATACCGACCTCACCAGGAACCAACATGCAGGACCTCGGACTTTCTCACCTCTGGACGCAAGGCGATTTCGTCATGCGTGCCACCGCCATCATTCTGCTCATCATGTCGCTGGCCTCGTGGATCGTGATTCTCACGAAGGCGTGGGATCTCTTCCGGCTGAAGAAGATGGCCCATGGCGCTGAAAAGCAGTTCTGGCACTCCGACGATTTCGACCATGCCCTCGAAACCCTTGGCAGCAGCGAAGCCAACCCGTTCCGCGCGCTCGCCATGACCGGCAAGGAAGCCGCGCAGCACCATCGCGCCAGCCAGCCGCAGCTGCACGACGTGATGGACATCTCGGACTGGATCACCCGCTCGCTCAAGAGCGCCATCGACGAGGCCGTTGCACGCATGCAATCGGGCCTGGCCGTGCTGGCGTCCGTCGGCTCCACCGCGCCATTCGTTGGCCTGTTCGGCACCGTGTGGGGCATCTATCACGCGCTGATCAACATCGGCGCCTCCGGCGTCCCTACCATCGACAAGGTGGCAGGCCCGGTCGGCGAGGCACTGATCATGACCGCCTTCGGCCTGGCCGTTGCGATCCCCGCCGTGCTGGGCTACAACGCGCTGACCCGCGGCAACAAGGGCGTGATCTCGAAACTCAACCGCTTCGCCCACGACCTGCACGCCTACTTCGTCACCGGCGCCCGTGTGCGCCCGACCAGCGCCAGCGCGCGTGCCACCGATGACAACGGTGTGCGCCTCGCAGTCAAGAATCAGTAAGGCCGCAGCAAGGCAACAAGGAAGTCATCATGGCATTCGGCACCCTCGACTCGGACGATGACGAAGTAATGAGCGAAATCAACATGACGCCGCTGGTCGACGTCATGCTGGTGCTGCTGATCATCTTCATCATCACCATTCCCGTGATCAACCACACGGTCAAGATCGACCTTCCGCGTGCAACCAACACGCCCAACGATCCCAAGCCGCAGAACATCAACCTGTCGATCGACGCCAGCGGCAAGGTCTTCTGGAACCAGGCTGAAGTGGACGAGCCCACGCTCGAAGCCAACATAGCCCAGGCCGCGCAGCAGCAACCACAGCCTGAGCTACATCTGCGGGCCGATCGCGACGTGCGCTATGAGCGTGTGGCGGAAGTCATGGCAGCCGCGCAGCACGGCGGGCTGGGCAAGATCGGGTTCATCACGGAACCCAAGCATTAGTGTTGTTCGTGCCGCGCTCTTTGGGCCGGCAACGTGGCATCGACAAAAAGGGCACTCCATGGGGTGCCCTTTTTGTTTGCGCTGACCCGTCCGACACGATTAAAAATCCCTATTGTAATGATAACAATTCTCATTTAAGATTGAGCCAACTTGAACCCGGTCGTGACCGCTCGCAGTCCCGCGTAGCCGCCACGGACCACCGGACCGGAGCCCGCCCATGAGCACCCTGACCCTGCCGCTGTCGCAACCGCACGAAGTCACCCGTCGCCGCCTTTCTCTGCGCCGGGTCGAAGTCAATCCCAACAAGGCTGCGCAGGCGCGGCGCGAGAGCCCCGCCAGCGCGGCGATCGAATCAATGAAATCTGCTGTAGCTGCCCTGCCCGCCCGGCTCGAAGCGCTGGTGCGCGACAGCCTGCCCGCTGCGCCCGCAGGGGATGCGGTGCCCCTGGATTCGCTGATGCGTGGCGCCAACCTGCTGCCGATCCTGCATAACGGCGAGGTCTACACGCTGCGCATCACGCGCTATGGCAAGCTGATCCTGACGAAGTGACCGTGCCCAGGCGCGCACGCGCCAGCCCAAGCCATGCCGTGGGAAACCATCGTGGCAACCATGTAACGCTGTACGGGATTTCGATGCAAGAAGGGCTACCGGAACTGGCAGCCCGATGCCAAAGCCGTCGACAGGCATCAGCATCAGGGAGCACAAGCGATTTGCTCCGCAGTCGGCAGGAGGTGCTGGGCAGTGAGTCACGCTCACTGCCCTGCACCACGGCCGCCTCCGTTTGCAGGCGAGTATCAGACGCCCAGGGCGGCAATGCCCGCACGCGCGATCTGCGCGTCTTCGGTCGACTTCACGCCCGACACGCCAACTGCACCCACGACCTGGTCATTGACCACGATAGGCACACCACCTTCCAGCATGCCTTGCAGCACCGGCGCGGTCATGAAAGAGTGACGGCCGTTGTTGATCATGTCTTCGTAAACCTTGGACTCGCGACGACCCAGCGACGACGTGCGCGCCTTTTCGGTGGCGATGTAGCTCGAAATCGGTGCAGCGCCGTCCAGGCGTTGCAATGCCAGCAGGTGACCACCGTCGTCCACGATGGCAATTGAAACCGCCCATTGGTGATTCTTGGCTTCCAGCTCGGCTGCGGCCAGTACCTTCTTCACATCATCTGCCGTCAGCACGGTTTTTTGCTGCATACCACTCTCCTCGAAGATCATTTCAGTGAGCCGGAAGTATAGCGCCACGTCCCTTGGCATGACCATGCCGCTGCCGTCCTGGCACCTGCCCGCAAAAAGCAAAAGACCCGCTCGAGGCGGGTCTTTCGATGATTCACGGCGTTGCTGGATGCGGACGGCCGAAGCCCTCAGGGCCGCAGGCTAATGTCCGGCAAACTCAGGCTCCGTCGCTGAACTGGTCGCGGCGATCACCAACCTTGGCGCCGTCTGTGAACGGATCCACTTTGCGTGCGCCGTCGGTGTACGGGTCAACCTTGCCAATCTTGGCGCCATCGGTGTAGGGATCAACCTTGCCGATCTTGGCGCCATCGGTGTAAGGGTCTGCCTTGGCGATACCGGCTGCGAAGGCGGAGGCGGAGAGTGCGGAGAGGGCGGAGAGGGCGGTCAGGGCTGCAATCGCCACCAGGCTGTTTTTGATCTTCATGGGCGGATCCTCTTGGGAATTAGGTCGTGCTGGAGGGGCGCTGGATGATGAAGCATTGCGGAATCTTGTCATCACGGCGTCACAGCAGCAGTATAGGTGGAAACCCTAATAAAGATATGAGAGCCGGTTTGACCTGTCTCTTCAAATTTTTTGACCCCACTGATGACTATGGAACCTTGTCTGGATTGCCGCCTACAGTGTGACTCCCAAGGCCTCGCCTGCAAAACGAAAGGGCCCCGCGGGGCCCTTTTTTCCGGCCTGCGCAAGGCAGGTCGTTCATGCTTATCGCCAGTGGCGTCCATGTCCCGGACCGTAGTAGCCCCGCCCATAATAGCCGCGGCCGTAGTAACGCGGGCCGTAATAGCCCGGTCCCGGACCGTAGTAGACCGGAGCCGGCCGCACGATGACGGGCGGCGGTCCATAGTAGACAGGGGCAGGCGCCATGACCACGGGCGGCGCGGCAATATAGGCTGGCGGCGGATAGTACGCCGGGCCGCCGACCACGACACCAGGCACCCCAATCGCCACGCCAACGCTCACATGGGCCATTGCCGCACCGGATGCCAGCGCCCCAAGCAAAGCGAGTCCTGCGAGCCACCAACGTTTCATGATCCTTGCCTCTTGCAATGCGTTATTCGATAAGAGGTATTGTAGGTTCCTGGCAAATTGCAGGTGAAACCGAGAACGTTACATTGTTACCAGGAGTAACAACCGGCACATAAACACGTTGCCGCCACCCGGCTGGCTGCCCACGGTGCAAATCCCGCGCGGAGCTTGCATCACCGCGTCCAACCGACCACAATATCGGGCTTGCCGTGCGGCCGTGGAGAAATTGGTAGACTCAGCAGACTTAAAATCTGCCGCCTTTACGGGCTTACGGGTTCGACCCCCGTCGGCCGCACCAGCATCCACCCTCCCAGCATCCGCGCTCCCCTGCCCCGGCTTTGCGCGCTCAGGCCACCGCCGCGCACAACAACGCGCCACCGCACACCAGGAACACAAACAGCAGGCCTGCCAGCACCAGGGGCTTGCGCCCGGCGCGCAGCAGGGTGCTGATGCGGGTGTGCAAGCCAATTGCCAGCATCGCGCAGGCAAGCAGCCAGTTATCGAAGGCCAGCAGGGCAGGTTTCCAGTCCTGGGGCACAAGGCCAGCCGAATGCACGGCCATCACCGCCACAAAACCCACTGCAAACCACGGGATTGCCTTCAGGATGGCACCCCACGGACGCCCGCCTGCCGCCTTCTCGCCGTTACCTTCTTCCTCGAGCCCGATGCCAGCCTTCGGCCACAGCGCCAGCACCAGCAACAGCGGGCCCAGCGCCAGCACGCGCACCATCTTGGTCACCACGGCGGCATCCGCGGTGGCATCGCTGACCATCTTGCCCGAGGCGATGACCTGTGCCACTTCGTGCAGCGTGGCGCCTGTGTAGATGCCAAATGTGCGCTCGCTGATGGCAAGGTGCCAGTGCTGCGTGGCCAGCTCGAACAGATAGGGATACAGCAGCATGCCAGCCGTGCCGAACAGCACCACCGTGGCCACGGCCACGGCCGTCTGGCGGTCGTCGGTGCGCACCACCGAAGCCACCGCGATGGCCGCCGCGGCGCCGCATACGGCGCTGCCCGCGCTGACGAGGATGGCTTCCCGGCGGCTTAGTCCCAGCAGCGAAGAACCGATCCAGATCCCCAGCAGCATGGTCGAGACCAGCATGGCCAGCGGCACGAGCACGCCTGCCAGGCCCAGGTCGGCGATAGCACCGAAGGTGAGGCGCAGGCCATACAACGCCACGCCGAGGCGCAGCAGTTGCTGGCGCGCCAGCTGCATGCCCGGCGCAAGCGGGGTGAGCCAGCGTTGCGGCAGCGTATTGCCCGCCACCATGCCGGCGAACATGGCCAGCGTCAGCGCGCTCATGCCGAGGTGCGAGACCGCCGGGTTGGCCGAGAACACCATGGCCAGCCAGGCGATGAAACCCAGCGGCACCAGCGTCAAGACCCGGGTCGGCCACGAAGGAGCATCGGTGCCGAGATTGGCAACTGCGGACGATTGAATGGAAGACATGGCGGGGGTCCTGCCCGTAACGCCGGAGGGCTTCGGGGCGCATATTGAATATGTCCGAAGCGTACTTAGCAGGAAGAAATCTGTAAAACAGGTAATATCGCTATACATTACCTGTCTTTCAGATATGACTCATCGCCCGCTCCGCCTGACCCTGCGCCAGCTCTCCGTCTTCGTCGCGGTGGCGCAGCACGGCAGTACCGTGGCTGCAGCCGATGCGCTGGCCATGTCGCAATCCGCGGTCAGCGCCGCGCTGGCGGATCTGGAGGCCACGCTAGGCGGCGCCCTCTTTGACCGGGTCGCGCGTCGCCTGAGCATCAATGAGACCGGCCGGCTGTTTTTCCCGCGCGCGCTGTCGCTGCTGGACCAGGCGCAGGAACTCGAGCGCTTCACCGTGCAACCCGGGGTGCAACTGCGCATTGCCGCCAGCAACACCATCGGCAGCTATATCCTGCCGGGCCTGCTCGCAGGTTTTCGACATGCACAGAGCGGGCCCTGTGCGCTCGACATGCGCATCGGCAATACGCGCGAGGTCCTGCAAGCGTTGCTGCATTTCGAGGCGGATATCGGACTGATCGAGGGCACTTGCCACGAGCGCGACCTGCGCAGCGCCCACTGGCGGGACGATGTGATGGTGGTGGTGGTCAGCCCGTCACACCCGCTGGCAAGCGACCCAGGCAATCTGGCCGCCTTGCGCGACGCCGACTGGGTCGTGCGCGAACCCGGCTCGGGCACGCGCGAGATCATCGAACAACGGCTGGCACCACTGCTAGGCGAACTGCGCTTCGCGCTGGAACTGGGCAACTCCGAAGCGATCAAGCGTGCCGTGATGAGCGGCTATGGAGTGAGTTGCCTGTCGCTGCAGGTGGTGGAAGACGAATTGCAGCGCGGCACACTGGTGGCGCTGCGCGATGGCCTGCCCGACGTGGTGAGGCCACTGCACCTCGTGGTTCACCAGGACAAGTACCCTACGCAGGGCCTGTTGGCCTTTACGGAGTATCTTCGCCGCGATGCCGCAGCGGCCAGCCAGTGAGCAGCGCAGGGCGCTGCATGCCCGCACTCATGCGGGTTGGGGATCCGCTTCGCCTGCATGCTTCGCGGTATAGCGATCGAGCAGGTGGAAGAGCAACGGGTTCAGCACGATGGACAGCAGCGCGCCAGCCAGGATCAGGGCGTGGCCCCGCTCAGGCAGGATCTTCAGATAAACGCCGAGACCCGCGAGGATGAAGGAAAACTCGCCGATCTGGGCCAGGCTGACCGCGATGGTCATGCCGGTACGGGTGGAATGCCCGAACACCCGAACGATGCAAAGCGCAGCGAGCGATTTGCCCACCACGATGATGAACAGCGTGGCCAGCACGCCCCAGGGATCGTTGATCAGCACCATCGGGTTGAACAGCATGCCGACCGAAACAAAGAACAGCACGGCGAACGCATCACGCAGGGGCAGCGACTCCTCCGCCGCGCGGTGACTGAACTCCGACTCCGCCAGCACCATGCCGGCAAAGAATGCACCGAGCGCAAACGACACGCCGAACAGCGAGTACGCGCCAAAGGCCACGCCGAGCGCCGTTGCCAACACCGCCAGACGGAACAGTTCCCGGCTCCCGGTCCAGACGATGCGCTCCAGCATCCAGGGAATAAAGCGACGGCCGATCACCAGCATCACGGCGACGAAGGCGGCCACCTTGCCCAGGGTAGCGAATACGGCGAACACGATGTCGCCCGAGTCTGGTGCGGGCGCGCCTGACGCCGTGCCATCTGCGGATGGCGTGAGCAGGCCTGCCAGCGCCGGCAGCAGCACCAGCGTCAGCACCATGGCCAGGTCCTCCACGATCAGCCAGCCCACCGCGATCCGCCCCTGCGGCGACTCCACCAGTTCGCGCTCCTGCAGTGCCTTGAGCAACACCACGGTGCTCGCCACCGAAAGTGCCAGCCCGAAGACCAGGCCTGGCCCCCATTCCCAGCCAAAGCCCCAGGCCGCGCCCATCCCGAGCAAGGTTGCAATGGCGATCTGTACCACCGCCCCCGGAATGGCGATCGTTTTCACCGCCATCAGGTCTTTGAGCGAGAAATGCAAGCCAACCCCGAACATCAGCAGAATCACGCCAAGCTCCGCCAGTTCCGGGGCCAGCGCCTGGTCCGCGGTGTAGCCCGGCGTATACGGGCCGACCACGATGCCCGCGCACAAGTATCCGATCAGCGGCGGGAGCTTTAGCCGGTTGGCCAGCGCACCCAATATGAACGCCAGGACGAGACCGCCGACGATGGTGCTGATGAGCGGGGTAGCGTGATGCATGCGTTCTGGGTTCCTCGTGCTTGGCCATGGTGGCGGTGACTGGACAACCCGCCCGCCCCCAGGGACCGTAAGGCGGGGACCACAAAGCGACCTCTGGGCCGCGCTGCGGCGTTGAATGCCGGACACAGGCCGAGAGGTACCGCACTGATTGAGGGAAAACGGGAACAGGAGTTTTACGGCAGCCTGGAGGCGAAAAGCGCAGCATGAGTCCAAGCGGACGACGATGGCACGCTGTTCAGGTCGGATATCCCCTGAACGCCCCGTGAAGACTACAACGTGGAATGTAACACGATCACCACAATGGCAAAGCGCGGAATCGGGGCAGGATGTGCCCCCATCCCCGCAGAAGTGCGCCGCCGCCCTGCCATCCCGCCGCCCTGAAGCCCTAGCGCCCGGCCAGCTGGAACGTCGCCACGGTTTCGCGCAGCTTGTCGGCCTGCTCTTCCAGCGATTGCGCAGCCGCTGCCGCCTGCTCAACCAAAGCCGCGTTCTGCTGTGTGACCTGGTCCATCTGCCCGACGGCCTGGTTGATCTGCTCGATCCCGCTGCTCTGCTCGCTCGACGCCGCGGCAATCTCCCCGATGATGTCGGAGACGCGCCGCACGGCCTGGCGAATCTCGCTCATGGTCTTGCCCGCACCTTCGGCCTGCGTCGAGCCCTGGCGGACCGTGTCCACCGAGGTGTCGATCAAATCCTTGATTTCCTTCGCGGCGCTGGACGAACGCTGGGCCAGGCTGCGTACCTCACCAGCCACGACCGCAAAGCCGCGACCCTGCTCGCCGGCGCGTGCCGCCTCGACCGCCGCATTGAGCGCGAGGATATTGGTCTGGAAGGCGATACCTTCGATCAAGGTCGTGATCTCCGCGATACGAGTGGAACTGGTGCTGATTGCACCCATGGTTTCCACCATCTGCTGCACGGCCGTGCTGCCCTGCTCCGCCACCTCGGCGGCATTGTCCGCCAGGCCGCTGGCCTGGCGTGCATTGTCGGCATTCTGGCGTACGGTCGCGGTCAACTCTTCCATGCTGGCGGCAGACTGCTCCAGCGATGCCGCCTGCTGCTCGGTACGCGTGGACAGATCTACGTTGCCCGCCGCAATCTGGTGGGCGGCCGTGCTGACCGAGTCGGTCGACGAGCGGACTTCACGCAGTGCCGACGCCACGCGCTCGATCAACTGGTTGAAGGCAATCGCCGTGCGCCCGATCTCATCCTCATGGCCCACCAAAGCGCGGCGATCGAGGTCGAGCGACTCGCTCACATAGCGCAGGGTCTGCTCAATCTCGGCCAGGCTGCTGTGAATGCGGCGGTAGAGCGAATAGCCGAGCGTACCGGTGACCAGAAAGCCGCAGGCAATGATCGCCGAGAAGACTGTCAAGGCCAGTCCGTAAGCCTTGCCGTTGGTCGCCACCACTTGCTCGCCCAGACCCGCGTTGTACGCCACGTGCTTGTTGATGGCGGTGTGCAGCGCCGAGACCGCGACAAAGAGCGAGCCCCCCATCAGCATGCCACGTGCACCTTCATCGTCGTTGGCGGCGAAGCGCTCCAGGAAGCGCTCCCGCTCCGCGCGATATTGCCTCGCCGCGGCGCGGTCCGCCTCCAGCATCTGGCGGTCGGTCTCATCGGAAATATCGCTGCGCTCATAGGTTGCGACCGTGCTGTCGAAGATCTCGTCCGCCTTCGCCAAACTCTTCATGGCGTCCGAGCGGCTGCCTGCATTCGGCGACAAGGCATAGCGGTAGAGCGACACGCGCATGGTGCTGACGGTATCGCGCAGCTCGCTCAGCATGCGAACGCTGGTGAGCGTGTTGTCATTGAAGTAGGTAAAACGCTCCTGCGACTCGCGGAGCTGCCAGAGGCCACCGACTCCGACGGCAAGCAGGGCAAGCAGGGCCAGCGACAAGGTGGCTAAGAGACGTTGAGTGATGTTCATGACGCAATGTCGGCGCGCGCGAGAGCGGCGCCGATTCTCCATAGAGGTGGACGATGAAATGACGCCCGTGGGCAACGGGAACGGGGTCAGGCAGTCTGTTTTGGAAGCGCGCTTGCAACACTCTCGGAATCCGGCGAGCCGTCTTTTGGACGACCCTCATCCGCCTTTACGGCAGCCGCCGGAATAGCTGAAGCAGAATTGTGAAATAAAACAAAAATAAGCGAAGATATTAGGACTTGTCCTAAAAATCGAAGAGGATGAACGACAAAAAAGAGCTGCGGTGCGCGATCGGGCGGAAAACTTGAGGGGGAAAGAGAGGGGAAAGAGAGGGGAGAGAGGGGGAAAGTTGAAATTGTCGGTGCGGATGGCGCCGATGATCGGATCGCCAGAAAGCAAAAAGCGCCACCGGTTAGGGTAGCGCTCTGTGCTTGACTATTTTGGAGGCGGGGGTCGGAATCGAACCGGCGTACACGGCTTTGCAGGCCGCTGCATGACCACTCTGCCACCCCGCCGGGTGACGGCTGCTGGATTGTAGCCGCATTCGCCAGACCCTGCCGGGCCGCGCTTGCGCACTACCATCACAAACAAAAAGGGAAGCGGTGCTTCCCTTTGGGATTGGAGCGGGAGACGAGGCTCGAACTCGCGACCTCAACCTTGGCAAGGTTGCGCTCTACCAACTGAGCTACTCCCGCATTTACCACTTTGACTACTCTGCGTGCCAACCTGGAACCACAAAACAAACACTGTGCACTTCCAGATTTAACCGAAACCTGGAGCGGGAGACGAGGCTCGAACTCGCGACCTCAACCTTGGCAAGGTTGCGCTCTACCAACTGAGCTACTCCCGCAGGATCCTGCTAACTTCTTACTTAAAACACAGCTTCTGTGCCAATACCGCTCACATCTCGCTACATTCTTGCTGCTTTTCGCTTCGTTCGGTTTGTTTCGTCAGAAGCGAGAACAGGATTATTGCAAATCAGCGGCGTGGTCGTCAAGCATATTTTTCATCGAACCATCACTTTTGTGCGGTGGCCTCGCCACTCAGGCCGCTGCGCTCGCGAATCTGCGGCCACGCCAGCTTCATGTAATAGAACATCGACCACAGCGTCAGCACTGCCGCCACGTAGATCAGCCATGCGCCGAGCACGGAAGCATCGACGATGCCGAGCAGGCTATCGTTGAAGAGCAGCAGAGGGATCGCGATCATCTGGAAGGTGGTCTTGAGCTTGCCGAGGAAATTCACCGCGACGCTCTTCGACGCCCCGATCTGCGCCATCCACTCACGCAGCGCGGAGATGGTGATCTCCCGGCCAATGATCACCAGCGCGATCAGGTCGGCCACCCGGCCCAGCGCCAGCAGCGACAGCAGCGCGGCCGCCACCATCAGCTTGTCGGCGACCGGATCGAGGAAAGCGCCAAAGGAAGACGTCTGGTTCCAGCGCCTTGCCAGGAAACCGTCCAGCCAGTCGGTGACCGCGGCCACGATGAAGAAACCGGCTGCCGTCATGTTCTTGGCATGCATGGGCAGCCATGCTTCAGGCAGGTAGTACACGCCCACCACGAGGGGAATCATGGCAACACGGAGCCAGGTCAGCAGGATCGGTATATTCAGCGGCATGGGGGCTCGGAACGAAACGACGGCAATGGGCAACGCCGAGATTGTCGCCTATTTCAACGATGGCCGAGCATTTCCTGCCACATGGGCGTCCGATTTGGCCGGATCAATGTAGCTGCCGATAGATTTCCTCGGCCAGCGCATGCGATATACCATCGACGCTGGCCAGTTCGTCGATGCTGGCCGCGACCACCCCACGCAGGCCGCCAAAGCGCGTGAGCAGCTTCTGCCGGCGGCGCGCGCCGACGCCCTCGATCTCCTCCAGCCGCGAGGTGTTGCGCACCTTGGCGCGGCGCGCGCGCATGCCGGTAATGGCAAAGCGGTGCGCCTCGTCACGAATCTGCGCCACCAGCATCAGCGCCGCACTGCCCTGCCCCAGCTCCAGCGAAGGACGGCCATCGGCGAAGATCAGCGTCTCCAGCCCGACCTTGCGGCCCTCGCCCTTGGCCACGCCGACCAACAGCCCGATATCGAGGCCAAGCTCCTCGAACACCTGGCGCGCAACCTCCACCTGACCCTTGCCGCCATCGATCAGCACCACGTTCGGCACCAGCGCCAGCGCACCGGATGCCCCCGCCTCGCTGCCTTGCTCGCCACCCTCGGGGGCGGGCTCCTGCGCCTGCTCCATCATCTCCACCAGCTTCTGGTAGCGGCGGGTCAGCACCTGACGCATGGCGGCGTAGTCGTCGCCGGGCGTGATGTCCTGGATGTTGTAGCGGCGGTACTCGGCGTTCTGCATCTCGTGATGGTGGAAGACCACGCAAGACGCTTGCGTGGCCTCGCCAGCGGTGTGACTGATGTCGAAGCATTCGACCCGCAACAAAGCGAGGTCTTCCATGTCGATGCCGATCGTCTCGGCCAGCGCCCGCGTACGGGCCTGCTGGCTGCCTTGCTCAGCCAGGCGGCGCGACAGCGCCAGCTCGGCGCCCTTCTGCGCCATCTCGAGCCAGGACCGGCGCTGCCCCTGCGGCTGGCGCACCAGCGTGACCTTGCGCCCCGCCTGCATCGACAACGCTTCCAACAGGGCCTTGTCTGGCGGCAGATGGCTCACCACGAGGATCGGCGGCACGGCCTGATCCAGATAGTGCTGCGCCATGAAGGCGGACAACACCTCGGCGGCGATGCGCTCGACCGGTATGCCGGCCGGGCCGCCGGGCGCAGCCGCGCCCTCACCGCCTGCCTCGCCTGGCTCGATCACCGCGCCGGCACCGACATCCTCGTCCTGGTGCCCGACAATCATCGCGCCTTCCTCGACGTGCGCGGGGAAGTAAGCCTTGTCGCCAAGATGGCGGCCGCCGCGCACCATCGCCAGGTTGACGCACGCACGGCCACCCTCCACCGCTACCGCAAGCACGTCGATGTCGCTGGACTGCCCGACCTCCTCCACGGCCTGCCGCTTGAGCACGGTGGACAGCGCGCCGATCTGGTCGCGCACCGCTGCCGCCTGCTCGAACTCCAGCCGCCCGGCGTGCTCTTCCATCTTCGCCTGCAGGCCTTCGAGCACCTCGTTCTGACGGCCTTGCAGGAAGCGCGCCGCGTTGCTGACATCGCGCGTGTAATCCGCCTCGCTGATGGCACCTACGCAAGGCCCGGTGCAGCGGTGGATCTGGTGCAGCAGGCAAGGCCGCGTGCGATTGGTAAAGACGGTGTCCTCGCAGGTACGCAACTGGAACACGCGCTGCAGGATCTGCATGCTCTCCCGCACAGCGCCCGCGCTGGGGAACGGCCCGAAATACTGATGCTTGCGGTCGGTGGCGCCGCGGTAATAGGCCATGCGCGGGAAGCGATGGCTGGTCAGCTTGACGAACGGATACGACTTGTCGTCGCGGAACAGGATGTTGTAGCGCGGCGCCAGCGCCTTGATCAGGTTGTTCTCCAGCAGCAGCGCCTCGGCCTCGGTGCGCACCACCGTGGTATCGATGCGCACGATCTTGGCCACCATCATGGCAATGCGCGGCGACAGGAGCGTCTTGTTGAAGTAGCTGGAGACGCGCTTTTTCAGGTCGCGCGCCTTGCCCACGTAAAGGACATTGCCCTGGGCATCGAAGTAGCGGTAGACCCCGGGCAAGCCGGGCAATTGCGCAATCACGGCCTTGGCGTCGAACGGCGCGTCTGGCACAGGTTCGCCAGGTGCCGCGCAAGGGGCCGCCAAGGACGACTTGGTCGGCTGCTCGGGCCGCCCATCCGGCTGGGCGGCGGCGGATGCGCCCTGATCGTGGGTTTCAGGTTCCTGCTGGGACATCGGTAGCGAATTGACCGTGGGTGGGTTGGCTGGTGGCGCGCATGCCCGGCAGGGCCACGGCGCAACAAGCTCTAAAATCGCAAGTTTAGAGCAAATCCTTGCGGAGTCCCGCCACCATGCCCACTCAGCCCGAACGCGCCATCCGCTCCTGGGACATCTTCTGCACCGTCATCGACAACTATGGCGATATCGGCGTCTGCTGGCGGCTGGCACGCCAGCTGGCCCAGGAACACGGCCACGCCGTGCGCCTGTGGGTGGACGACCTGGCCAGCTTCGCGCGCCTTGCGCCAGGCCTCAACTTCGCCGCCCCAGAGCAAGTGCTTGCCGGCGTGACGATTCGCCCGTGGCGCCGCGCGGACCAGGAAAACGCCCAGGAGAGCGCCGCGCGCTTTGCGGGGGTCACGCCTCACGATGCGGTGATCGAATCCTTCGCCTGCGACCTGCCCGCCACATTCCTGGCCGCCATGGCTGCATGCGAGCCCAAGCCGGCCTGGATCAATCTCGAATACATGAGCGCCGAGCCCTGGGTCAGGGAACACCACGGCATGGCCTCGCCCCATCCGCGCCTGCCACTGGTCAAGTACTTCTTCTTCCCCGGCTTCGAGCCCGGCACGGGCGGCCTGCTGCGCGAAGCCATGCTCGGCATGCAACGCGAGCACCTGCGCACCAGCCCCGCGGCCCAGGCGGCGCTCTGGCATCGCCTTGGCTTCCAGCCCATCGACGGCGCCCTGAAAGTCAGCCTGTTCGCATATGCCAACGCTGCGTTGCCGGCGCTGCTCGCGCAATGGCGGGATGGCCCGGACCCGGTCCAGTGCCTGGTCCCGGCCGGCCTGGCGGCGCAGCAGGCAAGCGAATGGTTCGGGGCGGCCGATTGCGTGCCCGGCAGCGCCTTCGAGCGCGGCAACCTGACCGTGCAGGTGGTGCCCTTTGTGCGCCAGGAGCACTACGATGAACTGCTCTGGCTCTGTGACCTGAACTTCGTGCGTGGCGAGGATTCATTCGTGCGCGCGCAGTGGGCTGGCCGGCCCTTTGTCTGGCATATCTACCCGCAATCCGACGCCGCACACATGGTCAAGCTCGATGCTTTCCTGGCTTTGTTCCGGCATCGGCTGGAACAAAGCGGCCAGATTGAGGTTGCCAATGCACTTTCCACTTTCTGGCACAGCTGGAATAAGGATGGTGAATCACCTGATTGGTCGCGCCTGCGCGCCCATCTGCCCATGCTGGGTGCCGCCACCGAGCAGTGGCAGCGCAGCCTGCAGCACCTTGGCGACCTGGCCGCAAATCTCGTGGCCTTCTGCGAAAATCGGGTAAAATAATGGGTTATTTTGATGGTGACCAGGCCGGAAGACGGAAACGCCCCGCGCAAGCTTGCGCGCAGTGTGTCGGCAGAGCGCCTTCGCCATACCGAATTCCGAGACATTCTTTTTCAGGAAATAGTTCAGATGAAAACCGCACAAGAACTCCGCGTCGGCAACGTATTCATGATCGGTACCGACCCGATGGTCGTGCAGAAGGCTGAGTACAACAAGTCGGGCCGCAACTCCGCCGTGGTCAAGATGAAGTACAAGAACCTGCTGACGGAAGCCCCGGGTGAGTCCGTCTTCAAGGCTGACGACAAGTTTGAAGTCGTGATGCTGGAACGCCGCGAATGCACTTACTCGTACTTCGCCGACCCGATGTACGTGTTCATGGATACCGACTTCAACCAATACGAAGTCGAGCAGGACAGCATGGGTGACTCGCTGAACTACCTCGAAGACGGCATGACCGTCGAAGTGGTGTTCTACAACGACAAGGCCATCTCGGTGGATATGCCGACCACGCTGGTCCGCGAGATCACCTACACCGAGCCGGCAGTCAAGGGCGACACCTCGTCGGGCAAGGTGCTCAAGGGCGCCAAGATCAACACCGGCTTCGAGCTGCAAGTGCCGCTGTTCTGCAGCATCGGCGACAAGATCGAAATCGACACCCGTACCGGCGAATACCGCAGCCGCGCAAACTAAGCGCAGCTGATTCGCCGCCATCCGCAGCGCGGGTGGCGCAACGGAAAAAGGGCAGCTTCGGCTGCCCTTTTCCTTTCCCTGCTGCTTGCCGGCCTTCGGCCAATGCAGCGTCAGGCAATCAAGCTGTGGCGCTTGAGCACGCGCATGGCGGCGGCGTATTCCGCCTCTTGCATCAGCTTGTTCCAGTCCAGCGGCTTGCGGCGCCCGAACAGGCGGCGGATACGGCGTTGCGAGGTCTTGCCGATACGTACATCGAGCTCATCCAGCAACTGGTCGGCCCGCTCCGGATGGTTACAGATCAGCACCATGTCGCATCCGGCGCCCAAGGCAGCACGCGCGGCCTCGGTCACCGTGCCTGCCACGCTGGCCCCTTCCATGCTAAGGTCATCGCTGAAGATCACGCCCTCGAAGCCCAACTGGGTACGCAGCACGTCCTGCAGCCAGTAGCGCGAGAAGCCGGCCGGGTGCGGGTCGACCTTGGGGTAGATCACGTGCGCCGGCATTACCGATGACAGCGTCATCCCCATCCACTCGTAAGGACGCGCGTCCTGCGAGAGGATCTCGTCAAGTCCGCGCTCGTCCACCGGTACGGCCACATGCGAATCCGCGGCCACAAAGCCGTGCCCCGGGAAATGCTTGCCGCAATTGGCCATGCCGGCAAGCAGCAGGCCGTGGGTCAGGTGGTTGGCAAGCATGGTCACCACACGCGGGTCAGCGTGGAAGGCTCGGTCGCCGATCACGGCGCTGAGCCCGTAGTCCAGGTCGAGCACAGGGGTGAAGCTCAGGTCGATATCGCAGGCGCGCAATTCGGCCGCCAGCACGTAGCCGCAGGCCACGGCCGCCTTGGTTGCCGCCAGCACGTCCTGCTCCCACAACGCGCCAAGCCGGGCCATGGCAGGCAGGTGCGTGAAGCCATCGGTCTTGGCGCGCTGCACCCGGCCACCCTCGTGATCGATGCAGATCAGCACATCGTCGCGCACGGTGCGGATCTCATGCGTCAGTGCCTGCAGCTGCGCGCGCGATTCGAAGTTGCGCGCGAACAGGATCACGCCGCCGGTCAGCGGGTGAGCGATGCGGCGCACATCGTCCGCATCGAGTTGCTTGCCTTTGACATCGAGTACAACCGGACCCGGCCGTTTACCGGGAATCTTCTTGATCATTTGGATTCTTCACTAGGCTGGGAGGCAAGCGGCGGGCTGACGCCAGCGCCGCCCGGCTCGGCAATCGCAAAAGCGACCGCATAATCATGTTCGTCGCTGACACTGACCCGCACCACGAGGCCGCGCTCCCGCAGCCAGGCGTCGAGCTCGCCGTGGCAATGCGGATACGGCTCGCCGGAGGGCAGGTTCAGCAGCTCCATCGCGCGCCAGGTCATTGGCCAGCGCATGCCCAGGCCGATCGCCTTGGAGAAGGCCTCCTTGGCGGCGAAACGCGTGGCCAGGAAAGCGAGCCCGCGTTTTTCCGAGCGCGCCTTGCGGGCGTGGTACTTCTGGAGTTCCTGCGGACCAAGCACCTTCTCGGCAAACCGGCCGCGCGTGCGCTCCATCACGCCCTGCACGCGATCGATCTGGATGATGTCGGTGCCGATGCCGTAGATCACGCTGCGGCGTCCGGGCGCGGATAGGTGGTGCCCAGCCGCGCGGCGACCATGATGGCCTTCATCTCGCGCACGGCGTTCTGCCAGCCGACAAAGACCGCATGCGCGACGATGGCGTGGCCGATATTCAGTTCCTTGATGCCATGCAGCGCGGCCACCGGCTGCACATTGGTGTAGTGCAGGCCGTGGCCGGCGTTAACCACCAGGCCAAGCCGCACGCCGGCATCGACGCCTTCGGCGACGCGGCGCAGCTCGGTAGCCTGCTCCTCGGCCGAATGCGCATCGGCATAGCGCCCGGTGTGCAGTTCCACCACCGGCGCGCCGCAAGCGGCAGCGGCTTCGATCTGCTCGACCTGCGCATCGATGAACAGCGAGACGCGAATGCCCGCGTCGGCCAGTTGGCGGCAGGCGGCCTTGACCTGCTCGAAGCGCCCGGCTACGTCCAGGCCGCCTTCGGTGGTGACTTCCTCGCGCCGCTCGGGCACCAGGCAGACATCCTGCGGACGGATCCCGCAGGCGATGTCGAGCATTTCCTGGGTGATCGCGCACTCCAGGTTCATGCGCGTGGCCAGCAGCGGGCGCAGCGCGCGCACGTCGGCGTCGCGGATATGGCGGCGGTCTTCGCGCAGGTGCAGCGTGATCAGGTCGGCGCCGGCCTGCTCGGCCTGCAGCGCTGCCTGGATCGGATCGGGATAGACCGTGCCGCGCGCATTGCGCAACGTGGCCACGTGGTCGATATTGACGCCAAGGTCGATGACGCCGGGATGCGCGTGGAAGATCATGCGGTGGGCTCTAGAGGCTCGGAAATGAATCAGAGATAGTGCAGGTCGATCAAAATCTGGCGCGTCTTCAGCGGCGCGCCTTGCAGATAATAATGCAGCAGGAAGCGCATCAGGGCGCGACTTTGCGTGACAGTTTGTGTACGGCTATAGTCGTCCTGCGACATGTCGAGCAGCGTCTGGCCGGAAACCACCGGCCAGGATGATGGATCGCTGGCCTGAGCGCGACGCACGCCCCGCTCGGGCTGGTAGACGTAGTCCAGCCCCGGCTCGACCGTCTCGCCGGAATTGGCGCACTCATCGAAAGCCACCGCAAAGCCGGTTTCCTGCAGCAGCACACGTTCAAAGCCGCGCAGCACCAGTCCGGCCGGCTCGCCGTGCGAGAGCTGGGTCAGCGTGGCCATGTACTGGCGAAACAGGGTAACGTGGGCGTCTTCGCGGGCGCAAAAGCGCAGCAGCAATTCGTTGAGATAAAAACCCGAGAGCAAGGCGTCGCTTGCCAGCGGCAGCATGCCGCCAACCCACTCCGCGCGCGTCAGCGTCTTGACCTCGCCGCGGCCGCTCCATGACAGCGAGATCGGCTGGAAATGCTGGAGTACCGGGCGCAGCGCCGAATGCGGCCGCTTGGCCCCTTTGGCCACCATGGCGACGCGCCCGTGGTCACGCGTGAACACGTCGAGGATCAGGCTGGTTTCGCGGTAAGGCCAGGCATGCAGCACGAAGCCGGGCTGGTTGGCGACGCGCAGCTCGGTGCGCGCCGGCACAATGCGCAACGCGCGATCCATCATCGCGCGTTGCTCCGCCACGGCCATGCCAGGCACGGCATGGCTGCCCAGCAGTTCGGCGGCTTCTTCCACCACCGGGTCAATGCGGCGGGCCTTCAGGGCAGGCCCGCCCGCTCTATCACTCATAGCCGTAGGCGCGCAATCCAGCTTCGTTGTCGGCCCAGCCGCTCTTGACCTTGATGAACATCTCCAGGTAGACCTTGCCGTCGAACAGCTTCTCCATGTCGATGCGGGCCTCCGTGGAAATGGTCTTGAGCTTGGCGCCCTTGTTGCCAATGATCATGGCCTTGTGCCCGTCGCGCTCGACCAGGATGGTGGCAAAGATGCGCCGCAGCCGGCCTTCGGTCTCGAATTTCTCGATGATGACCGTGCTGGTGTAGGGCAACTCGTCACCGGTCCAGCGGAACACCTTCTCGCGGATGATCTCCGAGGCCATGAAGCGCTCGCTGCGATCGGTCATGGAGTCGGCGTCGTACATCGGCTCGCCTTCCGGCAGGTAAGGCCGGATGATGGCGAGCAGGCGTTCGATGTGATCGTGCGTCTTGGCCGACATCGGCACCACTTCCGCGAACTGGAACTGATGCCCCATCTTTTCCAGGAAGGGCATCATTACCTCTGCGCGGTCCGCGCCAAGGCGATCCAGCTTGTTGGTGACCAGCAGCACCGGCACCTTCTTGGGCAGCAGCGACAACACCTTCTCGTCATCGGCGCCGTAGTAGCCGGCCTCGACCACGAACAGCACCAGGTCCACCGACGACAGGGTCGAGGTGACGGCACGGTTCAGCGAGCGGTTCAGCGCGCTGGCATGGCGGGTCTGGAAACCCGGCGTATCGACGAAGACGAACTGGGCGTCCTCGGTGGTCTGGATGCCAACGATGCGGTGGCGCGTGGTCTGCGCTTTGCGGGAGGTGATGCTGACCTTCTGGCCAACCAGCGCGTTCATCAGCGTGGACTTGCCGACGTTGGGACGCCCGACAATAGCCACGGTGCCGCAACGAAAGGCTGCGCTTGGGGTACCCGCGGCGTCTTGCTGCGGATTGGTAGATTCGGTCATTCCTTCAACCTGAGAGACAACTGGGGATCGGGTGGCACCGGCTGCTTGCGCGTCTTGCCGGTGCGCTCGGCCCGGCTGCGCTTGAGCAACTGGGGCACGAGCTTTTGCACCTCGTCGAGCGCCAGCTTGGCGGCGGCTTGCTCGGCGGCACGGCGCGACGCGCCGGTACCGAACACCCGCACTTCCAGTTTAGGCACGGTGCACTCGACTTCAAACTGCTGATTATGCGCGGCGCCATGGGTGGCGATCACGTTATATTGCGGCAGGGCTATCTTGTGGCCTTGCAGGTACTCCTGCAACAGCGTCTTGGCATCCTTGCCCAGCGTGCGCGGATCCACCTGCTCGAGGATGGGGATGTAGAGCTTGCGGATCAGTGTGCGCGCACCTTCGAAGCCGGCATCGAGGAATACGGCGCCGACGATGGCTTCCAGCGCATCGGCAAGAATCGAAGGGCGGCGGAAACCGCCGCTCTTCAGTTCGCCCTCGCCCAGGCGCAGCGCCTCGGACAACTGCAGCATCTGGGCAATTTCATACAGCGCCTGCTGCTTGACCAGGTTGGCGCGCACGCGGGAGAGATCGCCTTCGTCGAGCTTGCTGAACATGCCGTACAGCATATCGGCCACGGCGCAGTTCAGCACCGAATCGCCCAGGAATTCCAGGCGCTCATTGTGCAAGGCACTGTGGCTGCGGTGCGTCAGCGCCTGCTGCAGCAATTCTGGCTTGCTGAAGCGGTAGCCGAGGCGTTGCTGCAAGGCATCGAGGTTCATGTCAGTACTGCGTTCCCGAATAGGTAATCATAAGGCTCAGAGGGCCGTATAACGGCACCTCGTTACGGTAGGAAAAACCCACCGAGCGGATCGTGCCATTGTCGTCCTCGTGAATGTCCAGATCGTCGCTGCGCACAGCGGTGATACGGTCAATCTGTGCCTGCTTGGCGAAATAATCGGCCACTTCGCGTTTGTTGGATGCCTGTTGCTTGGCATAACTGATGGCGCGCTTGACCGAAAAGTACTCCAGCAAGCTTGGGATCGCCCTGACCGCCGGGATCACGATGCCTCCGACGATCAAGATGACGATCAGCAAGCTGCCAAGGGAAAATCCGCGCACCTTGTACCGCCCCGCCAGACGCGCCCTCCCCCTCCTTGAACCAACCTCCCGACGCGATTGATCCGTTTGTTCTGCTTGTTCTGCCAGTGCCGTTTGACCGGCCTGACGCTTCTGACCATTCTGACCCTGTTGACCCATGTTGCGCTTTCCCTCGCTTGACTGGAGTGATTTATTCGCGCCGCGGAAGGCTTACTTGAACGCCCCCACGCGTCCGATATTGCCGAGGTTCATCCAGATCAGGAATGCCCGGCCGACAATATTCTGATCGGGCACGAAGCCCCAATAACGTGAATCCAGGCTGTTGTCGCGGTTGTCGCCCATCACAAAATAGTGACCTTGCGGCACCTTGCAGGTCAGCCCTTGCTGATTGTAAGTGCAGTTTTCGCGGAACGGAAAATCGGGGTCCGCGCCGGAGACAAACGGTGGCCGGTCGGTGTCGTTGAGAATACCGTGCTCCGGGCCGTCGGGCAGCTTCTCGCGGAAGTGCTTCGAGTACGAAAGCCGTTCTTCATCCAGGTAATCGGGCAGCGGGCTGTAATCGGCGGCCTTGCCGTTGATGGTCAGGCGTTTGTTCTGGTAGCTCACCACATCGCCCGGCACACCGATCACACGCTTGATGTAGTCGAGGGACTGATCCTTCGGGTAGCGGAACACCATCACGTCGCCGCGCTTCGGGTCGCCGACCGAGAGGATCTTCTTGTTCACCACCGGCAGCCTGATGCCGTAGTCGTACTTGTTGACCAGGATGAAGTCGCCGATCAGCAGCGTCGGGATCATCGAGCCGGACGGGATCTTGAACGGCTCGACCACGAAGGAGCGCAGCACGAACACGGCCAGTATCACCGGGAAGAAGCTTGCGGAATACTCCAGCCACCAAGGCTGGCGCAGCTTTTCCTCGGCGAGGCGGCTACGCGACGTGTCGATCTCGCCGACGCCGTAGCGTCCCTGGAGATCAGCTTTGCGCGCATCGAACTCGGCCAGCGCGGACTGGGCGGAAAGCCGCCGCTGCTTCTCGAACACCAGTTTGTCGGCCACCCAGGCAATGCCCGTAATAACCACAAGCACAAAAAGGATCAGTGCAAAATTCATGTCGGCTAGATCGTCGTGTTGTTTTGATAGAGTCCGCGTCAACCACTGCCAGGAGCCTGCCGGCAGTGCCGGCGCGGCCCAGCCGGCTTACTTGTCGCCCACCTGCAGGATCGCGAGGAAGGCCTCCTGGGGAATCTCGACCGAACCCACTTGCTTCATGCGCTTCTTGCCTGCCTTTTGCTTCTCCAGCAGCTTCTTCTTGCGCGAGATATCGCCGCCGTAGCACTTGGCAAGCACGTTCTTGCGCAGCGCCTTAACGTTCTCGCGCGCGATGATGTTGACGCCGATGGTGGCCTGGATGGCTACGTCGTACATCTGGCGCGGGATGATCTCGCGCATCTTGGACACGACTTCGCGGCCACGGTACTGCGAGTTGGAGCGGTGCACGATCACGGACAAGGCATCGACCTTGTCGCCGTTGATCAGGATGTCCACCTTGACCACGTCGGCGGCGCGGTACTCCTTGAACTCGTAGTCCATCGAGGCGTAGCCGCGCGACACGGACTTCAGCCGGTCGAAGAAGTCCATGACGATTTCCGCCATTGGAATCTCATAGGTAAGCTGCACCTGCTTGCCGTGATAGCTCATGTTGATCTGCGTGCCGCGCTTCTGCGTGCACAGCGTGATCACCGAGCCGACATAGGCCTGCGGCATGTACAGGTTGACCGTGACAATGGGCTCGAGGATGTTCTCGATGCGGCTCGGGTCCGGCATCTTGGCCGGGTTCTCCACGATCAGCTTGGTCTTGTCGCGCATGTCGACCTCGTACACCACCGTCGGCGCGGTGGTGATGAGGTCCATGTCGAATTCGCGCTCCAGGCGCTCCTGCACGATCTCCATGTGCAGCAAGCCCAGGAAGCCGCAGCGGAAGCCGAAGCCAAGCGCCTGCGACACCTCTGGCTCGTACTGCAGCGATGCGTCGTTGAGCTTGAGCTTTTCCAGCGATTCGCGCAGCGCTTCGTACTGGTTGGCTTCCACCGGGTACAGGCCGGCGAACACCTGCGGCTTGACTTCCTTGAAACCAGGCAGCGGCTCCGCCGCCTTGCGTGCCATGGTGGTGATGGTGTCACCCACCTTGGCGGCCTTCAATTCCTTGATGCCGGCGATCACGAAGCCCACCTGCCCTGCCTGCAGCGATTCGCGCGGCAGCGACTTTGGCGAGAATACGCCGACCTGCTCGACCAGGTGCTGCGAGCCCGTGGCCATCAGCAGGACCTTGTCCTTGGGCTTGAGGGTGCCGTTGACCACGCGCACCAGCATCACCACACCCACGTAGTTATCGAACCACGAGTCGATGATCAGGGCCTGCAGCGGGGCCGCGGGGTCGCCCTTGGGCGGCGGCACGCGGGCGATCATCGCCTCGATGACGTCCTGCACGCCGAGGCCGGTCTTGGCCGAGCAAGGCGTGGCGTCATGCGCATCGATGCCGATCACTTCCTCGATCTCGCGGATCGCGTTTTCGGGATCGGCCGACGGCAGGTCGATCTTGTTCAATACCGGCACCACTTCCACGCCGAGCTCGATGGCGGTGTAGCAGTTGGCGACGGTCTGCGCTTCCACGCCCTGCGATGCATCGACCACCAGCAGCGCGCCTTCGCAGGCGGACAACGAGCGGCTCACTTCATAGCTGAAGTCGACGTGTCCCGGGGTGTCGATGAGGTTGAGGTTGTAGATCTTGCCGTCACGCGCCTTGTAACTCAGCGCGGCGGTCTGCGCCTTGATGGTGATGCCGCGCTCCTTCTCGATGTCCATCGAGTCAAGCACCTGCGCTTCCATCTCGCGATCGGACAGGCCTCCGCAGAGTTGGATGATGCGGTCGGCCAGGGTCGATTTACCGTGGTCGATGTGGGCGATGATCGAGAAATTGCGGATATGGTCCATCTGATACTCAGGGGTGCGCCGTTTCAGGCCACGAAGTGCCCGCGTGGGCACGCCGGGCGGCGCAGCAATTATGAACGGCCTGGAACTGGCGCCCTGCGGGGCGCACGCCGATCCCGGCCGCAGGTTGGTGACGCAGACTTTGCGCCAAAGTGCGATTTTACCGTATTTTCAAGGACTTCCGTATCGCGAAATGGACCACGGCGCTAGCCCTGCAGCCAAACCAGGCTTCGCCGGGCGCACTTATGTGCCATCTGACGCCCCATTGCCCACCTGTTAGCCCGCCCGCGGCCCCGCATGTGCGGCCAACCACGCCCTCACCCGCTTTTCGTCAAGAAAGTAATGGCACAGCTCCACGTCCGGCCCGGCCTGGGAGCCGGCCATCAGCACGGGCACCAGCTCGTCGAAACGGGCTATGGCCGCCGGATCGGCATCCACGTCCACCTCGTGCAAGACAAAGGAAAAATCGCGCCGGAGCGGCTCCAGCGCGATTTTCATGTCCTCGCACAGATGGCAGTAGCTCCTGCCATACAGTGTGAGATGGGCCACGATGGCGGCGCCGGTCAGCGCGAGGACATCGTGCCCGGCCGCAGGGTCAGCACCTGCGTGGCGTCCCCGCGGCGCACGAACACCGCTGCGATCTTGGCTTTGTCGAGTCCCTTGACCAGCTCGTTGAACTGCTTGGGGCTGGTCACATCGCTGTCGCCCAGCCGCAGGATGATATCGCCCGGGCGAATGCCGGCGCGCATCGCCGGACCATCCGCCTGCTCGACCTCGACCCCCGACTTGATCTTGAGCTCCTTGAGCTTTGCGTCGGGAATCTCGTTGACGACCAAGCCAAGCGCATTGGGCTTGGCCGCCGGCGGGGTGCTATCGTCGCGCGAGCCATTGCCGCGGGTTTTCACCTTCGCATCCCCATCCAGCTCGGCCACGGTGATGGACACCTCGCGCGTTGCGCCCTTACGCCAGAGTTGCAGCGGAACGCGCGTGCCCGGCTTGATGTCGCCAACCATGCGCGGCAGATCCGACGCCTTCTCAATGTCGCGGCCGTTGAACTTGAGGATGATGTCACCAGCCTCGATCCCCGCCTTCTCGGCAGGGCCGCCGGGCTCGACGCTGCCGACCAGCGCGCCCCGGGCACGGCCCAGGCCGAGCGAATCGGCAACTTCCTTGGTCACATCCCCGATGGCCACCGCGATGCGTCCGCGCGTGACCTTGCCGGTCGCCTTGAGCTGCTCGGTGACCCGCAAGGCTTCGTCGATCGGGATGGCGAAGGAGATGCCCATATAGCCGCCGCTGCGGCTATAGATCTGCGAGTTGATGCCGATCACCTCGCCACGCAGGTTGATCAGCGGACCGCCAGAATTGCCGGGATTGACCGCCACATCGGTCTGGATGAACGGCAGGTAGTCGCCGGTATCGCGCCCCTTGGCGGAGACGATGCCTGCTGTCACGGTGTTATCGAGGCCAAAGGGAGAACCAATGGCCAGCACCCATTCGCCAGCGCGAACCTTGTCCGAATCGCCGAGTGTCAGCTTGGGCAGACCGGTCGCGTCGACCTTGAGCAAGGCGACATCGGTGCGCTTGTCCGAGCCAATCAGCTTGGCCTTGAATTCACGCTTGTCGGGCAGCGTGACATAGATGGTTTCCGCATCGGCAACCACGTGGGCATTGGTCATCACATAGCCATCCTGGCTGATGACAAAACCCGATCCCACGCCACGGCTCTGCTCTTCGCCTTGCGGCGGCTGCCCGCGGCGCGGGGCACCCGGCGGCGTGGGGGCACCCGGCATGGGCACGCCAAAGAAACGGCGGAAGAACTCTGCCATTTCGTCATCTTCGGTCCCCCCCGGTGTGCCGCGTGCGCGCACGCGCTCGGTGGTGCGGATGTTCACGACAGCCGGTCCGGCCTTTTCCACCAGATCGGTGAAGTCGGGCAGGTTATAGGATGGCGCGGCGGCCTGCGCGTGACTCAGCTCCGCGGCAAAGGGCGCAAAGGCGAGAATGGCAGCCATGAGCACGGTCCGAGCCAAGGCTGGAGATCTTGGTGACATCGTCGACTCCCGGGAAATCAGCGAAAAGAGGAAGAAAGCACAGGCAGCAGGGTTGCCGATCGGCGGCGGCACACAGGCGGTGTTCACGCCTGCGGCAACGCCGCGATCCGGCCTAGTGGGCCTTCGGTGGTTTGTATTCTACCGCCGAGGCAAACTGCCTCACTGTGGCCGGCGGGACTTCGCCCACCACGGTGATCCAGAAATCGGCTACGCGGCGTACCACGACCTGCGTGGCACCCAGCGAGGCGACGCCTTCGCGGCGCACGCGCTGCTCGGAAACCGGCTCGATAAACACCGACAGGCCGGTCAAGCCATCGCTGTAGACAACCTGGAGCACTTCGAAAACATTGCCGCGCGGGTTGGCCTGCGGTGCGCGCAACTCTCCCAGCGGGCGGCGAACTTCGCGGATCTTCAGGAACCCCTTGACCGGAACCGCGATGCTCCAGCCTTCATCGGCAATATTGGCCGGATGGTTGGTCACCTCATAGTGAGTCCATGAGCCGGAGTTCTTGATGGCCGTGAGAATGCGCTGCTTTTCCGATGGCACGCCGATGTCGACTTGCGAGAAAGCAACCTGTTCCAGCACCTTGCCGCCCTCGCCCAGGGTCTGTGCGCGCATCAGCAAGCCGGAATTCTTCTCCGCCCAAAGGCGCACGGCGTAGCGCGCCGCGTCGTGCGGCTCGAGCGAAAAGACCTCGCACTCGACGCCAGCCACGCGCTCGCCCGGAAGCTTGCGCATGTCGTAGATATCGAGCACATCGCTCTTGTTGGTGGCCAGCAGCGCCGGAAAACGATCCTTGGCTTCCTGCTTCTCGACCACCACCAGCTTGGCCTCGGGAATCAGGCTGTGGACGATGTCGTTCTGGCGCAGCACCTCGCGCGGCTTGCCGTCAAGGGTCTCAAGCCGTTCATACTCGTTGTTGACGAGATCGCTGTAGTGCTGGATACGCGATGCATGCATCACGCTTCCACGCTGATAAATCAGCGTGCCGACATAATTCTCGCGCTGGGCCGCGCGATGGATCTTGTTGAGCCAGGCCGTTGCGTCGCGACGGGCCAGCGTATTGTCCGGCGGCTGCGCAGTTGCCGCAGCCGCAGTCAGACACAAGGCCAGAAAAAAGGACCTGCGAAGGGCCCTAATTCTGTGTGCGCCCGCTACGTTGGCGGGCGACCATCCTTTATGCATGTCCGGCATTATTCCTGCGAATTGTCCTGAGAGAAGTTTGCGCTGTTAGCCACTTGGCGCATGGTCGGCACTACCGCATCGGTGGCAACCGAGACGCGGTGAGCGCGAAGATATTCATCCAGACGGGGATCGCGGATCATCTGCGCGTTGTCGGCGGAGACAGTCACGATGCCGCCAGCCTTGGGCGCTGCAGGTTGTTCGACACGCGCCACAACCGCATCCGGCGTGCCGAGGTCGGCGGCGCCGCGCATTTGCGGCACGGCCACCCAGCTGACGGCGGCCACAGCAGCAGCAATCGCAGTGCTCGGCATGACGCGCCGCACCCACGACGGCTTGAACAGCAGGCGATGAGCCGACGACGCCTTGGCGACGGCGGGCACCAGCACATGCGGCTCACTGTCCAGACGAGCGGAAAACCGGGAAAGAAAGTCATCGGTCGAGCCGGCATGCGTCAGTTCTTCCGAACGCAGGGCATCGCCAATCAATTGATAAGAGGCCCAACTCGCCATGCCCGCCTCGCTTTTCGCGAGGTCCAGCACTGCGTTTACTTCGTGCGGCGCCAGCTCGCCATCCATCAGCACGGAGATTTGCTCCGCTGCTTCCACTTCATGAACCGACTGCTTATGAGCCTGACCCATTTCCCACCCCTAGAAAAACCATTGAACAACCGACAATCCCGTCTACCGCTTTGTCGTTTTTCGATGCAGGAATAGGCTGCAACGCTGGCCGCACGACATTTTATTTACTGCTTACCACTAGACATCACCACCTGCTACATCACCACCTACTACCACCGCTTGCCCTCTGCCGTTCCCAGCAACGGGCGCAATTTATCGGCAATCGCCTCGCGCGCCCGGAAGATGCGCGACCGGACTGTGCCGATCGGGCAACCCATGGCTTCCGCGATCTCCTCATAACTGAGGCCCTCGATCTCGCGAAGGGTGATGGCGGTGCGCAATTCCTCGGGCAATGCTTCCATCGCGCGGTTGACCGTCTCGGCCACCTGGCGGGTATGAAGCATCGACTCCGGCGTATTGATATCTCTTAGTTGCTCACCGTCCGCAAAAGTTTCAGCCTCTTCGGCATCGATATCACTAGAGGCTTCCGGCCGGCGTCCCTGGGTCGCCAGGTAGTTCTTCGCCGTGTTCACCGCGATCCGGTACAACCAGGTGTAGAAGGCCGACTCACCGCGAAATTGCGGCAATGCACGATACGCCTTGATGAAGGCATCTTGTGCTACATCCTCCACTTCCGCGGAATCCCGCACCAAACGCGAAATGAGCCTGATGATCTTGCGGTGGTATTTCACCACCAACAATTCAAAGGCCCGCTTATCGCCCTGCTGGACGCGTTCAACGAGGAGCTGATCGGCTTCGCGTTCGCTCACGAATATTTCACCTGCAGTGTATCTCTTGGTATCGTCTTCACGACAAACGTTGTATTTTACCTACGTTGCGGGCCGCACGGTCAGTGCGTTGCAACGCATATTGTGAAGAATGGTTGAAATAGCCGCGCATCAGCCGGCCTCGCCGGCTGCCGGGCCTTCGCGGCGCGCAACCCGAATAGTGCGCCTCAGGGCGCGCAAAGCGCTGGCGCCGGCAAATGCACGATTGACCACCAGCACGCGTGGTGGCTGTCCGGCTACCGGTTCCAGGGCCAGCACGAGCGCCAGCTCGCCCAATTCCCAGCTGGATTCCACCCTCGCTATCGCGCGGCTTCCGTCCGGCATATCGACCAGGATGCCGGGCCGGCCGGTACGGTCCCGCCCTGGCGCAAGGCCGCCGTAGGCACAGGCGGCACCGCGCCAGAGCTTGGGCCAATGCCAGGCCAGCCAGCCGCACAACCCGGCCAGGCCGGCCACCAACAGCCACTGCGTCAGATCCCATCCTTGCGCCGAGCGCCCCAGTTCCTGCACGCCTTGCCGGGCTAGCAACGTGAATGTTGCCAGCTCGCAGGCCAGGAACAGCACCAAGGCCCACCGCAGGGGATGGGCCTTGAAACGCAAAGGGGAAGCCACCCGGCGGCCGCCGGTTTCAGGCGCGACGGAAGACAAGCGTGCCGTTAGTGCCGCCGAAGCCGAAGTTGTTTTTCACCGCCACGTCGATCTTCAGGTCACGTGCCGTATTGGCCACGTAATCCAGGTCACATTCGGGATCCTGGTTGAAGATGTTGATGGTCGGGGGCGACACCTGGTGGTGCAGCGCCAGCACGGTGAAAACCGACTCAAGCCCGCCCGCGCCACCCAGCAAGTGGCCGGTCATCGACTTGGTCGAGTTGACAGCCAGCTTGTAGGCGTGATCGCCAAAGGCCAGCTTGATTGCTTCGGTCTCGTTCTTGTCACCAAGCGGAGTCGAGGTGCCGTGCGCATTCAGGTAGCCGACTTCATCCGCATTGATGCCAGCATCCCGGAGGGCGTTGGCCATGCAGCGGCGCGGGCCGTCCATATTGGGCGCGGTCATGTGGTAAGCATCGCCGCTCATGCCGAAGCCGATCAGCTCCGCATAGATCCTGGCGCCACGCGCCTTGGCCGACTCATACTCCTCGAGCATGACCACACCGGCGCCCTCGCCCAGCACGAAGCCATCGCGATCCTTGTCCCAGGGGCGGGAGGCGGCTGCGGGGTCATCGTTACGGGTCGACAGTGCACGCGCTGCGGCAAAACCGCCAATGCCCAGCGGCGAGACGGTGGATTCAGCGCCACCGGCCAGCATCACGTCGGCGTCCCCCGCCTGGATCAGGCGGGCCGCCAGGCCGATGCTGTGCAGGCCAGTGGTGCAAGCCGTGACCGCGGCCAGATTGGGGCCCTTGAGTCCATGGATAATGGATAGGTGGCCCGAGATCATGTTGATGATCGAGCCAGGCACGAAGAACGGGGAGATCCGGCGCGGGCCACGATTGGTCAGCTCCGCGTGGGTATCCTCGATCATCGGCAGGCCGCCGATGCCCGATCCGACCAGCACGCCAATGCGATCGGCATTGGATTCGGTCACTTCGTAGCCGCTATCCTTGAGCGCCTGCGAACCCGCTGCGATGCCATAGTGGATAAAGGTATCCATATGGCGGGCTTCCTTGGCCGGGATGTAGTCCTCGGCGTTGAATCCCTTGACCTCGCCAGCGAAGTGCACGGCAAGCGCGGAATGATCGAATTTGGTGACGGTGGCAATGCCAGACTTGCCGGCAACCAGGTTGGCCCAGCCTTCGGCAACCGTGTTTCCGACCGGAGACACAAGGCCAAGCCCAGTGACGACGACGCGACGACGGCTCACTATGATTTCCTACGGGTACGTGAAGCAAAACCGGATTGGGAATCGATGCCGGCCAACGGCCAGCAACCGGCTGCACCGACACCGGCGCAACGCATCCAATTGTGCTTCTTCGAACAGACGAAAGCCACAGAAAACAACGCAGCAGACCCACGGGCCCACGCGCCTGCCTTCTGTGGCTCGGAATTCAGATACGACAGGCTTAAGCCTTGACGTGTGCAGTGGCGTAATCGATTGCCTGTTGCACGGTCGTGATCTTCTCGGCTTCCTCATCAGGAATTTCCATGCCGAATTCATCTTCCAACGCCATCACCAGCTCAACCGTGTCGAGCGAGTCAGCGCCCAGGTCGTTCACAAACGACGATTCGGTCTTGATGTCTGCCTCGGCCACGCCGAGTTGCTCTGCCACGATTTTCTTGACGCGTTGTTCGATATTGTCCATGTAACCCTCCAGGGAAGTTCGACAAAAAGTGGGCGCATTTTAGCAGGTTTGGGCCATAAAAATGCCCCCCGCCATCTATTGCAAGAACTGCGCCCGATCAGTTTTAAAAATAACCACTTCATACAGCTTCTGCCGGCTTCTCCCTCGAACCCGACCACTGCACAAGGCGATCAATTCATGTACATGCCACCATTCACATGGAGCGTTGTACCAGTGATGTAGGCCGCCTGCGGACCTGCCAGGAAGGCCACCGCATGTGCGATGTCTTCCGGCTGGCCGAGCCGGCCCAACGGGATCTGCGTCTTCAGTGCCGCATGCTGCTCTTCCGACAAAACCTTGGTCATGTCGGTATCGATAAAGCCCGGCGCCACGCAATTGACGGTGACGTTGCGGCTGCCGATCTCGCGCGCAAGCGCGCGGCTCATGCCTTCCACGCCGGCCTTGGCCGCCGCGTAGTTCATCTGGCCCGGGTTGCCGGTCGAGCCGACCACCGAGGTGATGTTGATGATACGGCCACCGCGGGCCTTCATCATCGGGCGCAGCACGGCGCGCGACAGGCGGAACACCGCCGTCATATTGGTCTCGATCACCGCGCTCCAGTCTTCGTCCTTCATGCGCATGGCGAGCTGGTCCTGGGTAATGCCGGCATTGTTCACCAGCACGCCCAGGCTGCCATGCGCCTTGACCAGTTCGTCGATCAGCGCTTCCGACGCCGCTGCATCATTGACGTTGAGCACGGCGCCGCGGCCCTTGCCGCCGGCTGCCGCCAGGTATTCGCTGATCGCTGCCGCACCCGCCTCGCTGGTGGCGGTACCCACCACTGTAGCGCCCTGGGCGGCCAGTTCCAGTGCGATGGCGCGGCCAATGCCGCGCGATGCGCCGGTTACCAGCGCGACCTGGTTTTCCAGAAATTTTGTCATTGCGTTGGTCCTTGTTTACTTCAGCAGCGCCAGCGTGTCCTGCAGCGAGGCCGGATCGAAGATCGCCCCGCCCACCAGATTGCCGTCGATGCGCTTGGTCATACCGGCCAGCACCTTGCCGGGGCCGCACTCGATCACATGGGTCACGCCTTCAGCAGCGATCTTCTGCACGCACTCGACCCAGCGCACCGGGGCAGCGGCCTGGCGGACCAGCGCGTCCTTGATGGCTTGCGGGTCGTTGACGATGGCCACATCGACGTTGTTCACCAGCGGAATCGACGGCGCGGAAAACACCATGCCGGCCATGCGCTCGCGCAGACGGTCCGATGCGGGCTTGAGCAGCGACGAGTGGAACGGTGCCGACACCGGCAGCGGCAGCGCGCGCTTGGCGCCACGTGCCTTGGCCATTTCGCAGGCCTTCTCCACGGCACCCTTGTTGCCAGCGATCACCACCTGCAACGGAGCATTGAAGTTCACGGCCTCCACCACGCCGGCACCGGTCGCCGACGCTTCGGCGCAAGCGGCGCGCACGTCATCGTCGGACAGGCCCAGGATGGCCGCCATGCCGCCCTCGCCAACCGGCACGGCTTCCTGCATGGCTTGTGCGCGAAAGCGCACCAGCGGCACCGCATCAGCAAAGGGGATCACACCGGCTGCCACCAGCGCGGAATACTCACCCAGGCTGTGCCCCGCCACCACGGCCGGAGCCGGGCCGCCGGCGTCGAGCCAGGCGCGGTAGATGGCCACCGCGGCGGTCAGCATCACCGGTTGCGTGTTGGTGGTGAGGTTCAGGTCCTCGGCCGGGCCTTCGGCGATCAGTCGGCCCAGGTCCTGCCCAAGCGCGGCGGATGCCTCATCCAGCGTGGCACGAACTACTGCATTGCCGGCAAAGGCGTTGAGCATGCCAACTGCCTGCGAGCCTTGCCCTGGGAATACAAAGGAGAATTTCATCGCAATCGAATCGTAAAGATGAATAGCGCCAGGTCGGTGCAGCGGCATGACACCGCCGCGCCGGCCCGAATATTACATGCGCAGCAATACCGCACCCCAGGTGAAGCCGCCGCCCACGCCTTCCATCAGCACGTGATGCCCTGCGCCGATGCGGCCATCGCGCACCGCCACGTCGAGCGCCAGCGGGATCGAGGCGGCCGAGGTGTTGCCGTGCTCATGCACCGTAGCCACCATGCGCTCGGCGGGCAGGCCAAGCTTCCTGGCCGTGCTTTGCATGATGCGGATATTGGCCTGGTGCGGGATCAGCCAGTCGACCTTATCCGCCGGGAACTGCGCGCCCGCGAGTGCTTCGCGCGCGACCTTGTCGAGCACGGTGACCGCTAGCTTGAACACAGCCTGGCCATCCATGTGCAGGAAGGGGTTCCCGGTGATATTGCCGCCCGAGACGTTGCCCGGCACGCACAGGATATCCACGTGGCTGCCATCGGAGTGCATCGCCGACGACAGGATGCCGGGCTCCTCGGAGGCCGACAGCACGACTGCGCCGGCACCGTCGCCGAACAGCACGCAGGTGGTGCGGTCGTTGAAATCCAGGATGCGGGAAAACACTTCCGAGCCAATCACCAGCGCATTGCGATGTGAACCGCTGCGGATGAATTTCTCGGCGGTGGCCAGCGCATAGACAAAGCCCGAGCACACCGCTTGCAGGTCGAACGCCGCGCAGTTGTTGGTGATGCCAAGCTTCTGCTGCACGAGGCAGGCGGTGCTGGGGAAGACGAAATCGGGCGTGGAAGTGGCAACGATGATCAGGTCGATGCTCTGGCGATCGATGCCGGCGGCCTCCAGCGCGCGCTCCGCTGCCTTGACGGCGAGGTCGCTGCTGGTGACATCCGGCTCGGCCCAATGGCGGGCCGAGATGCCACTGCGCGAAAAGATCCATTCGTCGCTGGTCTCGATGCCCTTCTCAGCCAGTTGCGCCGCGATATCTTGGTTAGTGACGCGCCGCGGAGGCAAATAGCTCCCGGTCCCGATGATTTTTGCGTAGCTTGTCATGTAATGTCGGATCGATCGTCTGGCCACGGGTCGTCGCCCGCGGCATCTACATCAAGACCTCAGGCGGCGTGCGGGCTTGGACTGGAATCCTCGGCGCCTGACTGCGGGCCGGTAGCCGGAGTGCTGTTACCTGACTTGTTGGCGAAGGCCTGAATGGTGCGTTCGATCACACCATTCCTGGCCGCATCATACCCGCGTTTGATAGCCCACTCAAAAGCGTGCGCATCGGCGGAACCATGACTTTTGACGACCAGCCCGCGCAGACCGAGCAGGGAAGCGCCGTTGTAGCGCGCCGGATCCAGGCGCCGGGACAGTCGCTTGAGCACCGGCAAAGCCAGGACCGCCAGCAGCTTGGTAAACCACGACCGCGTGAATTCTTCCTTGATCATGTTGGCGATCATCTTGGCCAGCCCTTCGCTGCTCTTTAGCGCGACGTTGCCGACGAAGCCATCGCACACCACGATATCGGTGGTGCCCTTGAAGATGTCGTTGCCTTCCACGTTGCCGTAGAAGTTCAGTTCCGAAGCGCGCAGCAGCTCACCCGCGCGCTTCACCACATCGTTGCCCTTGATCACTTCTTCGCCGATGTTAAGCAGGCCGACGCTCGGGCGTTCCTTGTGATCCACCACGGCAACCATGGCCTCCGCCATGCGCGCGAACTGCAGCAGGTGCTCGGGCTCGCAGTCGGCATTGGCACCGAGGTCGAGCACCGTGGTACCCCAGCCCTGCTCGTTGGGAATGGTGGTAGCGATAGCCGGCCGCTCGATGCCCTCGAGCGTTTTCAGCACATAGCGCGACACCGCCATCAGGGCGCCGGTATTGCCTGCCGAGATGCATGCGCCAGCCAGCCCCTCCTTCACCTGGGTCACCGCCACGCGCATCGAGGAATCCTTCTTCCTGCGCAGCGCCACTTCAACGGGGTCGTCCATGGTGATGACTTCGGACGCGGTCACAATGCGCACGCGCGGATGGTCGAGCGCGTGCAGCTTCTTGAGCTGCGGCTCGATGCTGTCCCGCAAGCCGACCAGCACCACTTCGGCGTCGCTATGGCTTGAGAGAAAACTGATCGCCGCCGGTACGGTCACGGAGACACCGTGATCGCCACCCATGCAGTCGATAGCTAGTTTGATCGTCATTGTTTCCTGGTGCAGAAGCGCTGGTCGGCGTGACTTGGAATACTGGCTCCCGAGCCGGGCAGGCATGACCCTGACCAGCCGGTGGCAACCCGACGGCACTCCCGGAGCGCTCCACGGCGAAATCTGGCGCCGCCCTCGCCGCCGCGCATGGCATCCAGCCATGCACTCAACTTGAGCCGGCGGCGCAAATCGGCCCGATGGAAGCCTGCGCTACGGTTTGCGCTGCGAGCGCGCAACAAAAAAGCGGCAACGATTTTGCCGCTTTTTTGTTTTTGACCTACCAACGTGCGCGTACGAGACGCAAAGTCACGCCGAACGATCTGTCAGTCGTTCTTGGTCTTGATGACCTTGCGGCCACGATAGTAGCCGTTCGGGCTCACGTGGTGACGCAGGTGGGTTTCGCCCGTGGTCGGCTCCACTGCCAGCGCTGCCGTGGTCAGGTGGTCGTGCGAGCGATGCATGCCGCGCTTGGAGGGCGACTTCTTGTTCTGTTGAACTGCCATGATGACTCCTTCGAGAATTTTTCAATGGTAACACACGCATCCCGCACGAGGCGTAGCCGGGCCCGGCCGGATGCTGATCCTGGTGCCCTCGAACGTTGCAAGATGCCGGCGAACCGGCTTCAGTGCTTCGTTTTCAGGCCGGCCAGCGCCGCAAAGGGCGAAGGCCGTTTTTCTTCTTCCGGCAGAACCTCTGGTTCAGGTTCCGCCTGTCCGTCCACCCCGGTCACGAGACTTTCGTGCACCGTGGGGCAAACGTCATGCTTGGGCGCCACCGGCAAAGCCAGCAGCACTTCATCTTCAATCAGCGTCAGCAGGTCGAAGCGCTTGGAGCCAACAATCACATCGAGCTCGTCGTCATCCATGGGCGCCGCATCGGCATCCGCCTCGCTGGCGACCACCTCGAAACACATGTCCGTGGCGATCGGCTGCTCGTAGACCTGCAGGCAGCGCTGGCAATCCAGCCAGACCCGGCCGTTCACGGCCAGGTCGATGAACAGGCGCTCCACCGCGGGCTTGCCGGGCTCGCTCGCCTCTTCCTCGACAAAGCCGGAAAGCGCGTAGCTGAACACCTCGTCCGGCGCCGACGCTGGCGCTTGCGCCGCAGTCTCGGCTATGATGCGCGGCAAATCGCGTGCAGCAACTTCGCCGGCGGCGTCGTCGCCAGCGCGGCAAAACGCAAAGAGATCGAGCGCGCGCAGGTCAATCGGCTGGGTCATGTCTTATCGTGCCGTCATGCCGGGCGGCATCCCGGAGGATCGCGGCTTCGACGCATTTTTTTACGTATACCTGACACATGCCTGCTGACACACGCCTGTATACGCACCGTCGAAACGTGACTCGGAAGCTACACAACACCGGAAAAAACACGGTATTGCGCCGGACTTGCTTGGCTAAACGCGAGATTATACGTCGATTCTGCTGCCGCGGTCAAAATTTTGGAAGACGGCCATTCGCCGCTTTCCCTTTTCGCTCAATTACTTATGCCGCAAACTTCCCGCCCCACCCTGATCCTGGGTTCCAGCTCACGTTATCGCCGCGAATTGCTGGAGCGCCTGCGCATTCCTTTCGAGGTGGCAATTCCCGACATCGACGAAACCCCACAGCCTGGCGAGAGCCCCGAGGCCACCGCGCTGCGGCTCTCCCACGCCAAGGCACAGGCCATTGCCGAGCGGCATCCCGGCACGCTGGTCATCGGCTCCGACCAGGTCGCCACGCTGGATGGCAGGCAGATCGGCAAGCCCGGCTCCCATGAAAAGGCCCTGGCGCAATTGCAGTGGATGCGCGGGCGCACCGTCACTTTTCACTCCGCGTTGTGCCTGCTTGACAGTCGTAACGGCGAGGCTCAGCTGGCCGATATCCAGACGCGCGCGACTTTCCGCGACCTTCCCGACCAGGAACTGGATGCCTACCTGCGCATCGAGCGCCCTTATGATGTCGCGGGCAGCGCCAAATCCGAAGGACTGGGCATCGCCCTGCTCTCGCATATGGAGTCCGACGATCCCACCGCGCTGGTAGGCCTGCCCCTGATCGCGCTGACCAATATGCTGCGCCAGGCCGGCTACCCCTTCTTCCAGGACTGAGGGCTTCGCCCACCTTGCACCAAGCCACAGAAGACAAATGAGAACCCAAGCATGAGCGGCACCCTGTACCTGATCCCCAACACCTTGGGCAAACGCGACGAATTCGACCCGCTCGCGGATGTCATTCCGGCTGGCGTGCAGCAAATCACGGCCAGCCTGGACTACCTGGTGGCGGAAAATGCCAAGACGGCACGCGCCTTCCTGAAGAAGCTCAACGAAACGTGCCCGCTGGCCAAGCCAATCCAGCAGATCGAGATCCGCGAACTCAACGTCAATACGCGCGAAGGCGAACTGGCCGCCCTGCTGGCACCGATCCGCGAAGGGCGCGACGGCGGCTTGCTATCGGAAGCCGGCGTGCCGGCGGTGGCCGATCCAGGCGCCAACCTGGTGCGCCTGGCTCACACCAAGGGCGTGCGCGTGCGCCCGCTGGTAGGTCCGAGCTCGATTCTGCTGGCCGTGATGGCGTCCGGCCTCAATGGCCAGAGCTTTGCATTCAACGGCTACCTGCCGGTGGATGCCGGCGAGCGCGCCAAGCGCCTGCGCGAACTGGAGCAGTTATCGCGCAAAGCGCGCCAGACCCAGGTCTGGATCGAGACACCGTACCGCAATGGCCCCTTGCTGGAAGCCATGCGCCAGCATTGCGCAGGCACCAGCCTGCTGTCGATCGCGGTAGACCTGACCTTGCCAAGCGAGACGATCGTCACGCTGCCCATCTCCGATTGGCGCCCTGAGCGGCTGGCACTGAACAAGCGCCCCGCCATTTTCTCCTTGCTGGCAGCCTGAGCGACGGCCGGCAAGCGAGGAAGCAAACGAAAAATGGGGCGTTTCCGCCCCATTTTTCTGCCCCGAGCCCGGCTCGGCTGGCTTAATGCATGGCCTGCACGCGCGTACCGAACAGCATCGTCTTCATTGCGGCCGTGCCCACCGCGGCGCCGAAACGCTTGGCTACCCGCTCCGCAATATTCTCCTTGACGGTGTAGTCGACGATGTCCTCGGCCTTGAAGAGATCCCGCGCCACGTAGTCGGCGTTGCCCAGGCCGTCGGCCAAGCCCAGCTCAACGCTGCGCTCGCCGGACCAGAACAAGCCGGAGAACAGGTCCGGATCGTCCTTCAGGCGATCGCCTCGGCCTTCCTTGACCACGTCGATGAACTGCTGGTGGATCTGCTTGAGCATGGTTTCGGCGTATTGCTTCTGCCGCGGCACCTGCGGCGAGAACGGGTCGAGCATGCCCTTGTTGGCGCCGGAGGTATAAAGCCGGCGCTCGACGCCCAGCTTGTCCATGAGCCCGGTGAAGCCAAAGCCGTCCATCAGCACGCCGATCGAGCCGACGATGCTAGCCTTGTCGACATAGATCTTGTCGGCCGCCGCCGCCACGTAATAGCCGCCCGAGGCGCAGATCTCCTCCACCACCACGTAGAACGGCTTGGTGGGATAAAGCGTCCGCAGGCGCCGGATCTCGTCATTGATCATGCCGGCCTGCACTGGCGAGCCACCCGGCGAGTTGATCTTGAGGATGATCCCGGCGGCATTGGTATCGGCAAACGCGGCCTGCAGGGCTGCGTTGATCGATTCAGCGCTGGCCGGCGTCCCGGCAGCAATCTCGCCGTCGAGCGACACCATTGCCGTATGGCGACCGCTCGTGGCAATGGTGCCGTCGCCCTTGAAGTCGAAAACGGCAAAGAAGATCAGCGCTAGCAGGGCGAGCCCGGCGAAGCGGAAGAAAATCCGCCAGCGGCGTGCCGCGCGCTGCTCGCGCAGCGTCGCCATCAGCACCCTTTCCAGCACATCCCGCTCCCAGCCTGTTCCCGTGGGGACCGGGCCAATGTCACGACCGGCCATGCGCGCCTTGCGCTGGCCAGCTTCTTTCTGCGAAGCAGCATCTCCGGCGCGCAACTCTTGCTCCAGCGGGTAATCGGCCTGCGAGGCGGTTTCCAGCCGGTCATCCCCCGCCCCGGGCACCCCGGCGCTGGCCGAAGCCACCGGTTCCTGCGCCTTGCCGGATTCGTCCTGCGGCGGTTTTTGCTGTTCAGTCATGCAGTTGGCTCTTGATTATGAATAGAGAGGCGGGCCGGGGCACCGGGCCCGCCGGCTGCCCGCTAGCCCGCGGGTGCTTCGTATGGACTTTCCGGCAGCCAGTACACATTGCCGTCGCGCACTTCGACGCGCAGCTTGGCCAATGAAGCGCCCCGGCAGGGGCCGCCCACGCACAAGCCGCTGTCCGGCGCATAAACCGCGCCATGTGTCGCGCACATCAAGTATAGGCCCGAGGACTCGAAAAACTGTCCCTCCTGCCAATCGAGCTCCATCGGCACATGCGCGCACTGGTTAAGGTAGCCGTGGACAGCCCCCTCGAAGCGCACGACAAACGCACTCACGGGGCGCCCGCCCACTTCGACCACAAAACGCACCCCGGCGCCGCCGTCAGCCAAATCCTCGGCCGCGCAAAGGTGACGCTCGCCAGTCATCCCCTGGCCCGCTGCGTCAAGCATGCGCCAGCAGCCAGTCTTTCAGGTCGGCGATGGACGACGCGCAATGCAGCGGCGCCATGGCGCGCAGGGCGTCCGCGGGATGAGCGCCGTAGCCTACGCCGATGCCAGCCGCGCCGGCATTGGCCGCCATCTGCAGGTCATGGGTGGTATCACCGATCATCACCGTGCGCTCCATGTCCTGCCCCAGTTCGCGGGTCAGCTCTTGCAGCATGGCGGGGTGGGGCTTGGAAAAGGTCTCGTCGGCGCAACGCGTGCCGTCGAACAGGCGCACGAGGCCAGTTGCTTCCAGGGCGCGCTGCAGGCCGACGCGGGTCTTGCCCGTCGCCACGCCGAGAAAATAATGCTCGGCGCGCAAGGCTTCCAGCATCTCGTGCACCCCGTCGAACAGCACCAGTTCGGCGTCGCGGGTCAGGAAGTGGAAACGGTAGCGCTCGGCCAGTCGGGGATAGTCGGCGGGATCGAGCGTCGGCACGGCGTACGACAGCGCGTCCTTGAGTCCCAGCCCGATCACGTGGCTGGCGGCGCTGTCGTCGGGCACCGGCAAGCCGAGGTCGCGGCTGGCCAGCTGGATGCATTTGGCGATGGTCGGGGTGGAATCCATCAGGGTTCCATCCCAGTCGAACACGATCAGGTCGAAGCGTTGCCTGGCCATGAATATCCTTGTTGGCGCCTTAGTCAGCGGCGCGCTGGTTACGGGCTTGCTGCAGGAACGCTTCGCACTCCGGCGGCATGGGTGCAACGACAGTGGTGATTTCTCCACTGATCGGATGCGTAAATGTCAGGCTGTGCGCGTGCAGGAACATGCGCTTGAGCCCGGGATTGGCGCCGCTGCGGGCCAGCGCCTTGTTGAGGGCGTAATCGCCGTACTTTTCGTCACCCAGGATAGGGAAGCCGGAATGCGCCAGATGGACCCGGATCTGGTGGGTCCGCCCTGTCTTCAACTCGGCCTCGAGCAAGGTATAGCCAGGCATGACCTCGAGCCGGTTGAACACGGTATGCGAGGCAATGCCATCTTCCTGCACCCGAACGCGGCGCTCGCCCTCCGGGGTGGTGTACTTATATAGGGGGAATTTCACGTGCTGCCGGGCATTCTCGAAATGCCCCGCCACGCAGGCGAAGTAGCGCTTGTCCAGCGCACTGCCGCGCATCTGCTCATGCAGGTTCACCAGCGCCGTACGCTTTTTCGCCAGCACCAGCAGCCCGGAGGTCTCGCGGTCGAGACGGTGCACAAGCTCAAGAAACCTGGCTTGCGGGCGGGCGCGCCGCAATTGCTCGATCACGCCGAATGCCACGCCGGAGCCGCCATGCACGGCCACGCCGGCAGGCTTGTTGATCACCAGCAGGTATTCATCCTCGAAGACCACCGGAAAGCTGGCCGGCGGCACGAACTTGCCGGCATCAGGTGCCGAAGCCGCCACACGCATAGGCGGGATCCGGACCACGTCGCCCAACTGCAGGCGATACGTGGCGTCGACCCGCCCCTTGTTCACACGCACTTCACCCGACCTCAGGATGCGGTAGACATGGCTCTTGGGCACCCCTTTCGAGAGCTTCAGGAGGAAGTTGTCGATACGCTGGCCATCGGCTTCGTCGCCAATCGTTACGTACGCCACCTGGGGCCCGGCCGCGGCGGGCCGCACCTCTTTTTCAATTTGATGGCGTAACTCATTCATTTTCAATATAATTTCCTCGCTGTTCCGGCCAAAGACCGGCAGCGCAAGTCAGGTGTAGACGATTCGTCGTATTTTACACTTCGGGTTGCCGCCAACCCTGCCAGCCTCCCGCTTCTTTGCGTACCACGCGAGCCCGGGGCTGGTAAATGGCAGCAAAAACGCAGCACGCACGGTATCGCCCGCGCAGGAAGTCGCCCAAAGGCAACTTCGGCGCTGACGGCGGTCACGTGGGAGTAGTGTTCAGGTAGAACAGAATTTGATAGTGGATGCCCACCCGGCATCCACTCTGGTGAGAGAAGTCCCGCCCGCACCGGGAAACGGTGCCGCCGGCATGCTTCCAACGCCGCCTGACTGGTTATACCGGCGCCCGGTCGCAGAACTCCAAGAAGCAGTAGGTGCGCCCGCCAGGAGATGTCAGGAAGCGAAGCAGCATTGCCGTGACGACAAACTTGCTCTTTGACGCGTCTAGCCCTTCCGCGGCCGGCCGCGGTGCGATGGCGCCTCTTTGCGCCCGCACCGCCGCCATGCCAGCCGGAAACCCGCTGGGTCGCTGCGCAAAGCAGCACACCGGCGTTCTCTCCGACCATGCGGACGGCGCTTTCGACGTCGTTACCTCTCTTTCACCCGTGCCCAGCCGGCCGCGCTCATTTGCGCGACGGCGCTTTTGGCAATTCTCGCGCCCTCACTCGCTCCCTCGCGTGCTCCACGGAACGAACGCCGCGGGCACCGCATGCCGGTGCAATCCGCGGCATTGAGTGAGGTAATGCGATGAAACGCATGCTTTTCAACGCGACGCAGCAAGAGGAACTGCGCGTCGCCATCGTCGATGGTCAGAAGCTGATCGACATCGACATCGAAGCCGCCGGGCGCGAACAGCGCAAGGGCAACATCTACAAGGGTGTCATCACCCGGATCGAGCCCTCGCTGGAAGCCTGCTTCGTCAACTACGGCGAAGAACGCCATGGCTTCCTGCCCTTCAAGGAAGTAGCACGCGCCTTTTTCAAGGAAGGTGTGGACGTGCGCAACGCCCGCATCCAGGACGCGTTGCATGAAGGGCAGGAACTGATCGTCCAGGTAGAAAAGGAAGAGCGCGGCAACAAGGGCGCTGCGCTGACCACCTTTATCTCGCTGGCCGGCCGTTACCTGGTGCTGATGCCCAACAACCCGCGCGGCGGCGGCGTATCGCGCCGCATCGAGGGCGAGGACCGCCAGGAACTGCGCGAGACCATGGGCCAGCTGGCCGTGCCCGAGGGCATGAGCATCATCGCCCGCACCGCGGGCATCGGCCGCTCGGCCGAAGAACTCCAGTGGGACCTGAACTACCTGCTGCAACTGTGGAAGGCCATCGACGGCGCCGCCGGCGACAACAAGGCCCCGCTGCTGATCTATCTCGAGTCCAGCCTGGTGATTCGCGCCATCCGCGATTATTTCCAGCCGGATATCGGCGAGATCCTGATCGACACCGACGAAATCTACGAGCAGGCCCGCGCCTTCATGAGCGTGGTCATGCCCGATAACATGAACCGCGTGAAGAAGTACCGGGACGACGTCCCCCTCTTCTCGCGCTTCCAGATCGAGCACCAGATTGAGTCGGCTTATTCGCGCATGGTGATGCTGCCCTCGGGCGGCGCCATCGTGATCGACCACACCGAAGCCCTGGTGTCGGTGGACGTGAACTCGGCCCGCGCCACCAAGGGCGCCGACATCGAGGAAACCGCGCTACGCACCAACCTCGAAGCCGCCGACGAAATCGCCCGCCAGCTGCGCCTGCGCGACCTGGGCGGCCTGATCGTGATCGACTTCATCGACATGGAAGCCAGCAAGGCCCAGAAGGACGTGGAAACGCGCCTGAAGGATGCCCTGCGCCATGACCGTGCCCGCGTGCAGATGGGCAAGATCAGCCGCTTCGGCCTGATGGAGCTGTCGCGCCAGCGCCTGCGCCCGTCGCTATCGGAAGGCTCGCACATCACTTGCCCGCGCTGCAACGGCACCGGCCATATCCGCGATACCGAATCCTCCGCCCTGCAGGTCCTGCGCATCATCCAGGAAGAAGGGATGAAGGAAAACACGGCCGCCATCCACTGCCAGGTGCCGGTGGAAGTGGCCGCGTTCCTGCTCAACGAGAAGCGCCAGGACATCAACCTGATCGAGATGCGCTTCAAGGTCAACGTGCTGCTGATCCCCAACAAGCACCTGGAGACCCCGCACTACAAGCTGGAGCGCCTGCGTCACGACGACCCGCGCCTGGAAGACAGCATGGCCAGCTACAAGATGGCCGAGGCTGCCGCCAAGGAACTGGAAGCCGACACCAGCTACAGTAGCCGCAAGAAGGAAGATGCCAAGCCGCGCCAGGAAGCTGCCGTCAAGGGCATCACCCCGGAACAGCCGGCCCCCGTCTCCGTGCCGCGCGCAGAGCGCGCCCCGCGCCCGGAAGCCGCGGCAGCAGCCGCACGTCCGGTGCCGGCTACCCAGCCGGTGGTCGGCGGTGGTTTTATCGGCTGGCTGAAGAACCTGTTCGGCGCCAAGCCCGCAGCGCCCGCCGTCGAGCCGGCCAAGCCGGCTGACGCAGAGCAGCGCAGCGCCGAGAACCGTCGCGAACGCGGCCAACGTGGCGAACGCGGTGAAGGCCGTGGCCAGCGCGGCGAACGCGGTGGCGAGCGTGGTGAGCGTGGCGGCGAACGTGGCGACCGCCAGGGCCGTGGCCAGCGCGGCGAGCGCGCACCCCAGGAACGTGGCGAGCGCACCGAGCGCACGGACCGGGGCGAACAGCGCACGGAGCGTGGCGAGCGCGTCGAAGCGCGCGGTGAACGTGGCGAACAGCGTGGCGAACAACGCGGCGAGCGCAACAGCCGCGCCCCGCGCCAGGCCGCACTGGAAGTCCAGCCGGCCCGCCAACCCGAAGGCGCGCCGGCCGAGCGTACGGAAGGCCGTGGCGAAGGCCGCCGCGACCGCAACCAGGAACGCCGCGAGCGTCAGCGCGACCGCCAGCGTGAACGCGCGGATGCACCGCGCGAAGGCGAAGCCACCGAAGGCCTGGCTGCCGAAGCCGTAGCCGCGAGCGCCGCAGTTGTCGTGGCAGCGCCGGCCGTAGCGGCAGCGGTTGCCTCGCACGATGACGCCGACAACGCACGCACCGACCTGCCGGAAGGCACGGAAGGCACGGAGAACGGTGAAGGCGAAGAACGCCGCCGCCGCAATCGCCGTGGCCGCAACCGCTATCGCCGCGAACGCGACGACGGCGCCCAGGCAACCGAAGGCGCGGAAAGCGCTGAAGGCGAATACACGGCCGAAGTGCGCGAAAGCACCCAGGCCGCCGCCCCGGCTGTGGTCGCCCAAGCGCCTGCGATCGAAGCCGCTGCCGCGCCGGCTGCCGAAAGCGCGCCGAGCGCTCCGGCTTACCAGCCCGCCCAAGCTGCCGCAGTGACGCAACAGCCCGTGGCACTGCCGGCGGAGCCGGTGTTCGTGCAGGCCGCGCCGATCTCGGCGCCGGTCGCTGCGCCAGTCGTTGCGCCGATCATCGAAACGGTTGCCGCGCCGGCGGCTGAAACGGTGGTTGCGACGATCGCAGCAAGCCCGGCCGCCTACTCGGCTCCGGCTCCGGTTGTGGCTGAAGCCGTCGTGGAAGCCCCTGCTGTCGTGGAAGCCCCTGCTGTCGTGGAAGCACCTGCTGTCGTGGCACCTGCCGTTGAAGTGCCGGCCGCGGCCCCTGTGGCAACGGTAGCCCCGGTGGCCCCGGTCGCGGTCGAAAGCCTGCAGCCGATGCTGGCCTCGGTTGGCCTGGAGTGGGTCAACACCGACACCAGCAAGCTGCGCGCTGCGCAGGAAGCGGCTGCCAGCATCCCGCCGGCAGCGCGCGTCGTGCGGGAGCGCAAGCCCCTGCCGCCGCTGCCTGAAGGTCCGATGATCCTGGTCGAAACCGGTGGCGATACCGCTGGGACGCCGCAGAAGTAAGCGGCACCCTCGCGGGTAGCAAGGAAAGGGACGGCGATGCCGTCCCTTTTTCATGCCTGCGGGCTTTGTCTGCGGGCTTTGTCCCGGGTGATGCCGGCGGTACCATGCCCGGCTCAGCTAGAATGACAAATAGATGGCACCCGAAAGATGGTGCCCGGAACGGGCGATGCTGCCCCATGCAATCGCGCCAGAACCGCCCGTCACCCGCACTGCCACGCCCCCAGGCCATGACCGAATCCGTCATTCCCATTTTCGACCTGCGCGATCATCGCTACCGCTCGATGACGCCAAGCATTCCGGCCGTGCTCACCGCACCGTCCGGGCTGGTTGCCGACACGCGCGGCCGGCCGCTGCATGATCTGCGCATCTCGGTTACGGATCGCTGCAATTTCCGCTGCGTCTACTGCATGCCCAAGGAAGTGTTCGACAAGGACTACACCTTCCTGCCCCATTCCGAGTTGCTGAGCTTCGAGGAAATCGAGCGCGCGGCTCGCCTCTTCGTTGCGCACGGCGTCGAGAAGATCCGCCTCACCGGCGGCGAGCCGCTGCTGCGCAAGAACATCGAGAAGCTGGTGGAAATGCTGGCGCGCATCGACACGGTGTCCGGCAAACCACTGGACCTCACCCTTACCACCAACGCCTCGCTGCTGGCCCGCAAGGCGCGCGCGCTACGCGATGCAGGCCTGACGCGGGTAAGCGTGAGCCTGGACGCCATCGACGACGCCACCTTCCGCCGCATGAACGATGTCGACTTCGCGGTGCGCGACGTGCTGGACGGCATCGAGACCGCTCAGGCGGCCGGCCTGGCGCCGATCAAGGTCAACATGGTGGTCAAGCGCGGCACCAACGACGGGGAAATCGTGCCGATGGCCGCGCATTTCCGCGGCAGCGGCATCATCATGCGCTTTATCGAGTTCATGGACGTGGGCGCGAGCAACCACTGGCAGATGGACGAGGTGCTGCCCTCGGCCGACGTGGTGCGCCGCATCCACGAGGCCTTCCCGCTGGAAGCCATCCCCGCCAACTACAGCGGCGAGACCGCCGAGCGCTGGCGCTACCGCGACGGCGCCGGCGAGATCGGCGTGATCTCCAGCGTGACCCACGCCTTCTGTGGCGACTGCAGCCGCATCCGCCTGTCGACCGAAGGCCGGCTCTACCTGTGCCTGTTCGCCACCGAAGGCTACGACCTGCGCGCGCTGCTGCGCGGCGAGCACAGCGACCTGGAAATCTCGAACGCCATTGCCGGGGTCTGGCAAGGCCGCACCGATCACTACTCCGAACAGCGCAGCGACCCCGCGGTGCGGCAGGCGCGTGCCGAGAACAAGATCGAGATGTCCTATATCGGCGGCTGATCACAGCCACCCCGCCCAACCCATCACCCTATCCTCCCATCCCCCGATGATTTCTCGCGAAGACATTACCGGCCTGATCCTGGCTGGCGGCAGGGGCAGCCGCATGGGCGGCACCGACAAGGGCCTGCAGCCGTTTCGCGGCGCGCCCATGGCGATGCATACGCTGATGCGCCTGTCCGCGCAGACTGGTGGCATGCTGATCAACGCCAACCGCAACCTGGCCGCGTATGAGTCCTTCGGCGTGCCGGTGGTCACCGATTCGGTGCCGGACTTCGCCGGGCCTCTCGCCGGCATGCTGGCCGGGCTGGAACAATGCCAGACGGGCTGGATGCTGAGCGCCCCCTGCGACTCGCCTTTCCTGCCATCCGACCTGGCCGCGCGCCTGGCGAGCGCGATCGACGCACAAGGCGCCGAAATGGCCATCCCGGTCACCATCGACGCCGATGGCCGCCGGCAGGTCCAGCCGGTGTTTTGCCTGATGCCGGTCACGGCGCTCGACGGCCTGGTGGCTTTCCTCAACGGCGGCGGCCGCAAGATCGAAACCTGGGCCGCCTCGCACCGCCTGGCCGAGGTGCTGTTCGAAGACGCCGGCGCCTTCGCCAATATCAATACCCTGGATGAGTTGCGCACGCTCGAAGCGCGCTGACAACCCAAGCCAGGCCGCTGCCCCGGGAACGGTCCATGCCATCACTACAATCCGTCATTTCCTGCCTGTCCGACTACGATCCCGGTGCATTGCCGGTGGCGCAGGCCAACCAGATCATCGGCGAGGTGGTCGAGCCCGTGAGGGGCACCGAGCAGGTGGCCCTACGCACCGCGCTCGACCGCGTGCTGGCCGAAGACGTCATCTCCATGCTAGATGTGCCTGCGCACGACAACTCCGCCATGGACGGCTATGCGTTCGCCAGCAGCGAGTTGGCCGCGGGCGGCAACGTGACCCTGGCTGTGGTCGGCAGCGCCTTCGCCGGCGCTGCCTGCGAGCAAGCGGTTGCGCGCGGGCAGGCAGCGCGCATCATGACGGGCGCCATCATGCCGGCCGGCTGCGACACCGTGATTCCACAGGAATTCGTCGACGTCGAGGGCGAGATGATCCGCTTTGACGCCAAGGCGGTACGGGCCGGCGACAACCGCCGCCTGCGGGGCGAAGACCTCGCCATCGGCCAGCCGGCACTGGCCGCCGGGCGCATCCTGCAGCCGGCCGACCTCGGGCTGCTGGCGTCGCTGGGCGTGGCCGAAGTCAAGGTGAGGCGCCGCCTGCGCGTGGCATTCTTCTCCACCGGCGACGAACTGCGCTCCATTGGCGAGCCGCTCGATGCGGGCTGCGTCTACGACTCAAACCGCTACACGCTGCACGGCATGCTGCGGCGGCTGAACGTGGACCTGATCGACATGGGCGTGGTGCACGATGATCCTGCCGCGCTCGAAGCGGCGTTCCGCAGCGCGTGCGAAAACGCTGACGCGGTCATCACCTCGGGCGGCGTATCGGTGGGAGAAGCCGACTACACCAAGCAGATCATGGCCCAGCTTGGCGATGTGACCTTCTGGAAGATCGCCATGCGCCCCGGCCGGCCCATGGCCTTCGGCCGCATCGCTTCCCACGGCCGCGAAGCGCTGCTGTTCGGCCTGCCGGGCAACCCCGTGGCGGTGATGGTGACGTTCTATCATTTCGTGCGGGCGGCCCTGCACCGCCAGATGGGCGCCAAGGTGGCGCCCCTGCCGCTGATGCGCGTGCGCAGTGCCCAGGCTATCCGCAAGAAACCTGGCCGCACCGAGTACCAGCGCGGCATCCTGGCACCTGCACCGGAGGGCGGCTGGCAGGTGAGCATCACCGGGCAGCAGGGCTCGGGCGTGCTGCGCTCGATGAGCGAGGCCAATTGCTTCATCGTGCTCGGGCACGAACAGGGCATGGTCGCCGCTGGCGACGAGGTCGAAGTCATGCTGTTCGACGGGCTGATGTAAGCGCTGTAAGCGCTGGCGGAAAGCCCGCCACGGTACGCCAGCTGCACCTTTGTGTCGTTTTTGCGCAGCAGTTTTGCCGGGGTTTAGCAAGCAGATCGGCGGTTTTCCGTACCCCGCGAGTGCCGGACTATGCGCCGCCTCCCCCATTGGATACACTTGCGCAACATTACTTTGCTTACTGCCCCAGCTGTCATGAATCAGGAGATTGCGTACCTCCACCCGGTCAAAACCGCCCGCGCGCTCGTGCTCGTGTACCTGTGCTTTTCGGTACCCATCGTCTCGCTGGGCCTGTTCGTGGCCTTTATCCGCTACGGCGACCTGCCCGGCATCACCGTCTTCACGGCACTGATTCTCAATGCGCTGATCGGTTTCGGCCTGCTCTGGCTCGCCTGCAAGGCCTACAACTGGGTGGCAGCGCGTTTCGGCGGCATCGAGGTGACAATCCGCGACTTGTCCTGAAACAGCCGGCCGCCGGAATGTAAAAAGCGCATCGAATCGATGCGCTTTTTTTTCTCCAAAGTTCTTTGCCCCTCAACCGCCTGCGGCCTCGTCATCCACCACTGCGGCCAGGCCGAGCAGCTCCTGCGCGTTTTCGCCTGGCAGCGCTTCCACGGTGCGCAGCTTGCGCTCCATCTGGCGCGTACGCACCTCGGCCCGCTCGATGTTGCGGGCAGCGCGTTCCAGCGTGTCGCGGGTCTTGGCCAGCACATCGCCGAACTTGCCGAACTCGGTCTTGACCGCGCCCAGCACCTCCCAGACTTCGCTTGAGCGGCGCTCCAGCGCCAGGGTGCGAAACCCCATCTGCAAACTGTTGAGCAACGCGGCCAGCGTGGTCGGCCCGGCTACCGTGACGCGGAAATTGCGTTGCAGCAGATCGGCCAGCCCCGGGCGCCGCAAGACTTCAGCATACAACCCCTCGGTGGGCAGGAAGAGGATGGCGAAATCCGTGGTCGCCGGCGGCGACACGTATTTCTCGGAGATCGTCTGGGCCTCGCGCTTGATCGCGGCTTCCAATTCGCGCCCGGCCAGTGCCACGCCTTCGACATCGCCGCGCTCCTGCGCGTCGAGCAAGCGCTCGTACTGTTCCTTCGGGAACTTGGCATCAATGGGCAGCCACACTTGCCCACCGGCAGCATCCTTGCCCGGCAGGCGAATCGCAAACTCCACGCGCGCACCAGTATTGCGCACCGTCTCCACGTTCTTGGCGTACTGCTCGGCGGTTAGCACCTGCTCGAGCAACATCTCCAGCTGCACTTCGCCCCATGTCCCGCGCGACTTGACGTTGGTCAGCACCCGCTTGAGGTCGCCCACGCCCTGGGCCAGCGCCTGCATTTCGCCAAGGCCCCGGTGCACCTGCTCGAGCCGGTCCGAGACCAGCTTGAAGGACTCGCCCAGCCGCTGCTCCAGCGTGGCGTGCAGCTTCTCGTCGACGGTGCGGCGCATTTCCTCGAGCTTGGCCGCGTTGTTGACCTCGATCTCCTTGAGCCGCTGCTCAAGCGTGGCGCGCACTTCGCCCAGGCGGCGCTCGTTGCCCTCGGACATCTGCGCCAGTTGCTGCTGCAGCCCGTCGCCAAATCGGCGCAGCGCGCTGCCTTGCTCGTCGCGCGCCTGCTGGCCCTGTTGCAGCAGGTTCTGCCGGACCTGCTCGAGCTGTTGGGCGTTGGACTCGGTCAGCTTGGCAAGCTGCTGCGCGAACATGTCGATCTGGTTGTTCTGCAGCGTGGCGATGCTGGTGAGCTGCGAAGACAGAGCCTGCTGGAAACGCATCATCTGCTGGCCGGCTTCGCCACGGCCGACGCGCGCGCTCTCAGTCACCTCGGTGCGCAGCTCGCGCTCCAGGCGTTCATTGCCGCGCGCGCCTTCGGCGCGCAGGTCAGCGAGCTGGCGCAGCAATTCCGGGCCGGCACCGTCCTGTGCCACGCGGGGCCGCAGCAGCAACACCACCAGCAGCAGCACGGCTGCCAGTGCAAGGGCCAGGGTCAACAGGGAAATCAAAGTCATGAATAGGTTGGCAGGTGTGGGCAGCGAGAGGATCAGCGGCGGCGCGCCATCACTTCGGGATTGATCACGGAAGGCGGCTGCCCTGCCTGCGGCCCTACGCCGAGCGCGGCGATCAGGTTGTCGGCGGCCAGATCCGCCATGGCGCGGCGGGTCTTCTCCGAGGCGCTGGCGATATGCGGGGTCAGCACTACATTGGGCACTGTCAGCAGGTCGGGATGGACCTGTGGCTCGCCCTCGAACACATCGAGCCCGGCAGCAAAGAGGCGGCGTTCGCGCAGCGCCTGAGCGAGCGCAGCGTCGTCGACCACGCCGCCGCGCGCCAGGTTGACCAGCGTGGCCGACGGCTTCATCTGCGCCAGCTCGGCGGCGCCGATGCTGTGATGGCTCTGCGCGCTATACGGCAGCACCAGCAGCAAGTGATCGGACTGTGCCAGCAACTCGGCCTTGCTGACATAGCGCGCGTTGAGCGCGAGCTCGGTGTCACAGGCCAAGCGGCTGCGGTTGTGATAGAGCACCGACATGCCAAACCCCGCAGCGCGGCGTGCCAGGGCCTGGCCGATGCGGCCCATGCCAAGGATGCCAAGCGTGCTGCGGTACAGGTCCATGCCGAGGAACATGTCATAGCTCCACCGCTCCCACTTGCCAGCGCGCAGCCAGTGCTCGGACTCGGTCACGCGGCGCGCGGTCGCCATCAGCAGGGCCCAGCCGAAATCGGCCGTGGTCTCGGTCAGCACATCGGGCGTATTGGTGGCCACGATCCCGGCGGCGGTCAGCGCCGGCACATCGAGATTGTTGTACCCCACCGCCATGTTGCAGACCGCGCGCAAGGCCGGCAGCCCGGCTACCAGGCCGGCATCGATGCGGTCCGCGGCATTGGCCAGGACACCGGCCTTGCCGGCGAGGCGAGCCTTGAGCGCGGCGCCATCCAGCGCCACGTCCGGCTGGTTGTCGTCGACGTCGAAGTACTGCGCGAGCCGGTCGATCACTTCGGGAAAGACGGCGCGGGTCACGAGAACGGAAGGCTTGGTCATGCTCACTCTCACACGCGGAAGAAGATAAAGGTCATCACCAGGAACAGCGGCACCAGCACGCAGATCGACCACAGCATGTAGCCGAAGAAGCTGGGCATGCGCACGCCGCGGCTTTCGGCAATTGCCTTGACCATCAGGTTGGGCGCGTTGCCGATATAGGTATTGGCACCCATGAACACGGCGCCGGCCGAGATGGCCGCTAGCGTTGAGGCATCGCGCGTCATCAGCGTAGCGGGGTCGCCGCCGGCGGTGTTGAAGAACACCAGGTAGGTCGGCGCATTGTCCAGGAAGGACGAAAGAATGCCCGTGGCCCAGAAATACATGCTGTCGATGGGCTGGCCGCCGCTATCGCTGACCATGCGGATCACGCCGGCGAAGGCGCCGTCGGTACCGGCCTTGAGCATGGCGATCACGGGAATGATGGTGAGGAAGATGCCGGCGAACAGCTTGCCGACTTCCAGGATCGGCTCCCAGTTGAATTCGTTGCCCGTGCGCGCCGTGCCCGGCGTGATCAGCAGGGACACGAGCGCCACTACCACCAGCAACACATCGCGCACCGCCGCCGGCAGGCCGACCATGGTGCCCATCACGTTGAATTCGATGCCGGGCTTCCACAGCCCGCTCATCAGCACCAGCCCCACCACCGCCAGCAGCAGCACGAAATTACGCTTGCCTTCGATGCGAATGCCGGCGGAATCGGGCGTGGGGTCCGCTGCCTGCGGCAACTCTTCTTCCTTGTTCAGGTAGTAGTGGCGATCGACGAAATAGAAAATCACCAGTAGAGCGATGCAGATGAACAGCGTCTCGGGCAGGATGTTGCGCAGGGTCCAGAAAAAATCCACGCCCTTCAGGAAACCCAGGAACAGCGGCGGATCGCCCAGCGGCGTCAGCGCGCCACCCGCATTGGCCGCCAGGAAAATAAAGAACACCACCACGTGCGCCACATGCCTGCGGTTGTCGTTGGCGCGCAGCAGCGGCCGGATCAGCAGCATGGCGGCGCCGGTGGTGCCCATCAGGCTGGCCAGCACCGTGCCGAGTGCGAGCAGACCGGTGTTCAGGCGCGGCGTGCCATGCAGGTTGCCACGCACGCAGATGCCGCCGGCCACGATATAGAGCGCGGCGATCAGCGCGATAAAGGGGATGTACTCCGACAGCAGCGCGTGCACGGCATTGGCGGCGGCGGCATGCATGCCGAAGGCCTGCGCGAACGGTACCAGGAACAGCACTGCCCAGGCTGCGATGATCTTGCCGTAGTGGTGATGCCAGAAGCGCGGCGCGATCAACGGGAACAGCGCGATCGACAGCAAGGTGCCGGCGAAGGGCAACGCCCACATTGGCGACAGCGTGGCGCCATCGAGATCGGCGGCATGGGCCAGGCTCGGTGCCAGCGTGAACAGCAGGGTGAACAACAGCGGGGCCAGCAGGGAAAGCAGTGCGGGGGCACGTCGCATCGGGCGGGATCTCCTTGTATCGGATTGCGTCACCCGGGCCTGATGGCGGCCGCGAGCGGAGAAAGCGCACGAGCCCGAGTGGCCCGGCAAGCGGGTCGCAGGCGCGCGGCGAGACCCTCAAGTGTAAAGCAATCGCCGCGCGGCTCCACCAATTCCGGACGCCCCGGACTGCCGCGCTCAGTCCTGCTCGACGAGGATCACGTGCACGCGGTATGGGCCGTGCGCGCCGAGCACGATGGTCTGCTCGATATCGCCGGTGCGCGAGGGCCCGCTGATGGTATTGGTGGCACGGGGCAGTTCCCCGCGCTCGCTGCGCACCAGCGCGAAGGCGTCTTCCAGGCCATCGACGATGCGCGAGACCGGCACCACCGCGATATGCGTCTCCGGCAGCAGCGCCGCCGAAGCGAAGGTCTGCGGGCCGGACAGCAGCATCAGCGAGCCGGTCTCGGCGATCGCGCAAAAGCAGCCCGTGATGCCGACCATGTCGCCATGGTCGTGATCGGCCTGCGCATCGCGGATGGGCGGGCGGCACTCCACGGTCAAGCCCTGCCCTTGCCAGTCCAGTGCCGCCAGGGTGTCCCAGGCCACGGCGCGGCGCGCCAGGCCAAGGCTGTCCAGGTAGCGCGCAGCCGCGGCCGGCACATCTGCCATCGTGGCCACCCGCTCCACCGTGGAGGCCATTTTCTGCGCCTGTTCATGGAAGGCCTGGATCCGGTCCACCGGCGCAGGCGGGCGGGGCCCGGCGAGATGGCGCGCGAGATAGTCGGCCACCGCCGCACGCTCGCCGTTGCTCACCCCGGGCGCGCGGCCCTGGGCGGCGCGGATGCGGGCAAAGATGCGATCGCGGGCGGAGGTGGTGTCCATGAGTCGATTTCCCGAGGTTGGTAGCTTGGTGGCTTGGTGGCTTGGTGGCCTGTTGGCTTAGTGGATCTGGGGGCTGCGGCGACGGCGCGCTTGCATCGAACTTGAACCCTACGCCGGCGCCTTGATGCCGAACACCTGCCGCAGGTACGCCAGGTAGGCAGGATCGTCGCACATGGTCTTCTCGGGCGTGTCCGACAACTTGGCCACTGGCTGGCCATTGCAGCGGGTCATCTTGATGACGATCTGCAGCGGCGTGTAGCCAAGATCGTTGGTCAGGTTGGTGCCCACGCCAAAGGCAAGCCGGCAGCGCCCGCCAAAGCGCTCGTACAGCTCGATCACGCGCGGGATGTCGAGGCTGTCGCTGAAGATCAGCGTCTTGCCCAGCGGGTCGACGCGGCTGGCGGCGTAGTGCGCCAGCATGCGTTCACCCCAGGCGATGGGGTCGCCGGAATCGTGCCGCACGCCGTCGAACAGCTTGCAGAAGTACAGGTCGAAATCGCGCAGGAAGGCGTCGAAGCCATAGGTGTCGGACAAGGCAATGCCGAGGTCGCCGCGGTATTCCTTGGCCCAGACTTCCAGCGCGTACACCTGCGAGTCGCGCAGCCGCGGCCCCAGGGCCTGGCAGGCCTGCAGGTATTCATGCGCCATGGTGCCAAGCGGAACCAGGTTATGCGTGCGCGCGAAATGCACATTGCTGCTGCCGGCCAGTTGCGGGCCGAGTACCCGGCGCATGGTCCGCAACACCTCTTCCTGCCAGTCGCGCGAAAAGCGGCGACGCGAGCCGTAGTCGGCAATCACGCAGTCCGCGTGGGCAGGCATCTTCAGCAAGGCCAGTTTGTCTTCCAGGCGCTTGCGCCCCTCGCTCCAGTCAGGTTGCGGTTGGGTGCGGCGGAAATAGACCTCGTTGACGATGGCCAGCAACGGCACCTCGAACAGGATGGTATGCAGCCACGGCCCGCGAATGGTGATCTCGATCTCGCCGCTGCCGGGAGCGGCGGGCGCGATCGTCACGTATTTCTCGTTGAGGTGGAACAGGCCGAGGAAGTCGACGAAATCGCTCTTGATAAAGCGTAGCTCGCGCAGGTATTGCAGCTCGTCCGGCGTAAAGCGGACCTGGCAGAGCTGCGCCACTTCTTCGCGGATCTCGTCCACGTAGGGCGTCAGATCGACCCCCGCGTTACGGCATTTGAAGCGGTATTCGACCTGTGCCGCCGGGAAGTGATGCAGCACCACCTGCATCATGGTGAACTTGTACAGGTCGGTGTCGAGCAATGAGGTAATGATCATGTCGGGCCAAACGGCGGTGCCGGGTCAGAGCGCCATGCTACCCGAAAGCGCGGCGCTCAAGCTATGAAGCCGCATCGGCCACGCCGGCCTCATGCGCCATCGAGGAAAGGATCAGGCCGGCGGCCGCGCGCGCTGCCGCGCAGGCACCACAGGACCTGCCCGCGATAGCCAGGGCAGCCAACCAGCGTGGCCTGCGCCCGGGGCACTTCGGCGGGCAGCGGCTCGGCGAAGGTTGCCGAACGGGCCGTGATGCGCTCCTGGTAGACCCGCTGCGTGCCGCGACGGAACACCAGCACCTGCACCGGCGCGCCGCGCTCGGGCTGCAGGCTGGCATCGCATGGCAGAAAGCCGGCCTGGCCGCAGTTGGCCATGCCCTCGCCCGCCGCCTCGACCACCACGCCGAAATCATCCCACTCGAACAGCGCCAGCGCACTCAGGGATACCGGCCTGTCGCTCATCATGCGCCAGGCCATCAGGCGGGCCACCACGCTGTCCGGCGGTCCGGCCTTGGCCAGCGTTTGCGCATGCGCGGCTGGCATGGCCAGCGCCGCCAGGCATAGCAAGGCACTCGCCGCCCGGCTGAAACGGCAGTTGCGCGGCGACTCCCGGACTGGACTTGGCATGGAGCACTCCTCACTCGGTTGGGCACGCGGCAATACCGCGCAGGCAAGCTCAGGCAGCATACAACGGCAACGCCGCACCGGCCAGAAAAGCACATCGGCAGGCGTGACACCAGCTGTCTTGGATCAAATGCACATAAAGAAATAAGAAAACTATCTGATCTGGCTATATAGAGCGACTACCCTAGCGTTATGGCTCAGCTACAATATCGGTCTTTGATAGGCCACGGCCTTCGCTCGCGCCGCGTATGGTGAACCCGGTGAACTCCGGGTTGGGCCCGCACCGGCGTGACGAGCAAGGCACAACAGGCCAAATCCATTCCCATCGAAGCCGATCCCGTTTTTCTGGAACCGAAATGACTCACGTTGTCACCGAATCCTGCATCCGTTGCCGCTATACCGACTGCGTTGACGTGTGTCCGGTCGATTGTTTCCGCGAAGGCCCCAACTTCCTCGCCATCGACCCGGATGAGTGTATCGATTGCGCGGTGTGCGTGGCGGAATGCCCGGTCAACGCGATCTACGCCGAGGAAGACGTGCCGGGCGACCAGCAACAGTTCATCGACCTGAACGCCGAGCTGGCACGCAACTGGCCCTCCATCACCAAGACCAAGGCCCCGCTGGCCGAAGCCGAGGAATGGAAGGACACGGCTGAGAAGCTGCAGTACCTGCAACGCTGATACCTGCAACACCAAAAGACAGGTCAGAAAGCCGTCCCCACCCACGCGCTTTCCCGTAATGCCGGGCACGCCTGTGCCCACAACGTATCAGGACGAATATGGACTTGAGCATCCCTAACCCCGTCGCCGACGCCACCAACCACGTTGCCGCCGGCAACGCTGGCGGCGGTCACCCGCTGGAAATCGACGCGCTGATCGTCGGTGCCGGCCCGGTCGGACTCTTCCAGGTCTTCGAACTGGGCCTGCTCGAAATCAAGGCGCACGTGATCGACTCCCTCAAGGTGGTTGGCGGCCAGTGCGTGGAGCTCTATCCGGACAAGCCCATCTACGACATCCCGGCCGTGCCCATCTGCACCGGCCAGGAACTGACGGACAACCTGCTCAAGCAGATCGAGCCGTTCGAGCCGACCTTCCACCTGGGCCAGGAAGTGGCCGTGGTGGAGCGCCGCGAAGATGGCCGCTTCTTCGTCGAAACCTCGCTCGGCACCCGCTTCATCACCAAGACCATCTTCATCGCCGCCGGCGTGGGTTCCTTCCAGCCGCGCACGGTCAAGGTGGACGGCATCGACAAGTTCGACGGCAAGCAGCTGTTCTACCGCGTCAAGGATCCGAGCCGCTTCCACGGCCGCAACCTGGTCGTGGTCGGTGGCGGCGACTCCGCGCTCGACTGGACGCTGGACCTGGTCGGCAAGGCCGAATCGGTGGTGATGATCCATCGCCGCGACGGCTTTCGCGCCGCGCCGGCATCGGTCGCCAAGATGAAGGAATTGTGCGAGCAGATGGAAATGCAGTTCCTGGTGGGCCAAATCAGCGGCTACGAGGAAAAGGACGGCCTGCTCACAGAGATCAAGGTGACGGGCGCCGACGGCGTGACCCGCCGCCTGCCGCTCGACGACCTGCTGGTGTTCTTCGGCCTGTCGCCCAAGCTGGGCCCGATCGCCGAATGGGGCCTGGACCTGGAGCGCAAGCAGATCAAGGTGGACACGGAGAAGTTCGAGACCAACATCCCGGGCATCTTCGCGGTGGGTGACATCAACACCTACCCGGGCAAGAAGAAGCTGATCCTCTCGGGCTTCCATGAAGCCGCGCTGGCCGCCTTTGGCGCCGCGCCCTACATCTTCCCCGAGAAGAAGATCCACATGCAGTACACGACCACCTCGCCAAAGCTGCACAAGATCCTCGGTGTCGATTCGCCGGTGTTCGACTGAGCCTGGCGCGCCTGACTCAGTGCATGGTGCAAAAAAATCGCCCTTCGGGGCGATTTTTTTATGGCAAAGACCTGAAAGACCTTCTATAATGCGGCCCTGCCTCGGAACATCGGGGCGGAACCAGAAGTTCCGCAGCACTGGCAGTAAGAAATTACAGCGCAGGTATTGACGGATAAACGAGAAACTGGTTAAAATCCTTTTCTCAGCTGTTCCCTGATAGCTCAGTTGGTAGAGCGACGGACTGTTAATCCGCAGGTCGCTGGTTCGAGCCCAGCTCGGGGAGCCAAAGAATGTGAAAGGCCCGCAAGAAATTGCGGGCCTTTTCCATTTGTGCATTGCTGTTTGTGCATCGGAATCGGACTTGTTCGATGCATCGTGCTTCGGCACCGTAACGCGGCACCCAGCCGCGGAACCGCTGCGGGTCCCAGCCCCGCAGCCACATCCCGCCCATCCCACCTCCCCCTACTCGATCGCAATGCCGTTCTGCTTGACCAGCCGCGCCCAGCGCGTCAGCTCGGTTTGCAGGAATTGCCCGAAGGCCTGTGGCCCACTGCCGACCGGCACCACGCCAAGATCCAGCAGCCGGGCATGCACCTTGGGATCGTTGACCGCAGCCTGCACGGCCGCTGCCAGCCGCTCCACCACCTGCGGCGGTGTGCCCTTGGGCACGAAGAAACCATTCCACTCCAGCACGTCGAAGCCCGCCAGCCCGCTTTCCACCAACGTCGGCACGTCGGGCAATGCCGACATGCGCTTGGCGGAAGTCACCGCCAGCGCCCGCAGCTTGCCGGCCTTCACATAGGGCAGGCCCGACGCCGCGTTGGCGAAGTAGGCGTCGACCTGCCCGCCCATCACGTCGGTCAGCGCCGGTGCGCCGCCTTTGTACGGCACATGCAGCAGGTCGACCTTGGCCTGGCTCTTGAGCAGTTCCCCAACCATGTGTGCGGGGCTGCCGGGACCGTACGACGCATAGGTTGTCTTGCCGGGATGCTGACGTGCGTAGCCGAGGAACTCGCCAACCGTCTTGTAGGGGGCGTTGGGTGGCACCACCAGGATATTGGGCGCCGTGACCGCCAGCGAGATCGGCAGGAAATCCTTGGCCGCATCGAACGGCAGCTTGCGCAGCGCCGGATTGACAACGAAAGTGGACGCGTCGTACAGCACCACATAACCATCGGCCGGCGCCTGCGCGACCGCCGCGGCGCCGATGGTGCCGCTGGCGCCTGGCTTGTTGTCGATCACCACCTGCTGCTTGAGCAGCACGCTCATCTGGGCGGTGATGACGCGCGCCGCGTTGTCCGCACCGCCGCCCGCCGAATAAGGCACCACGACGCGAATCGGCTTGGAGGGATAGCTATCCACGGCCTGTGCCGCGACCAACGCCGGCAGGCCAAGGAGCGCGGTGGCGAGCCATGCGGCAAGTTGCCGGCGCCGGCCGGCACGCGCGGCCGGGGACGACGAGGCAAAATCCGGCGGGAAGGCAGGCGAAAAAGATGGCCAGAAAGAACGTACAAGCGCTGACATGCCTGCCGGCAAACCCTGCTGCATAGATTGTCTCCTAACTATTTGTTTGGCGCGGCAGGACGCCGCGCCGATACGTGGGCACTAGGCTGGCGCCTGCCCTGAAGGTTGCCCGAACAGGCCGCACTCGAGATCGCTCTCGAACTCCTCGATCCAGCCGGCCCCTTCGCTCGCGTCATACGCGCTCTGCGCATCCATCGCGGGGCGCCGCACGCTGACCTGGCGTTGCGCCGGGTCGCCGTCATCGGGCTGGAAGCCTTCGTCGGTGATCTCGAAGTCCTCCGGCACAAAGCCGAGCCGCGTGCACAGGGCCACGACTTCTCGTTGTTCGTCCTCGGGGAATTGGGAAAACGGATGCTTGGCCATTGCACTCTCCCGTCAGGTCGAAGCGGCGCCGCGTGGCGCGCGGCGCCATTTCTCTGCCCGGCCATTCCATGCACGCTAGCGCGTGTGCCGGCTGTTGATGACTGCCTCGGCCACGCTCGCCGGGGCTTCCGTGTAGTGCTTGAACTCCATGGTGTAGGTGGCGCGGCCCTGGGTCAGGGACCGCAGCGAGGTCGAGTAGCCGAACATGGTGGCCAGCGGCACTTCTGCGCGCACCGACTTGCCGCCTCCGCCCGCGATGTCCTCCATGCCGTGCACGATACCCCGGCGCGACGACAGGTCGCCCATCACGTTGCCAGTGAATTCCTCGGGCGTTTCGACCTCCACGGCCATCATCGGCTCGAGCAGGATCGGCTTGGCGCGACGCATGCCCTCCTTGAACGCCATCGAGCCGGCCATGCGGAAAGCATTCTCGTTGGAGTCGACATCGTGATAGGAGCCGAACACCAGCGTGGCCTTGACGTCCACCACCGGGTAGCCGGCCAGCACGCCCGACGCCAGCGTTTCGCGGATGCCCTTGTCCACGGCGGGAATGAACTCGCGCGGCACCACGCCGCCCTTGATGGCATCGACGAACTCATAGCCCTTGCCCGGCGCCTGCGGCGCCAGGTCGAGCACCACGTGGCCGTACTGGCCGCGCCCGCCGGACTGCTTGACGAACTTGCCCTCGATGTCCTTCACCGCCTGCTTGATGGTCTCGCGGTAAGCCACCTGCGGCTTGCCGACCGAAGCCTCCACGCCAAACTCGCGGCGCATGCGATCGACCAGGATTTCCAGGTGAAGCTCGCCCATGCCAGAGATAATGGTCTGGCCCGACTCCTCGTCGGTATGCACGCGGAACGAAGGGTCTTCCTGCGCCAGGCGATTCAGCGCCAGGCCCATCTTCTCCTGGTCGGCCTTGGTCTTGGGCTCAACCGCCTGCGAGATCACCGGGTCCGGGAAGCTCATGCGTTCGAGGATGATCACGTGATCTGGATCGCATAGCGTGTCACCGGTGGTGGCCTCTTTCAGCCCGACCGCCGCGGCAATGTCGCCAGCGCGCACTTCCTTGATTTCGCTGCGCACATTGGCGTGCATCTGCAGGATCCGCCCCAGCCGCTCCTTCTTTTCCTTGACCGGGTTGTAGACCGTGTCGCCGGAGTTCACCACGCCCGAGTAGACGCGGAAGAAGATCAACTGCCCGACGAAGGGATCGGTCATGATCTTGAAGGCCAGCGCGGAGAACGGCTCGTCGTCATTGGGATGGCGCTCGGCCTCCTTGTCGTCCTCGGTATGGCCGAGAATCGCGGGAACGTCCGCCGGCGACGGCAGGTAGTCGATCACCGCATCAAGCAGCGTCTGCACGCCCTTGTTCTTGAACGCGCTGCCGCACAGCATCGGCACGATCTCGTTGGCAATGGTGCGCTTGCGCAGCGCGGCCCTGATCTCGTCCTCCGTCAGCGGCTGGCCACCGAGATACTTGTGCAGCAGCTCATCGCTGGCTTCCGCCGCGGCCTCGACCATCTTCTCGCGCCATTCCTTGGCCAGTTCCAGCAGTTCGGGCGGCACCTCCCGATACTCGAAGTGCAGCCCCTGGCTGGTGTCGTCCCAGACGGTCGCCTTCATCTTGACCAGGTCGATCACACCCTGGAAGCCGTCCTCGGCGCCAATCGGTATCTGGACCGGCACCGGCGTGCCCTTGAGCCGCTCGGCAATCTGCGAGCGCACCCGGAAGAAGTCCGCGCCGACGCGGTCCATCTTGTTGACAAACGCGATGCGCGGCACCTTGTATTTGTTGGCCTGGCGCCAGACCGTCTCCGACTGCGGCTGCACGCCGCCTACCGCGTCATAGACCATGCAGGCACCATCGAGCACGCGCATCGAGCGCTCCACCTCGATCGTGAAATCCACGTGCCCGGGGGTGTCGATGATATTGATGCGATGTTCAGGATAATTGCCGGCCATCCCCTTCCAGAAGGCCGTGGTTGCGGCCGAGGTGATGGTGATGCCGCGCTCCTGCTCCTGCTCCATCCAATCCATGGTGGCCGCGCCGTCGTGGACTTCGCCGATCTTGTGGTTGACCCCGGTGTAGAAGAGGATGCGTTCGGTGGTAGTGGTCTTGCCGGCGTCGATGTGCGCGCTGATACCGATGTTCCGATAGCGCTCGATGGGGGTTTTGCGGCTCACAGTGATCTCCTGGTAGGCATCACTCAAAAGAGTAACACTTCTGCAGGCGCCGCATCGTAAGGCACGCCACGCGCGGCTCGCCGGGCCGGCACGGCCAGTGCCGGCCTACCTCGCCCTAGCTCATGCGCAGGCGATAAGTACCGTACAAATCACATTCACGATAGTACCGGGCGGGCAAGCGTGCCGCGAGCAGGCCCCCTTCATTGCGCGAGCTGCCTCTCGCTGAAACCAGGGTCGGCGTTAATCTCCGCGTCGGTAAATGGCAGGGCAATCCAGCGCTTGTCCGAAAAACGCTCGGTCTGGTCGGCTGCATGCGGCGACGCCGGGTCCGACGACTGCGAATAGGCAAGGAACGCTTCGGCATGCGGCCCCGCAACGCTGAACGACACCACTTGCAGGTAACTGGTGCCATGCACGACCTCGCGCTTGCCATCGGGCAGGTCCCGGGTTTCCATCATGTTGTAGACACCCAGCGCATCGGCGCCACCATGGATGGGAACCCTGCGCGTGCCGCGCTGTGCGCCCTGCACCTCGCCCCAGGTGATATCAGGCCGCATGCCAGTGCTATCCACCGCATGCACCGCGTCGGCCAGCGCCCGCCGCAGCAGCCCCGCGACGGCGGCATCGCCCAGCTTCAGGCCGCGCGGCGTGCGGGCCGGATCGCGCGCATCGAACGGCACGCCCCAGACCGAGGCTTGGGTGCCGATGGCTGCGAAGAATTTCTCGAAGTAGAGATAGCCGATATTGCTGCTCAGCTCGGCCTTTCGGTCCCATTGCGCCAGGCGTTCGCAGGCGGCGTCCAGCCTGACCGGCACACCATCGCGCGTCAGCGCTACCGGCGTGGTGCGGCACAGCGTGAGCACGTCATCCATCACCTGCTCCGCGAAGTACACGCGATTGCTCAGAGTCATGGCCTTGAGCTGCGCCAGCGACATGTGGCGCCCCGGCAGGCCATCTCTGCCTGCGAGCCGGGCTTCCAGCTGCGCGATGCCAATGCGTGTACGCCCACCTTGCGGATAGCCTGACTGGCTCACCAGTGGCGAGTACCCGGTAATCGGCGCGGCCGGCTGGGTCAGCCAGGCGCTGTCGTTCGCGTTCTGCACGTAGTCGTGGCGCTCGATGGCCGGCAGATGCGCGGCGTCAACGATGCCGCGTTGCGGCGTGTCTGGATATTCGCCCCAATGGCACAACTGCGTGCCGCGCAGCACAAACCTGCCTGCCACCCTGCCTCGCCCGCATTGGGCAAGCTGAGCCTCGCTGACATTCGGCACCGGCGTTGCCGCCATGAACAATGCCGTACCGCCGCTGTCCACCGCGATGGTGTTGTTCCACGGATTGCCCAGGCCCCGCTCGACCGACTCCCTGAGCTGGCGCAGCGAACGCGCACTGTTCATCGCATGCCACTGGGCCAGCATCCGGTGATTCTCGGTATTGGCATCGCGCAAGGCGTAGGCCTTGGCCACGGTCCAGCCGTAACCTGGCACGATGTCCGGCAGCGCCAGCACCATGCCAAAATCGCTTAAGTAGAACGTGTGCGACTCTTGCACGATGGTGCCGTCGGCGCGCCGCACGTCGATCGTCACCTGTTGGCGCCGCATCGGCCGGTAAGCGCCGCCCACGCGGTAGCGCGTGGGATCGGCCGGATCGAGCTCCAGCTCGAACAAGGTTTCATGCGCAGAGGATGTCGTGGTATGGGTCCAGGCAAACTCGCGCGTGAAGCCGATGCCAACCAGCGGGATGCCCGGCAGCGTGGCGCCCATCACGTCCATGCGGCCCGGCAGCGTGAGATGCAGCTGCACCATGCGCGTAATGCCCTGCCAGGGAAAGTGGGGATTGCCCAGCAGCATGCCCTGGCCATTCTCGGTAGCATCGCGGCCCAGGGCCACGCCGTTGCTGCCGGTCCGATACGCGCTCGCGCGCCCTGCCACCGCCGCCTGTGCAAGCGCGGCCCGCGCACGGCGCGCCGGCTCGGGCGCGGCATTGGCACGCGGCGGCTCGGCAGCCACCAACCATGGGGCGAACGCCACCACGCCGTCCAGCGAGGTGTAGAAGCGCATCAGGCGCAACAGGTCGCGCTCGGTGATATCCCGCACCCACGGCGCGTTGCGGCAGGCCTGAGGCAACGCCATCCGGCCGGTATCCTTCAGGAAGCGGTTGTAGCCCGCCGCATAGCCCTTGAGCAGCTGGCGCACTTCGGGCGGCTGCGCGCGCCACGCGTCGTCGAGCGCGCTGGCCTGGTTGAGCTGCGCGTAGAAGAAATCGGAGCCGCGGTTGTCGAAGAGCCGGTCCGGGTCAGCCATTGCGCTGCCACCCAGGTACCGCGCGCGCTCGCCCGCCACCGTCAGGAACTGGTCGGCCAGCACGCACACGCTATCCTCCGCCTGCGCATAGCCCACACCGAAACCCAGGCTCGCTTCATCGTTGGCCATCACATGCGGCACGCCGTAGCTCGTGCGGCGAATCTGCGCGCGGTAGCGCTCACCCTGTGCCTGGCCGCCCTCGTCCCCGCCGCAGGCGGCCAGCACGGCACAGAGTCCGCCGGCCAGCACCATGCCTCGGCCAATGACGACGCAAGCGGCCACGGCGCAACGCATGCCCGTCATGACTTGAAATCCCAGCTCATCTGCTCGAGGATGCCGACGCCGCGCGACGTGCGCATGCATTCGCTGACATAGTCCGTGATCGACAAGGGCTCGAAATCGATCTCCTCCCGGATACGCCCGTTGTCAAAGACATAGCCAAGCTCGGCAAAGCCCGAGTACAGCCGCAGTGCGCGCTCGATCAGGCGCCGGTTGCTGTTGCGCTCCTTGCGAGCCACGTCACTCGCCAGCGCAGGCAGCTCGCTGGCTGGGCACCTGCGATAAGCTGGCTCGCCATCGCTCGAAACCGCCTCGTCCATGGCGGCGATCACCTGCGCGATGGTGGGCGCGCGCGCGCCGGCCGAGAGATGGTAGGCATCGAAGGCTAGTTCGGGCTTGACCGCGAGCCGCAGCAGCGCCCGCGCGCAGTCGTCCACCGCGATCACGTCGATGCGGGTAAGCGGGCCCGCGGTGTAGCGGCGCGACTGGTGGATGATCCGGAAGAGCCAGAAGATGCTGGCCGAGGGCTGCGTGCCCAGCACGGTATGCCCCACCACGATGGAGGGACGCGCCACCACGAGCGGCAGGTCGGGGAAGCTGTGGCGCAGCAGCACCTCCACTTCCTGCTTGCTGCGCGTGTAAGGCACCAGGTGGCTGAAATCGCTGGTGCCGCCATGGCCAGCATCCCGCTCGGCAATCCTCGGCCCGCGCTGCGTGCCGCAGGCCATGGCGGTGCCGACATGAATGAAGCGCTGCAAGGCTGCGCTGCCCGCGAAGTGCAAGGCAAAGCGCAACGTATCTTGCACGTTGATGCGCGTGACCTGCGCATCGGCGGAGAACGAGGCCATCGCGGCGCAGTTGATGACATGGGTGACGCCAGCAATGCGCGCCTGCGCGGCAGGAGAAAAATCGCTGTCCAGCGCGCCAAGCAATACGTTGTCCTCGGTGAGCCAGTCCACCCGGCTGCGCAACAGGCCGCACTGGATGGCGTTCTCGCGCAGGCGAGCCAGTGCATCTGCGGCATCCACGCCGCGCACCAGGCAGAGCAAGCGCCGGGCCAGGCCGGCGTTGATGGCGGCCACCATCACATTGCCGCCGATAAAGCCGGTGGCGCCGGTCAGCAGCAGGGAGTCAACGCCGGGCAGGCGTGTGTCGCAGGCACGCGCACGGGCGGCGAGATCCTGCGCGGGCAGGCTGGCGTGCCAATCCCACATCATGGCGTTCTCCTCAGAACGTATAGTTGATCGAGCTCATGCCGAAGTACGACTGCTTGCTCTGCACGATCGGGCTTTTCGCCGCGTCCCCCAGCAGACGTGTCGCAGCAACCAGGGTGCGCACCGACCATTCCTTGGAGAGGGTGTAGTTCCATGCGAGCGACAGCGTCGCGGCATCGAATCCGGCCTTGGGGGCGTACGCGCTGAAGGCACTGTTGGCGGCCTGCGCATCGGTCACGCCGAACAGGGTCTGCATGTAGCGGCCCGAGCCGTAATGCACGCTCGGACCGAGCGTCACCATGTGCGCGCCCGACTGGATCACCGGCACGACCAGGTCAATGTGCCCGCTCAGCCCGCGTTCGCGATGCGTCAGCGGCGCGTCCAGCGTCACGCTCAATGTGGTGTCGCCGTACACGCGCGCGCCGAGCTGAAACGCGCCCATCAGCGAGCCCCGGATATCGCCCATGCCCTTCAGGTGATCGGAGCCAGGCAGGTCCACGCGGTTCTTGTCGGTACGGCCCAGCGCGTAGCCGAGCGAGGCGGTGGCAAACATGCCGTTGCCAAGCTTGTAGGTATAACCAGCGCCTTGCAGCATATCGATGAAGGCGCCGTTGCCGAAGTCGGCGCGCAGCACTGGCGCGCCGACAACCCGGTAGTCTCGGCTTCCCGCATAGCGCGGTGCGGCGCCGGCAGCCAGGCCAACGGAATAGGTTCTTTCCGCGTACGCTGCCGGGCACAGGCTTGCCATCGCGGCCACGAGAAGCGCGCCTTTGCACGCTACCGGTAACCTTGCCACACCCCCCTGATTTCTTGTTTGCTCTTGCACGGATGCTCCGCCTTGATGTCGAAGCACGCAGATTAGGGATGGCGCGCCGGGCTGTCTGTCCTGAAATCGCGCAAAATCTTGTTCAATTGTGCAAATTTGTCTTGAAGCGTCTCCGGCACCCAAACCAAGTCGTTCGCCGGATAGAATCGGCACTTTTCTGCCCCGGGGAACCCTGTCATGAGCGATACCATGGCCAAGTACAAGGTATTACTGGTCGAGGACGATGATCGCCTCGCGCAGCTTGTCAGCGAATATCTGGGCAACTACGAATTCGTGGTGGAGGTGGTGCGGCGCGGCGATATCGCGGTGGCCGCCGTCCAGGCGCTGCGGCCGGCACTGGTCATCCTCGACCTGATGCTGCCGCATATGGACGGCATGGAGGTGTGCCGCGGCATTCGCGCTTTCTCGCGTGTGCCAGTGCTGATCCTGACCGCGCGCGTCGATACGTATGACCAGGTGGCGGGACTGGAAATCGGCGCCGACGATTATGTGGTCAAGCCCATCGAGCCGAGGCTGCTGGTGGCGCGCGCCCGCGCCCTGCTGCGGCGTGCCGCGGCAGAGCGGGTTGCCGAGACCACCGCGCCCGCACAGCGGGACCATGAGCTGGTATTCGGCGCGCTGGTGATTTCGCCGCCGAACCGGCAGGTGACATGGCGCGGGCAAGAGGTGGACCTGAAGACCACCGAGTTCAACCTGCTGCTGATCCTGGCGCGCGCCGCCGGCACCGTGCTGAGCCGCGACGACATCCTCAAGGCATTGCGCGGCATCGAGTTCGATGGCATCGACCGCACCGTCGACTCCGGCATCTCGCGGCTGCGCCGCCGCTTCGAGGATGCCTCGCCCGAGCCGCACAAGATCAAGACCATCTGGGGCCGCGGCTACCTGTTCAGCCCGTCGGCATGGGAGGAATGAATGGTCCGCTCGCTACTCAAGCTCTATCTGCTGGTGATCCTGGCCGCAGCCGGCGCGGTGACCGTCATCAACAACACGTTTATCCCGCTGTTCCATGAGCATTTCACTGAGACCGAACGGGAAAGCCGCAAGGGTTATGCCTTTACGCTCTCCCAATTCCTCGGGCCGCACCGGGGCCCCGAGCGCGAAGCCGCGCTTTCCATCCTGCAAAAGCACTCGCGCGAGATGTTTGACCTGGTCGACGCCGCCGGCCTGACGCATCTCGATGCGCAGCAGCGCAGCGACCTTGCCGCCGGCAAGCTGGTGCTAAGCGAGGACGCCAAGAACTACTACCTGCCGCTGCGCGATGGCCAGATCCTGCACGCGTACAGCGAGGAAGACGACCACACCAACATCTCGGTGCTGGCCTACGGCTTGATCGCCCTCGCCACCTTACTGTCGATCATAGCCTGGGTGTGGTACCACTGGCGCGACCTGGACAAGCTGCAGCAGGCGGCAAGGGATTTCGGCAACGGCAAGCTGTCGACACGGGCCAACCTGCCCCGGCGCTCCAACATCTCCGCACTCGCCAGGCAATTCAATGAGATGGCCGAACAGATCGAAGCCTCGATCGTGCACCAGCGCGAGATGATGCACGGCATCTCGCACGAGCTGAAGACGCCCATCGCGCGGCTGGAGTTCGGCATCGCGCTGCTGCAGTCGGCCGGCACCGGCGAAGCGGAGCAGGCGCGCCAGGTGCTGCGGCTGGAAGACCTGCGCCGCGACGTGCGCGAGCTCGACGAACTGGTCACCGAGCTGCTGACGCTAGGCCAGCTTGAGCAAGGCGCGGCGCCGATGATGCTGATGCGCGTGTCGGTGAGCGAGCTGATCGATAGTGTCGCAGCCAGCGTGGCCAACGAGGTGGCGGATAACAAGCTCACGCTGTCGGCCTATGCCAGCGGCCCCGCGCCCCACCATGTCTGCGATCCGCGGCTGGTGGCGCGGGCACTGCTCAACCTCTGCCGCAACGCCACCCGCTACGCGTGCAGCGCCATCCACCTGCACGCCGAGACCGACGCGGCAGGTACCTTGACCCTGACGGTGGAGGACGATGGCCCCGGCATTGCGCCGGAGGAGCGCGCCCGCATTTTCGAGCCCTTCCACAGGCCCGACTCCAGTCGCAACCGTCATACCGGGGGGTTCGGCCTGGGGCTGGCCATTGTGCGGCGCATCGCGCTGCTGCATGGCGGCCAGGTCAGGCTGGGCAGCAGCAGCAAAGGCGGCGCGCGCTTTGTGATCAGCTTGCCAGCCATGGACGAGCCCGCCATGCCCGCCATGCCCGGCAAGCCGGCGAGTTGAGGAGCCGCACCCCATGAAATGGTCGACGATCGTGACCGTGTTGCTCGCGTGGATGGGCGCCTGCGCCGCCGCCGGCTGGCTGGCGATGGCGTTTTCCGGCCTCACGGCGCAGTAATAGCGCGGTAGTGACGGAATCTGCCCACACAACAAAACAAAAAGCCTGCCGGGACTCCGGGCAGGCTTTTTAGTAGAATACGGTCTGGTTGCGGGGGCAGGACTTGAACCTGCGACCTTCGGGTTATGAGCCCGACGAGCTGCCAACTGCTCCACCCCGCGTCAGAGGGGCGTACTATACGCCACCCTGACGGATTTGCATAGCTTTTCCGGCACGCTTTCTTGACAGCGTTTACGTAAACGTGTAAAAGCAAGTGGGCGCATTCTTTGCGCTCAAAAAAGGATTTTTCCATGGAAACTGGTACCGTCAAGTTCTTCAACGCCCAGAAGGGTTTTGGCTTCATCACCCCGGACGCTGGTGGCAAGGACTTGTTCGTCCACATCTCTCAGGTTCGCGGGGGTGCTCCGCTGCAAGATAACCAGCGAGTGCAATACCAGTCGCAACAGGGCAAGAAGGGTCCTGAAGCGGCCAATGTTTCCCCCGTTTGAACCCGCCGCTTTGCGGCAAAGCTAAAGGACAGAATTGACTAAGATCGTCTTGAAACCAGGTGAGCCCGTTGAAGTTGCAATGCGGCGTTTCCGTCGGGCCATCCTCCAGACCGGCCTGATCGTTGAACTCAAGAGCCGTACCGCTTACGAGAAGCCCACGACCGAGCGCAAGCGCAAGAAGAAAGCCGCGGAATCGCGCCTTCGCAAACGCCTGCGCATGCAGATGTTGCCGAAGAAGATGTACTGATTCGGCACAGCAAGCGGCGAGCGCGCTTCGACGCGTTTCTGCCGCAGGCCGCATAAATCCGCCAGTCATTGCCTGGCGGATTTTTCTTGTTTTAGCGGCGCCGTCGGATGTCCGGCCCTTCGTGGCCTGACATCCGCCGACCGGCCCTGATACCGCCCTGCCCATCGCTCCAAACGGATCGAGCGCGGCCGGCGCTATGCTTGCGTTCGCCCTTTGCGTGCGACACGGCCAGCACTTTTACTCCCCTCTTCGCTTTTTATTGGCTCCAGACGCACGTATGTGCTGCTGCTGCCGCCTTGCCTCGCGCTAAAGCTACAAAGCTAAGGCACTTGCCGCTGCAACTGGCAAAAAACAGGCCGCACAATGCATGGCGGCCCGCTTGCTCGGCAACGCCCTCCCTCCCCTGCCTCAGCTGCGCGCCGCAATCAGCGCGCCCGCGCCAATCAACGTGATGCCGCCCGCGCGCTGTACATTGGCCTGGGCGCGCTGGGTAGTGAGCCGCTTGGCCAGCGCACGCGCCAGCAGCGCGTAGACAGCGGCGTTGGCGGTCGCCATCACCACGAAGGTGGGAATCAGCACCACGGCCTGTGGCCAGAAGGCCAGGCGCGCGTCAAGGAACTGCGGCACGAAGGCCACGAAGAACACGATGCTCTTGGGATTGAGCGCGGTGACCAGCCATGCCTTGGCAAAGCGCTGGCGGCTGCTGCCGGACTGTGCCGTGACCGCCATGGCGCCGGCACGCGAGGCGCCGCGCAGGGCCTGGATGCCCAGGTAGACAAGATAAGCCGCACCGGCCCACTTCAATGCCGTGAACAAGGCCGCCGAGGTGGCCAGCACTGCGCCGAGGCCGGCCATCGACAGCGTGAACGCGGTCAGGTCGCCCGCAGCAACGCCGGCCACGGTGGCATAGGCGGAGCGGCCACGATGGGCAAGCGCATCGCCAATCACCAGCAGGATGGTCGGGCCGGGAATGATCAGCACGACGATGCTTGTCAACACAAAGGCCAGCCAGTGTTCGAAGGACATTGCGACTCCAGGTTTCGTTGATTGGGCACCCTCCGGGTGACGCATCAGTATAAGCAAAGCCGCTTGCCGCAGACAGCGGCGCCAGCCCTGCCACGTCTCAGCCAGCCGGCATCGGAAAAACCAGGCAGGTGGTAGTGGCGTAAGCGTACAGCTTGCCCTGCGTGTCGACGATGCGGCCCTCGGCAATGCCGATCTGCGTGGTCAGGCTGATGACCTTGCCCTCCGCGCGAATCGGGCCGGTCTTGGCGGTCAGCGGGCGCACGTAGTTCACCTTCAGCTCCAAGGTGGTGTAGCCCTTGCCGGCCGGCAGCATGGTGTGGACAGCGCAACCCACGCAGGAATCGAGCAGGGTCGCGGCATAGCCACCGTGCACGCTGCCGATCGGGTTGTAGTGCTGCGGGCCGGGTGTGCCCTGGAAGACGAAGCGTCCCGCTTCGAACTCCACCGGGAAGAAGTCCATCAGTTGCGCAATCGGCGCACCCGGCAGCTTGCCGGCCAGCATGTCCTCGAAGAACTGCAGCCCGGCACGTTCGCTCAACTGCGCGAGCGTTGCCACGCCAGGCCCTCCCAGCCTGGCGCGCGCCAGTCGTTCGGCTTCCTGCCACTGCGCCAGCGTGTCTTGCGCACTCATCTGCTTTGTCTCCATGATCCGCCCTGATCTGTTTTGGTGTCCCGTGCACGCAGCAACTTTTGCCGGCATGCGCGCCCCGGCGCGAAGCAGCAAGATAACCGCATCCGCGAATTCTTGCTGCAGCGCGCCACGGAGCATCCGCGCAGCTGCCTGCATAATGATGGATATTGCGCCCGCGGCGCGCCCAACTCCCGCTCCTGCCTTGACTGCCATTCTTGAACTACGCAATGTAAGCAAGCAATACGGCGACACCGTCGTGGTCGACGATCTCAGCCTGAGCGTGCAGCGCGGCCAGTGCTTCGGCCTGCTGGGCCCGAACGGCGCCGGCAAGACCACCACGCTGCGCTTGCTCCTGGGACTGACCACGCCGGCGTCCGGCACGCTCACGCTGTGCGGCGAGCCGATTCCGCAACGTGCGCCGCAGGCCCGCATGCGGGTGGGCGTGGTGCCGCAGTTCGATAACCTCGATCCCGATTTCACCGTGGTGGAGAACCTGCGCATCTTTGGCCGTTACTTCGGCCTGGAGCGCGCCGTGATCGAGGCGCGCGTGCCGGCGCTGCTGGAATTCGCGCGGCTGGAGAGCCGTGCCAAGGCGCAGGTAAGAGACCTGTCGGGCGGCATGCGCCGGCGGCTGACGGTGGCACGCGCCTTGATCAACGACCCCGACCTGCTGGTGATGGACGAGCCCACCACGGGGCTGGACCCGCAGGCGCGCCACCTGATCTGGGAGCGCCTGAAGTCGCTGTTGGCCAACGGCAAGACCATCCTGCTGACCACGCACTTCATGGAAGAGGCCGAGCGCCTGTGCAACTACCTGTGCGTGATCGACAGCGGCCGCAAGATCGCCGAAGGCAAGCCGCATGAACTGATCGACAGCCAGATCGGCTGCGACGTGGTGGAAGTGTATGGCGACAACCTGGAGCCCCTTCGCGGCGAGCTGCAGCCGCTTGCGACGCGCACCGAGATGAGCGGCGAGACACTGTTTTGCTATGTCAAGGAGCCCGCGCCATTGCTGGCGGCGCTGCACGGCCGCAGCGGCGTGCGTTACCTGCACCGCCCGGCCAACCTGGAAGACGTCTTCCTCAAGCTGACCGGCCGCGAGATGCGGGACTAAGGCCAGACTGACAACGGAATGAACATGAGCGAACAAGACCCCCGCCCCGCCGTCGCGCCGGCCGCCGCCACCGCGGCGCACCCTGGCGCCGCGCCGCGGCAGCATTACCCGCAGCCGCTGCTGCCGATGAACATGCGCAACTGGACCATGGTCTGGTACCGCAACTTCATGGTGTGGAAGAAGCTGGCGATTCCCTCGATGATCGGCAACCTGGCCGATCCGATGATTTACCTGTTCGGGCTTGGCCTCGGACTTGGCCTGCTGGTGGGACAGGTCAACGGCGTGTCCTATATCGCCTTTCTCGCGGCTGGCACCACGGCGTCCAGCGTGATGATGTCGGCGAGCTTCGAGTCAATGTATTCCGCCTTCTCGCGCATGCATGTGCAGCGCACCTGGGAAGCCATCATGCATGCGCCGCTGACGCTCGGCGACGTGGTGCTGGGCGAGATCATGTGGGCCGCCAGCAAGGCGGTGCTGTCGGGCATGGCCATCATGCTGGTGGCCGGCGTGCTGGGTTATGCGCAGTTGCCGGGCGCGCTGCTGGCGTTGCCCGTGATCGTGCTGGCGGGCATTGCGTTTGCCAGCCTGGCCATGATCGTCACGGCGCTGGCGCCCAGCTACGACTTCTTCATGTTCTACCAGACGCTGGTGATGACGCCGATGCTGCTGCTCTCCGGCGTGTTCTTCCCGCTGGAGCAATTGCCCGCGGGCGCGCAGGCCGCCACCCAGGTGCTGCCGCTGGCGCATGCAGTGGCGTTGATCCGTCCCATCATGCTGGGGCGCCCGGTCGACAACCTGGCGCTGCACCTGATCGTGCTCGGCGCTTACGCAGCCGTGGCGCTGGTCGTGGCGCTGATGCTGCTGCGCCGGCGCTTGCTGCGCTGAGGTTGCGATAGAGGCAAGGACTGCCGCAAGCGCCCGGGCCGGACATGCATCCGGGCGCGAGACGGGATGACAAGCAACCCGCGCCCTCCGTTCTGTTTCTGTTGCCCTACGGCTTGTGTTGCTGATCGCGCACTCTGTTACAATGCGAACGATTATCGTTTAGATTATCATTCCATCGCGCAGGTGAGCAGCTCATGCCGGCAGGCAACACATCGCTAGACCTCCATTCCCTCTATTGCTGCGACCACCACGGCTGGCTCCATGACTTGCGCCGCGCCGCCCTCGCTCGCCTGGACGTGCCGCACGCCACCAACATATGCCTGGAGACCGCCCCGTGAACCGCGCCCACCGCTTCCGCCCCTCCCCGCGCGCGCTTCGGCGCGGCGCGCTCATGCTGCTGGTCGCCGGCACCGCCGGCGCGCTGTGGATGGCACAGCGCCCGGCCGTCGACTACGTCACCGTGCCGGTGGCGCGCGGCGACATCGAGGCCACCGTCAATGCCATCGGCACGCTGCAGCCGCGCCGCTATGTGGACGTGGGCGCGCAGGTCTCCGGGCAGATCCTGCGCCTGCACGCGCAGCCCGGCGCGGTGGTCGACAAGGGCAGCCTGCTGCTGGAGATCGACCCGAGCGTGCAGCGCGCCACGGTGGATGGCGGCCGTGCCGCGCTCGCGGGACTGCGCGCGCAGTTGGCCGACCAGTTGGCGCAGCACCGGCTGGCGGGCCGGCAACTGGCGCGTCAGAAGGCAATGGCGGCCGACGGTGCCACCCGCGACGAAGACCTGCAGGTTGCCGAGGCCGCCTTCGATTCCGCCGCCGCCAAGCTCGACCGGCTGCGCGCGCAGATTGCCCAGACCCAGGCCTCGCAGCGTGCCGAGGAAGCGCGCCTGGGCTATACGCGCGTCTACGCGCCGATGGGCGGCACGGTGGTATCCGTCGAGGCGCGCGAGGGCCAGACCCTCAACGCCACCTACCAGACCCCTAACGTGCTGCGCATTGCCGACCTCTCCGGCATGACGGTATGGACCGAGGTGTCCGAGGCCGACATCGCGCGCGTGCGGCCCGGCATGCCGGTGTACTTCACCACGCTGGGCAGCAACGACCAAGGGGCACCGCGCCGCTGGACCGGCACGGTGCGCCAGGTGCTGCCGGCCCCGCCCAAGACCGCCAGCGCGGCAGCCAGCGGCGACGGCAATGCCCCCGCCGCGGCCACCAAGGCAGTGGTCTACACCGTGCTGTTTGATGTCGACAACGCGGACGGCGCATTGATGCCGCAGATGACGGCGCAGGTGTCCTTCGTTGCCGCGCACGCGCGCAACGTCGTCACCGTGCCGCTGGCGGCGCTGACGGCCAGCGCCGACGCGCCCGGCATCTTTGCGGCGCGCGTGCTCGATGCGAACGGCACGCCGCAGGCGCGCCGCGTGCGCGTCGGCGTGCGCAGCCGCCATCTGGCCGAAGTGCGCGAGGGCCTGCGTGACGGCGACCGGCTGGTCACCGGCGAGCGCGTTCGCGACGGCGTGCGGTGGCTGAAATGGTGAGCATCGCCAACGTCGACAGCAGCGCAAACGGCGCGAACGGCGCGAACGGGCAGCCGCTGATTTCGCTGCGCGGCATACGCAAGCGCTACGGCGGCGCCGGCAAAGGCAGCGCCGCGCACGGCAACCAGCCGCCCGCGGTCGAGGTGCTGCAAGGCATCGACCTGGACATCCATGCCGGCGAGTTTGTCGCTATCGTCGGTGCTTCCGGCTCGGGCAAGTCCACGCTGATGCATCTGCTGGGCTGCCTGGACCGGCCCAGCGCCGGCACCTATCACTTCAACGGGCACGATGTGGCCAGCCTGGATGCCGATGCGCTCGCCTGGCTGCGGCGCGAGGCATTCGGCTTCGTGTTCCAGGGATACCATCTGGTCGCCACCGACTCCGCCAGCGAGAACGTGCAGGTGCCGGCCATCTACGCTGGACTGCCCGAGGCTGAGCGCGCCGCGCGCGCGGCCGCGCTGCTCACGCGCCTGGGCATGGCAGACAAGCTTCACCATCGCCCCAGCCAGTTGTCCGGCGGCCAGCAGCAGCGCGTGTCGATCGCGCGCGCGCTGATGAACGGCGGGCGCATCATCCTGGCCGACGAGCCCACCGGCGCGCTCGACAGCAAGAGCGGCGCGGAGGTCATGGCGCTGCTACGCGAGCTGGCCGCTGCCGGACACACGGTGATCCTCATTACCCACGACCGCGGCGTGGCGGCGCAGGCCAGGCGCGTGATCGAGATCCGCGATGGCTGCATCGTCGCCGACAACGCGGGCGATGCCGCCCAAATGACAGCGGATAGCGACACGGCCGTCCTGCCGGCCTTGCCCATATTGCCTGCGTTGCAAATACCAGGCAGCGCACACGCCGATGGCGGGGCCACGCTGCTGGCCGACATCCGCGAGGCCGCGCGTACCGCCTGGCGCGGCATGCGGCTAAACCGCGTGCGCACCGGGCTAACGCTGCTTGGCATCATCATTGGCGTGGCGTCGGTGATCGTGATGCTGGCCGTGGGCGAAGGCGCGCGCCAGCGGGTGATGGCGCAGATGGGCACGCTGGGCACCACCATCATGTACCTGGGCAGCCGCCCTCCCCCCACCGGCGGGCCCGCCGGCCAGCTGACGCCGGAGGACCTGGAGGCCATTGCCGCGCTGCCCTCGATCCATAGCGTGATGCCGGTGATCGGCGACCCCATCACCGTGCGCCGCGGCAACGCTGACCGCCAGCTCTATGTGTTCGCCGCCAGCGAGGAAATGCCAGCCGTGCATCACTGGCAGGTGGCGCAAGGCCGCTACTACACCGCGGCCGAGGACCGCGACCTGGCGCCGCTGGTGGTGCTGGGCCACAAGGCGCGCGAGCACTTCTTCGCCAGCATGGCAAATCCGCTCGGCCAGCAGTTGCTGATCGGCAATTCGCCGTTCGAGGTCATCGGCGTGATGGCCGAGCGCGGCGCCGACTCCGGCGCGCAAGACTACGACAACATGGTCTTCATTCCCTACCAGGCAGGCCGCGCCCGCGTCTACCAGGCGCAGACGCAGCCCGACTATGTCGTGGTGGAGGCCGCCTCGTCGGCGCAGGTGCATGCCGCCGAAGCGGCCATGCACGCATTGCTGCTGGCCCGGCACGGCGGGCGCGAGGACTTTTCCATCGGCAATGCCGCCGCGCGCCTGCAGGCCGAGGTAGCCACGCGCCGCAGCATGTCGATGATGCTTGGGCTGATCGCGGCGGTATCGCTGCTGGTGGGCGGCATCGGCGTAATGAACGTGATGCTGATGACGGTACGCGAGCGCACCCGCGAGATTGGCATTCGCATGGCCACCGGCGCGCGCCAGCGCGATATCCTGCGGCAATTCCTGACGGAGGCCACCATGGTTACCGTGCTGGGCGGCGCGGTGGGCCTCGCCGCCGGCCTGCTGCTGGGGGCGGCGCTGATCGCCATGGGGGTGCCGACGGTGTTTTCCGTGTCGGCCATGGCGGGCGCTTTCGGCTGCGCGGTGGCAACCGGGCTGGTATTCGGCTACATGCCGGCACGCACCGCGGCGCGGCTGGATCCGGTGGTGGCGCTGGCGGGCGAATAGCGGTAGCGAGTGGCCCGGGGGAGAGTATGATGCCGGGCACGGCGCAAGGCGTTCCTGTGTACCCGGATACCTGGGCACCTGAGGCCGGCCGCCCACATCACCTCCACCGTCCCGCAAGCGCGAGCAGTGTTCATGCCATTTCCAATGTACGTCCGCGTCGCGCCAGCGAAGAAAAAGCAGCAGCGGAGCCGCGTCATGCGCGCTGCCGCAACGTTGGCCGCTTTGGGCCTGTGCGGCGCAATGGCCGCTTGCAGCGTGGTTGGCGCCACCGTGGCGGTGGGCAGTGCTGCGGTCTCTACCGTGGCCACTGTTGGCTCCGCGGCAGTGAGCGTGGGATCGACCGTGGTCGAGACGACCTACGACGTGACCAAGGCCGGGGTCAAGGCCGTGGCCGGCAGCAGCGACGACGCCGTGCCGGCGCACTGAGCGCTCGGGCGCCTTGGCGCCCTGATGCTTTAGCCCTGCAGGCCGCGCAGCAAGTCCGCCTTCAGGTCTGCTACCGACTCGAGGCCGACAGCCAGGCGGATCAGCCCTTCGCCGATGCCCGCGGCCGCCTTGGCTTCCGGGCTGACGCGTCCATGCGTGGTCGTGTAGGGATGGGTCACGGTGGTGCGCGTATCGCCCAGGTTGCCGGTGATCGAGCACACGCGCGTGTTGTCGATCACGCGCCAGGCATTGGCGCGCTGCTGCTCCGGTGACTCCCCCTTGAGTTCGAACGACACGATGGCGCCGCCGCCGCTTTGCTGGCGCTGGGCCACCTCGTACTGCGGGTGGGACTTCAGCGCCGGGTGATATACGCGCGCAACTGCCGGATGCGACTCCAGGAACTCGGCCAGTGCCAGCGCGCTCTGGCTGTGGCGCTCCATGCGGATCGCCAGCGTTTCCATGCCCTTGAGCAGCACCCAGGCGTTGAATGCCGACAGCGTCGGCCCGGCCGTGCGCACGAAGGGGAACACCTTGCCCATGATGAAATCGTGCGAGCCGAGCACCGCGCCGCCCAGCACGCGGCCCTGCCCGTCGATATGCTTGGTGGCCGAGTGGACCACGATGTCGGCGCCGAATTTCATCGGCTGCTGCAACGCCGGCGAACAGAAGCAGTTATCCACCACCAGCAGCGCGCCAGCGTTGTGGGCAATGTCCGCCACCGCGGCGATGTCGGCCACTTCGGTGAGCGGATTGGACGGCGTTTCCAGGAAGAACAGCTTGGTGTTCGGCTTGACCGCCGCGCGCCAGGCCGCCAGGTCGGTGCCATCGACAAAGGTGGTTTCCACGCCGAATTTGGCGAAGATGTTCGAGAACAGCGTCATGGTGGAGCCGAAGATGGCGCGCGAGCTGACCAGGTGATCGCCCGCTTGCATCGACGACATGACGATCGACATGATCGCGCTCATCCCGGATGCGGTTGCCATGCACGCCTCGGCGCCTTCCAGGGCGGCCAGGCGGCTCTGGAACATCGCCACCGTGGGGTTGGTGAAGCGCGAGTAGGTGAAGCCCGACTCCGAATTGGCGAAGCGCTCCGCGGCCTCGGCAGCGCTGTTGAAGCAGAAGCTGGAGGTCAGGTACATCGCCTCCGAGTGCTCCATGAACTCGCTGCGCATGGTGCCGGCGCGCACGCCAAGCGTATCGATGCCGAGGGAGTCGAGGGGAAGCGGTTCGTTCATGATGGGGAGGCGGTGGTACCCGCGCGGTTATCCGTGTAAGTGGTGGTAGCCTGGCTGCCCCGGATGCGCGCCGGCGGCAGCAATAAAAAAGCCCGTGCGATCTTTGGCCGGGGGCCGAATCGACGGGCTGCTTGTGTTCGTTGGGATAGGCCCCGCGCTGCGGCGGGAATCCGGCTTGCCAATGTGCCTGTGGTGCGCACAACCGGGAAGCCGGCGTTCCGCTTTAGCTGTTTCGGGCATTTCCCTGTGACGGGCAATTTCCTGTTCCGCGAGCAATGATCAACAACAACGATCAACCTATCGCTCCGGCAGTACCCGCGTCCGCAAGCTGACAATCAAATCGACGCCCGGCAATGTTACGGCCGGGCCTCGCTTCTCGTCAACTCCACGCCGGTCATCACGGCGATTGCGCGCGGGCGCCGTCTTACTCGTTGCCGCCGGAGCGTTGCAAGTGCAGTTGCGAGCGCTCGCTATCGCCAAGGCCGCCGGTGCCATCGCGATCGGCCTGGCTGCGCGCGGTTTCCAGGCGCTCCAGATAGGCTTCGTCGATATCCCCTGTGACGTAACGGCCATCGAAGCACGAGGCATCGAAGTCGTTCAGCTTGGGGTTGATGTCGCGCACGGCCTGCTTCATGGCTTCGACGTCCTGGTAGACCAGCTTGTCGGCGCCGATGATGCGGGCGATTTCTTCATCCGTGCGGCCGTAGGCAACCAGTTCGCTGCGGGTGGGCATATCAATGCCGTACACGTTGGGGAACTTCACCGGCGGCGCGGCCGAGGCAAAGATCACCTTTTTGGCGCCGGCTTCGCGCGCCATCTGCACGATCTCGAAAGACGTGGTGCCGCGCACGATGGAATCGTCCACGATCAGCACGTTCTTGCCCTTGAACTCCACGCCCATGGCGTTGAGCTTCTGGCGCACCGACTTCTTGCGTACCGCCTGGCCGGGCATGATGAAGGTGCGGCCGATATAACGGTTCTTGAAGAAGCCCTCGCGGTAGTTCACGCCCAGCTTGTTGGCCACCTGCATCGCGGCCGGACGGCTGGAGTCGGGAATCGGCATCACCACGTCGATGTCACCCGCGGAGACTTCGCGGCGGATCTTCTCGGCCAGGTAGTCGCCCATGCGCAGGCGCGCGTCGTAGACGGGCACGCCATCGATGCACGAATCCGGGCGGGCCAGGTAGACGTACTCGAAGATGCAAGGTGTGAGCACCGGATTATCGGCGCATTGCTGGGTGTAGAGCTTGCCGTCGAGGTCGATGAAGATGGCCTCGCCAGGCGCCACGTCGCGCTCGAGCTTGTAGCCGATGCCTTCGAGCGCCACCGACTCCGACGCCACCATCCACTCCTTGCCGGTCGGCGTTTCCACGCTGCCCAGGCACAACGGACGAATGCCGAACGGATCGCGCACGGCCAGCATGCCGTAGCCAGCGATCTGCGCGGCGATGGCGTACGAGCCGCGCACGCGGCGGTGCATGCCGGCCACGGCCTTGAAGATCGTGGGCGGATCCAGCGCCAGGCCGCTGCTGGCGCGCTGCAGCTCGTCCGCCAGCACGTTGAGCAGCACTTCGGTGTCGGAGTGCGTGTTGATGTGGCGGCGGTCGCGGCTGAACAGCTCCTCGTGCAACTGTTTCCAGTTGGTCAGGTTGCCGTTGTGGGCCAGGATCACGCCGTAGGGCGCATTGACGTAGAACGGTTGGGCTTCTTCCTCGCTCGAGGCCGAACCGGCGGTGGGGTAACGCACCTGGCCGATGCCGGCGGCACCCGGCAGGCCGCGCATATTGCGCGTGCGAAACACGTCGCGCACCAGGCCGTTGGCCTTGTGCATGTGGAAGGTGCTGCCGTTTGCGGTAGCGATGCCGGCTGCATCCTGTCCGCGGTGTTGCAACAGCAGCAGGCTGTCGTAAATCAATTGGTTAACGGGCGTGGATGAAACCACACCGACGATACCGCACATGCCAAGCTCCCAGGAAAGGCGTTTGAATCAGGGGGCGGCCCCGCCCTTCAGGGAGGAGCCCGCGTACTACCAGCCGGGCGGGTCTGCCCGGCTTCATGTCATGTCTTGACGTATTTGGCGACTTCGGGAGGCAGCCAGGGCCGCAGCGACTCCATCGCCTGCATCACGTAGGGTCGGGACAGCGCATCGCGCCAGAATGCCTCCTCAGGCAGTTTGGTGAACCCGGCCACGGTCACCACGAACATCACGACCAACGCGCCGCGCAGCAGCCCGAACACCAGCCCGAGGCCACGGTCGGCGGGCTTGAGCCCGGTGCTCTCCAGCAACTGGCCCAGCACCGTGCCGGCCAGTGCCGCGGCGATCACGGTGCCGATGAAGACCACCGCGAAGCCCAGTGCGCTGCGCGCCAGCTGCCCGCCGGGCACCGATTCGGGGATCCAGCCAGCCGCTGTGCCCGCGAAGTGGTAGGCCACCAGGAACGCCACCACCCAGCCGATCAGCGATAACACTTCCCGCACCAGCCCGCGCAGCACGCCGATCAGGCCCGAGGCGATGAGGATGAAAACAACGCTGTAATCGAAAAAAGTCGGCTGCATGCGTAATACGGTGTCCCGGTGCGGCGGCTGGGTAATGAGGATAGTGGGGCTCATGGGGCAACCAGCCCGCGCCGGGCTTTACTGTTCGATCACCTTGGCGGTCAGGCCTGCGGCGCGCACCCGCTTCTCGGCAGCGTCAGCCGCGTCGCGATCCGAAAAAGGACCGGCACGCAGCAGCACACGCTCGCCGTCGGCCAACACCTTCTTCTCGATATAAGCGGGCACCTTGCCTGCCTTGAGCTTGCTCAGCCAGAGCTTGGCCTTCTCCTCCGAGGAGAACGCGCCGATCAGCACCAGGAACTTGCCGCTGCCCGGCTTGGCTGCGGGGGTGGCCGGCTTGTCGGCGATTTTCTCGGCAGGCGCTGCCGCAGTCGCTGCGACGGTGGCCGCAGCGGCCGGCTTGGCCGCTGCCGAATCGGCAACCAGTTCTTCGCCGGCATCGAGCGCCTGGCTATCGAGCTTGGATTGCGGAGCCGGCGGCAACGGATCCGCCTTGCGGGCATCAGGCTTCACCTTGCCCGCCGCGCCCCCAGGGCCACCATCGATCTTGACCGCGATATTGTCGACGACCGGCCTTGGCTGGGTCTCGAAGACGATCGGCAGCACGATGACGGCAGCGGCCATCAGCACCACCGCGCCGATCAGGCGCCGGCGCGCCCGCTGCTTCTGCGGAAACTCCGGGTCGAGCGTGTCGTCCGCGTACTCCTCGGCCAGGCGCCGCGACGATGCGATGCCTGCACCCGGGTCCGAACGCGAGCGGCGCCCACGCTCCGGTGCCGGGGCGTTGCCCTTGCGGGAAGAAAACAGCGAAAGCAGGCCCATAGATTGGTTCGGTGCGACGGCCGCAAAACCGGCCGTTGAAATTGTCGCTCAGATTGCGCGGCGATTTGCCCCGGTGTTAGCCCCGGAAAACTGCCCGGCGGCCGCGCGACTCAATTTGCCCGGGTGGCGCGATATGCCATCACGCCCGCCACGGTGTAGAACGATCCGAAGACCAGAATTCTATCATCCTCGGTCGCTCTGCCGAGGGCATCCCGGTAAGCCGCCTCCGGGCTGGCAAAGCAGGCTGCCGTGGCATCTGGCCCCGGATGGAAACCGCCCTCTTCCAGCTTCTCCAGCAAGTCCGCCGCGCTGGCCGCGCGCGGCGTCGGCAGGTCGGCCAGGCACCAGTGGTCGACCTTGTCGGCCAGATGGCGCAGCACGCCTGCGATGTCCTTGTCCTCCATCGCGCCGAACACCGCGTAGGTGTAGCGGAAGAAGCCCATATTGTCGAGGTTCTGGCCAAGCGTGGCAGCCGCATGCGGGTTATGCGCCACATCCAGGATCACCGTCGGGCGCCCCGGCATCACTTGGAAGCGTCCCGGCAGTTCCACGAAGGCAAGTCCGTTGCGCACTTCCTGCGCACTCACCGGCAGCCGCGAGCGCATCGCCTGCAGCGCAGCCAGCGCAGCCGAAGCATTGAGCAACTGGTTGGCGCCGCGCAGTGCGGGATAGCCCAGCCCGTTGAGCTTGCGCTCGCGGCTGCTCCAGTCCCACTGCTGACGCTCCTGGCCCTTGGAAGCCTGCTGATGGAAGTCCCGGCCCACCAGCCAGAGATCCGCGCCGATCGCCTCGGCATGATCGATCACCGACTGCGGCGGCACCGGATCCGCCACGATGGCCGGCACGCCCGGACGGAAGATGCCCGCCTTCTCGTAGCCGATCTTCTCGCGCGTATCGCCCAGGTAACTTGTGTGGTCGATGTCTACGCTGGTCACGATGGCGCAATCGGTATCGATCACGTTTACCGCATCCAGCCGGCCGCCCAGCCCCACCTCCAGGATCATGGCATCCAAGCCGGCCGCGGCGAAAGCATGGATGATGGCCAGCGTGGTGAACTCGAAATACGTCAGGCTCACCGGATCCGCAAAGCTCGTGCGCGCCCGTTCCACCGCCTCGAAATGCGGCAACAGCTGCGCGTCGGTGGCGAACTCGCCATTGATGCGCGCACGCTCGTTGAACGCCATCAGGTGCGGCGACGTATGGCAACCCACCTTGTAGCCCGCCTCAAGCAGGATGCGCTCCAGCATGGCGCAGGTGGAGCCTTTGCCGTTGGTGCCTGCGACGGTAAACACCACTGCATCGATGCGCAGCCCCAGGGCCTCCTTGACGCGGGTGATGCGCGCCAGGCCCATGTCGATGCCGACCGGGTGGGCGGATTCGAGATGGGTTAGCCATTCGGGGAGGGAGGGGAAGATAGGCATGGTGGGGAGACGGCGTTAATCGGGGGGGTGGCTTATTGGAGCCGGTTTTGGGGTGAGTGGTTCTTTGCGGGGCGGATTGGTTGGGTTTGGAATTGCGTAGGGATGATGTTGGGGCGTGTTGGGGTAAGTCAAAGGTCTAACGTCAAAGGCAACTACAACTGCAGTTTCACCACCCCTGCGGGGCGGCGACCTACTTTCTTGTCTTGCCAAGAAAGTAGGCAAAGAAGGCGCGCCGGATGGGGCGACACCCCCTCGGGATTTCATGAAAAGAGCGGCCGGGACCCAAACTCGCATCGCCTTAAGGCGATACTCAGACATGGGTCCCTCTTTTCCGCTCTTTTCATGAAATCCCGAGGCGCCCCATACGGCCTTGGTACACCTCCACGGCTCGCTTCGCATCGCCATGGGTGTTTCCCGCCCCCAGGCGGGAAACACGGCCGACCCAGCGCGAGAGCGATGTCGTCAAATCACCATGCGGTGTAGCCGTGATTTGCGCCCCCAGGCGGAAATCACCTCCCCGCGATGCGAAGCGAGCCGTCTGGGTTTTCATCTCCCGTTATGGGGCGCCTCGTCCGGGTCGCTTCTTTGCCTACTTTCTTGGCGAGACAAGAAAGTAGGTCGCCTCCCCCCAGGGGAGGTGAAACTGCCTTTGGCTCTGCAGTTAAGCAGCTGCAATTAAACCCATCACCCCAAAAAGCGAAAAAGCGCGAACAACCGCCCGCGCCTGATCACCATCAACCAACCCAACCCTTATGCCACGGCATCTGCCGGCTGCTTCTGCAGCAAAGCCAGCAACTGCGCCAACTCATCCCGCAGCTTGCGACGGTCGACAATCATATCGATCGCACCCTTCTGCAACAGGAACTCAGCCCGCTGGAAGCCTTCCGGCAGCTTCTCGCGCACGGTCTGCTCGATCACGCGGGGACCGGCAAAGCCGATCAGCGCCTTGGGCTCAGCAATCACCACATCACCCAGGAACGCAAAGCTGGCCGAAACGCCACCCATGGTGGGATCGGTCAACACGCTGATGAACGGCAGCTTGGCGTTCGACAGCTGGTTCAGCATGGACGTGGTCTTGGCCATCTGCAGCAGCGACAGCAGGCTTTCCTGCATGCGTGCGCCGCCCGTGGCGGTTATGCAGATGAACGGCACCTTCTGCTCCAGCGCGGCCTGGGCGCCACGCACGAAGCGCTCACCCACCACCGAGCCCATGGAGCCGCCCATGAATTCGAACTCGAAGCAGCTCACCACGACCGGAATGGTGTGAATGGCGCCGCCGATCACGACCATGGCATCGGTCTCGCCGGTGTCGTCCATGGCGGCCTTGATGCGGTCCGGGTACTTCTTGGTGTCCTTGAACTTCAGTGCGTCGACCGGCAGGATTTCCTGGCCGATTTCATAGCGGCCTTCGGCGTCCAGCAGCCCGTCGAGGCGGGCGCGGGCGCGGATGCGCATATGGTGGTCGCACTTGGGGCAGACGTGGAGGTTGGCCTCGACGTCGGTCCGGTACAACACCGACTCGCACGACGGGCACTTGACCCACAGCCCTTCCGGAATGCCCTTGCGGGTGGAGGGGTCGGTCTGTTGAATCTTGGGAGGGAGGAGTTTATCCAACCAGCTCATGAAAGGCTCCTTTCGGCACATGCGCGGAACATGTCAGGCCGCGAATTTACCATGCCTGCGGTCCGCAGTCCCCGTTCCGCCGGGGCGATGCGCCTGTTGCGGCACAACGGCCGTCAAAATCAGTGTTTTTTGCTGCATTCACCGCCCGTGCGCCGACACGGGCAGCGGCGCCTCAATCACATTCAGGCATCCAGCGCCTGGCGGATTTCCGCGATGAACGACTGCAGCGATTGTACCGCCTGGTCGCGCGGCGCATCTTCCAGCAATTGCACCAGGCGGCTGCCGATCACCACGGCGTCGGCCACGCTGCCGATCGTGCGCGCGGTCTGCGCGTCGCGGATGCCGAAGCCCACGCCCACCGGCAGGTTGGCATGGCGCTTGATCAGCGGAATGCGGGCGGCCACGCTGTCGAGGTCAATGGTGGCCGAACCGGTTACGCCTTTGAGCGACACGTAGTACAGGTAGCCGCTGGCCAGCTTGGCCACGGCTTCGATGCGATCGTCGGTGGAGGTCGGCGCCAGCAGGAAGATCGGGTCCATCTCGTTGGCACGCATCTGCGCGGCGAAGGACTCGCACTCCTCGGGCGGATAGTCGACCACCAGCACGCCATCGACACCGGCGGCGCGCGCGGCCTTGGCGAAGGTTTCCTCACCCATGCGCTCGATCGGGTTGGCGTAGCCCATCAGCACCACGGGCGTCGCCGCGTTGGTCTGGCGGAACTCGGCCACCCAGGCCAGCACCTTGGTCAGCGTCACGCCCTGCGCAAGCGCGCGCTCGGAGGCACGCTGAATCACCGGGCCGTCGGCCATCGGGTCGGAGAACGGCACGCCAAGCTCGATCACGTCGGCCCCGCCCGCCACCAGCGCGTGCATCAGCGCGACGGTCAGGCCGGGCTCGGGATCACCAGCGGTGATGAACGGAATCAGGCCCTTCTTGTTCTGCGCGGCCAGCGCCGCGAAAGTCGTTTTGATTCGGGACATGGTCATTGGGCGAGAGTGGGCAGCGGCGTGGACGAGGCAGCCAGCAGGGGCTCATCGTTCGCGGCTGCGATGTTCAGGGTAGCGGGCGCGGCCTGCGGCGTCGTGATGCATGCCGCGACGCGCGCGCGCGCCACGTCGACATAGTCGGGATTCATCTCGAAGCCGACGAAGCGGCGCCCGTGCAACGCGCAGGCTACGGCGGTGGTGCCGCTGCCGGTAAACGGATCGAGCACCAGCCCGCCCGGCGGGCAGCTGGCCAGCACCATGCGTTGCACGATATGCAAGGGTTTCTGGGTTGGGTGATTGGCACGTTCCGGATCCTGCCGGTGGATACGCGGCACGCTCCACAGATCCTTCGGGTTGTAGCCAACTTCCAGCCACTTCTTGCCCTCGAAGCGCGGACGGCTGCGCGCCTTCTTGGTCTCGGCGTCGTACGGCACGCGCACCGGGTCAAGGTCAAAGTAGTAGTCGCGGGCCCGGGCAAAAAAGCCGATGTTGTCGTGCACCGAGGAATACTTGCGCGTGGTGCCGCCCATGCTCGGCACGCGCCGGTCCCAGATGATCTCGTTGATCATGGTCAGGCGCTGCTTGAGCATCACGAACAGCTCCGGCGAGTATTGCCAGGTGCAGAACAGGTAGAGCGAGGCGCGCGGCGCCAGCTTGGGCACCACCGCATCGATCCAGCTCGCGGACCATTCCAGGTAGGCATCCCCGGACAGGCGATCGGAGTCATTGCCATAGTCCTTGCCCAGGCCATAGGGCGGATCAGCGACGATCAGGTCGATGGAGCCGTCGGCTATGCGCTTGATGCCCTCCAGCACGTCTTCCTGGTAGAGCGTCAGTTGCGGTGCGGCGATAGGCGCGGACGGGGCGCCGCCTTCAGCGGCGCCCGGCGGGAGAAAGTCGCGCATCAGAGGGTCAGCCCCGAACGCTCGGCCACGGTATGCATGTCCTTGTCGCCACGGCCGGACAGGTTCACCAGCAGCAGCTTGTCCTTGGGCAGCGTGGGCGCGAGCTTGCAGGCGTAGGCGATGGCGTGGCTGGACTCCAGCGCCGGGATGATCCCTTCGATGCGGCAACAGTCGTGGAAAGCCTTGAGCGCCTCCTCATCGGTGATCGGGACATACTCGGCGCGGCCGATATCCTTGAGCCATGCGTGCTCGGGGCCGACGCCGGGATAGTCCAGGCCGGCGGAGATCGAATGGGTCTCGATGATCTGGCCGTTGGCGTCCTGCAGCAGGTAGGTGCGGTTGCCGTGCAGCACGCCCGGCGTGCCGCCGATCAGCGCGGCGGCGTGGCGGCCGGTTTCCAGGCCGTCGCCGGCGGCTTCCACGCCGATCAGGCGCACATCCTTGTGCTCGATGTACGGATAGAAGATACCCATGGCATTGGAGCCGCCGCCCACGCAGGCGATCACGGCATCGGGCTGGCGGCCCGTCATTTCCGGCATCTGCACCTTGGCCTCTTCGCCGATCACGCACTGGAAGTCGCGCACCATCATCGGGTAAGGATGCGGGCCGGCCACCGTGCCGATGATGTAGAAGGTGTTCTCGACGTTGGTGACCCAGTCACGCATGGCTTCATTGAGCGCGTCCTTGAGGGTCTTGGAGCCGCTTTCCACCGGCACCACGGTGGCACCCAGCAGCTTCATGCGGTAGACGTTGGCGGCCTGGCGCTTGACGTCTTCCGAGCCCATGTAGACCACGCACTCCATGCCGAAACGCGCGGCGATGGTCGCGGTGGCCACGCCGTGCTGGCCGGCGCCGGTCTCGGCGATCACGCGCGGCTTGCCCATGCGCTTGGCCAGCAGTGCCTGGCCGATCACGTTATTGATCTTGTGGGCGCCGGTGTGGTTGAGGTCTTCGCGCTTGAGATAGATCTGCGCGCCGCCGAGCATCTCGCTCCAGCGCTGTGCGTGATAGATCGGCGAGGGGCGGCCGACGAAATGCTTCAGCTCGCGGCGGTACTCCGCGTCGAACTCGGGATCCTTCTGGAAGTGCGCATAGGCTTCGCGCAGTTCGTCCAGCGCGTGCACCAGGGTCTCGGATACAAAGGAACCACCATAGGGGCCGAAATGGCCACGGGAATCGGGCAGGTCGTACATGAGTCAGCTCTTCTGAACAGGGCCCTTGCCGTTCTGGCAGGGGCCCGATGACGTTAGGGTCGTGCGCGGGGCAGGTGCGGTTTGCGGGGAATATGCGGGAGGCCGAACGCCTGGACGGCAACTTGACTCACCCGGCATCCGCGCCGCGCACCGCGCGCACGAAGGCGGCAATCCTGGCGTGGTCTTTCACGCCTTTGGCAGCCTCCACGCCGCTGCTTACATCGACAGCGTAGGGCCGCACGCGCTCAATCGCGCCAGCGACGTTTTGCGCGTTCAACCCACCACTCAAAACGATCCGAGGAGCGGCGCTTGCGGTCGGGTTGTGGGTGGGCGGAAGCCATGCCGGGGGTATCAGGGTCCAGTCGAAGACGTGCCCGCCACCGCCGTAGCCTTCGACGAAGGCATCAAGCAGCAAGGCAGCGGCATCACGATACAGATCTGCGAATTCTACCAAATCGAGGCCCGGCTGCACGCGTGCCGCGCGCAGAAACGGCAGCCGGCAGCGCTGGGCCACCAGCGTGCAGTCTTCGGGGCGCTCGTCGCCGTGGAATTGCAGTAGCGTAAGCGGCACACGCTCCACCACATGGGCAATATGGTCGGCCTCGGCATTGACGAACAGGCCCACCACCGACACGAAGGGGCCGGCGGCTTCGGCCAACGCCGCGGCGCGTGCCACCTCGACAAAGCGCGGGCTGCCCGGATAGAACACCAGGCCGATCGCGTCGGCGCCGGCATCGACCGCGGCGCGGACATCGTCCTCGCGCGTCAGCCCGCAGATCTTGATGCGGGTGCGGCGCGGCGCGCTGCCCGCTTCAGGCAACTGGGTCATTGGCAAACACTCCATGAAACAGGCTGGCGGCCGTGTCGGCGACCGGGATCTGGTACTGCTCAGGATACTTTACCCCGGCCAGGTAAAGGCCGTCGGGCATGAAAGTGGGTGCGGCATTGGCACGATTGCGCCCCGCCAGCACTTCGGCCAGCCATTCCGGCGGGTTGCGCCCCCGCCCTACCGCCACCAGGCAACCCATCAGGTTGCGCACCATGTGGTGCAGGAAGGCGCTGGCGCGAAAGCGCACGAACAGCCAGTCGCCGTCGGCCTTCAAGGTGATGTCGTACATGGTCTTGACCGGCGACTTCGCCTGGCACTCGGCAGCGCGAAAGGCCGAGAAATCGTGCTCGCCCAGCAGGCAGCCCGCGGCCGTGCGCATGGCGTCGACGTCCAGGCCCTTGCTTGGCGGCAGCATCAGGTAGCCTGCCCTGCCGTGCACCAGCGGCACACGGTGCGGCCCCACGTAGAGCGCGTAGTAATACATGCGCTCGAAGGCCAGGAAACGCGCATGGAAGCCGTCGTCCACCGGCTTGGCCCATTGCAGCGAGATGCTGGGCGGCAGGAAGGCGTTGACGCCGCGCACCCAGGAAAACGGTTCGCGCGTCAGCTCGGTGTCGATATGGATCACCTGGCCGAGCGCGTGCACGCCGGTATCGGTGCGGCCCGCCACCGTGGTCAGCACGCGGCTGCCGGCGAACTGCGCGATGGCGTCCTCGAGCCGGTCCTGCACCGTATTGCGGTGCGGTTGCGACTGCCAGCCTGAGAAGGCGGCGCCGTCATAGTGGAGGCCGAGGGCAATGCGGGTCATGGGGCGGAAATTGACGACGGAAGTTGACGATCAACGGGAGCTAGCGAAAACGGCGCGGCGCCGCTGAAAAACGCCCGGCTGCCGGCTCGCAAAAAACAAATGCGCCGGGAGCCACGCTCCCGGCGCATTGGTGGCGAGCTGCCGGGCGCATCGCTTGCGCACAGCCCGCCATTCTACAGCTTGCCTGTCAGGCCACGTCCCGCAGCAAAGTCTTGGCTTCGGTCAGCAGTGGGTCCTGCGACTGCTCCACCACTTCCTGCAGCAACTCCCGCGCGCCTTCCTTGTCGCCGATCTCGATATAGGCGCGGGCCAGGTCGAACTTGATCTGCATGTCGCGGCCACCATCGGCGGAGTCGGCCGACAACGTGCTCGGCGAGATGCCGCGCGCCGTGTCGAGCCCGCTTTCCGCGCTCACGCGGGACAGGTCGATCGGCTCGGACAGCTTGCCGTCGCGCAGCATGGTCGGCGCCGGCAGGGACGAGCTGAATGAGGCATGGGCCTCTTCATGCGCTTGCGCCGGGATGTCGGCCAATGCGTCGGCATGGCGCGCCGGACTGAGGTCCAGCGAGATGCCGGACATATCGAAGTCGAGCGGACGGCTACGCGTAGGCGTATCCAGCGCCGGGATGTCGTCATGACCGTCATGACCACCGATGCCATGGGTCTCGGGCAGATCCAGGCCAAGGCCATCGTCCAGGCGCGCGGCTAGCGCCGAAGGCGCCGCCTCGCCATTGCCGAACACGCGCGAGGCGGACTCGGGCGCGGTGATCGGCGCACCGGCTGCCGGCGCGGGGAACCCATCCAGCGGCAGTGCGAAGTCTGCCAGGTCCGCCAGCGGGGTTTCGCGCGGTGCCGCCGCCAGGTCTTGCGACGGATCGTGGGTGCGCCACTGGTCGGCCGGCAAGGTGGTGGTATCAACCGACGCGACATCGGGCGCCACACTCAAATACAAGGCATTGTTCGGATCAAGGCTACGCCCCATCTCCGTTGCCTGTGCCCACTCCGCCCCGTGTCCTCCAGTCTGGGCGAACATTTCTTCTGCAATCACGCGAAAACCTTCCACATCCTGACGAGTGTTGTAAATCTCCATGAGCTTCAGGCGGATCGCCTGGCGCTCAGGGTTTTGCTGCAGGGCTTCGCGCAGGATTTCCTCGGCCTGCACATCGCGCCCGTAGGCGATATAGACATCGGCCTCGGCGATCGGATCGACCTCGTTGGCTTCCGCGGCATTGTTGCCAATGCGGAAATCCGCTCCGAACACGCTGTGCTGCGAGGTGTCCACGCTCTGCCCGCCCGCGGTGCCGAACAGCGAATTGCCGCCGGCCATGACGGTGCTTTCCTGCGACAGGATGCTGTCACCGAAGGCCGCGCCGTCGCCGGTCTTCTGTTGCTGGCGCCGGCGATAGATCGCGTAGCCGCCCAGCAGGGCAATCAAGAGTCCGCCGCCTGGCAGCAGCATCGGATTGGCCAGCAGGTCTTCGATGAAGGACGGCTGGGCCACTGGCGCGGGCTGCGTCACGACCGGCGGGCGCTTGGCGGCAGGCGCTGAAGCGGCAGCAGGCTTGGCGGCAGCCGCAACGGTGGCGTCAGCGGCATTCGCGCCGGCGCTACTGGCGCCAGCAGCGGCCGCAGGCGCGGACGCCGGGGATGCTGCGAGCGGCGCGGCTGCTGCTGCGGCCGCCGTGGCCGCGCTGGCGCCAGCGCTGGCCGTTGCCAAGGCCGGCGCGGCTGCGTCGGCCTTGGCGGCCTCGGCCGGAACCACGGCAGGTGCGGCGGCTGCGGCTGCAGGGGCCGTGGCCGAGTCCTTGCCTGCCCCCTTCTGCACCTGGGCCAGCTTGGCGATCTCGGCGTTCTTCAGCTCGACCAGCCGCTGCATGTCGTTCACGTTCTTCTCAAGCTGCGCGAGACGTGCCTCGGCCTCCTTGAGCTGCCGTTCCTTGGCGATATTGGCTTCGGTTGCCGCAGCGGCAGCAGCCTGGCTGCCGCGATCGGGCTTGCTGAGCTTGAGCTCGTCGCGTGGGCCGGCGGCCGGTGCGGCCTGTTCCTGCACGCGCGCGGTGACGTTGCCCGACTGTTCGCGGCCACTGCCGGCCTCGACCGAGCGCCCCGCCGCCGCCGTAGCCAGGCGGCTGCGGTAGGCGTCGAAGCCCTGCGTGCGCGCCACCACTTCGCGGCGTGCCGCGCGGGGCGTGACCGATTGCGCCTCTTGCTGGCTAGGCACCTTGAGCACGGCGCCCGCCTTGAGGCGGTTCATATTGCCGCCGACGAAGGCGTTCGGATTGTTGCGATAAAGCGCGACCAGCATCTGGTCCAGCGATACCGAATCCTGTCCCTGGGACGCCTCGCCGGCAATGGCGGAGAGGTTGTCGCCGCGCTGTACGGTGTAGGTGCCGCCAGCCGCGGCGGCGCCGTCCGCGGAAGCCTGCGTAGCGGCGCGGTGCGGACGTGGCGCTGGCGCCTTGGCCTGGGGCCGTGGCGCCGGGCTAGCCGCGACGGGAGCCGGGGCCTGCACCGACGGCGCGGGCACGGGCGCAGCGCTTGGCGCGGGCGCCGCCGGGCTGGTGGCGCCGGATTCGTCGGGAGTGCCCGCCTGCACTACCGTGGTAGGCGAGAAAGTCTGGTTGGAAGGCTTGGCCCCTGCCGGATCCAGCAGGAAAGTGTACGCGCGCGACACCTTGCCGCTCGCCCATGTCATGTCGACCAGGATGTCGACAAAGGGCTCGCTGAGCGGCTGGGTTGACCGGACCCGTGCCACATAGCTCCCATTGGGGCGGCGCTCGACCTGCAGCCGCAGGCTGCTGACCGCCGGCAGATATGTCAGGCCGGCTTTGGCATACGCATCGGGCGACGCCAGCTTGACGGCCAGGCCGTCCGCTTCTTCCGCACTGACGCCACTAATATCGATTTCCGCTTGCAGCGGCTGACCCAGATTCGACTGTACCCGTAATTGCCCAAACCCCGCGGCGTAAGCGGCCGGCTGCGCGAGCAGCAAACCGAGTGCCGTGAAGGCCAGCGTTGACCAGCGCTGGCGGGCGGTAGGCGCATCTTTCCGGCGATGTTGGCTCACACTCACCTTGTGCTCCGTTGTGTTCTAGTAGTGAAATTAACTTAACATCAATGGTTTAGCGCAGCAAGTTAGCGTCCCGACTGAGCCCCGCGCCAACTCGTACGGACGTGCGGATGACCGCCCCGCAGCCCGGCATATGCCGCCTGTATTGTGACGCAACGCCGGGAAAAATAGGCGGCTGGGCGTGACAACGCCGCGCACAGGCGCGGCGTTGTTATCAAAGCCCGTGGTTTCTGTTGCCTGGCTGCAACGGAACCACGGAGGCCTTGCGCGGAGCCTCAAGACATGGACCAAGACATGACTCAAGCGCTCCTTGGGAGCAAGTCCCTGGCTCAGGCTTCGATCAGGATGCGCAGCATACGACGCAGGGGCTCGGCGGCGCCCCACAGCAGCTGGTCGCCAACGGTGAAGGCCGAGAGGTATTCCCCACCCATCTGCATCTTGCGCAGGCGTCCCACCGGAATGGTCAGGGTGCCGGTCACGGCGGCCGGCGTGAGGCCGGTCATGCTGGCCTCACGGGTATTCGGCACCACCTTGGCCCACTGGTTGTTTTCGGCCAGCATGGCTTCGATCTCATCGAGCGGCACGTCGCGGCGCAGCTTGATGGTCAGCGCCTGCGAATGGCAGCGCATGGCGCCAATGCGCACGCACAGGCCGTCCACGGCGATCGGTGCAGCGCCGGTCGCGCCCAGGAAGCCTTCGCCGCGGCCCAGGATCTTGTTGGTCTCGGCGCCGGCCTTCCATTCTTCCTTCGACACGCCGTTGCCCAGGTCCTTGTCGATCCAGGGAATCAGGTTGCCAGCGAGCGGCACGCCGAACTGCTTGGTTTCGTCGGCGGACAGGCCGTGCTGGGTCGCCAGGATGGTGCGGTCGATTTCCAGGATTGCCGATGCCGGGTTATCCAGCAGCGGCTTGACCGACGCGTTGAGCGTGCCGAACTGCGTCAGCAGCTCGCGCATGTGCTGCGCGCCGCCGCCCGAGGCAGCCTGGTAGGTCATGGACGTCATCCAGTCGATCAGGTCGTGCTGGAACAGGCCGCCCAGGCCCATCATCATGCAGCTGACCGTGCAGTTGCCGCCGATGAAATTCTTGACGCCCTTGGCCAGCGCGTCCTTGATGACACCAAGGTTGACCGGATCCAGCACGATGATGGCATCGTCCTTCATCCGCAGCGAGGACGCCGCGTCAATCCAGTAGCCCTTCCAGCCAACTGCGCGCAGCTGCGGGAAAATCTCGTTGGTGTAGTCACCGCCCTGGGCGGTGAGGACAACGTCGCACTTCTTCAGCGCTTCGATGTCGTTCGCGTCCTTGAGCTTGGTTTCATTCTTGGCCATGGCCGGAGCCTGGCCGCCAGCGTTGGACGTGCTGAAGAATACGGGCTCGATATGGTCGAAATCGCGCTCTTCCTGCATGCGTTGCATCAGGACGCTGCCGACCATTCCTCGCCAGCCGACGAGACCTACAATCATGACTAACCTCGGATGTGATTTGAACTTCCCCGCGCTTTCCTCGCCCGACGTGACTGCGCGGGGAAGACGAGCAGGCACGACGAACGATCTAGCCGATCGTTTTGGTAGTAATGGTTTTAATCGTCGTTGCGGTAAGCGGGTGGCCGTGCGAACCCAGGCCAACCGGGCTGCGGGTAGCAACCGGGGCGGCGATGGCAGTCGAGGGGGACTGGAAGATTCGGACCATTCGCAAAGTCTACACGATTTTGTGGCGCTGCCACACGGGGGAAATCGGGGACAAATGAAAGAAAAGGCGCCGCATGCGGCGCCTTTTCAACTTTAATGCGGCTTACAGTGCCGCGAGCACGGCCTCGCCCATTTCACGCGTGCCGACCTGCTTGCAGCCCGGCGTCAGGATGTCGCCGGTGCGGTAGCCCTGGGCCAGCACCTTCTTGACGGCGTTCTCGATGCGGTCGGCCTGCTCGGCACGGTTCAGCGAGAAACGCAGCATCATCGCCGCCGACAGGATGGTGGCCAGCGGATTGGCCACGCCCTTGCCGGCGATATCCGGAGCGGAACCGTGCGACGGTTCGTACAGGCCCTTGTTGTTGGCGTCCAGCGAAGCCGATGGCAGCATGCCGATCGAGCCGGTCAGCATGGCAGCCTCGTCCGACAGGATATCGCCGAACATATTGCCGGTGACAATCACGTCGAAGCTCTTGGGCGCCTTGATCAGCTGCATGGCCGCGTTGTCCACGTACATGTGCGACAGCTCGACTTCCGGGTATTCCTTGTGCACATCGATCACGACGTCCTTCCAGAACTGGAAAGTCTCGAGCACGTTGGCCTTGTCCACGCTGCACAACTTCTTGCCGCGCTTGGCCGCGGCCTGGAAGGCCACGTGGGCGATGCGGCGGATTTCCGGCTCGCTGTAGCGCATGGTGTCGAAGCCTTCGCGTGCGCCCTTGAAAGGACCGTCCGGGGCTTCGCGCATGCCGCGCGGCTGGCCAAAGTAGATGTCGCCGTTCAGCTCGCGCACGATCAGGATGTCCAGACCGGCCACCAGCTCAGGCTTCAGGCTGGACGCACCGGTCAGTTCCGAATAGCAGATCGCCGGACGGAAGTTGGCGAACAGCTGCAGGTGCTTGCGCAGGCCGAGGATGGCCTGCTCGGGACGCAGCGGGCGATCCAGCTTGTCGTACTTCCAGTCGCCCACGGCGCCGAACAGGATGGCGTCGGCTTGCTGGGCCAGCTTGAGCGTGGCGTCGGGCAGCGGATGGCCGCTGGCCTCGTAGCCGGCGCCGCCCACCGGGGCGGTTTCCATCTCGAATTTTTCGTCGAGCGCGTTCAGGACCTTGACGGCCTCCGCGATGATCTCGGGACCGATGCCGTCACCCGGCAGGACTGCGATTTTCATGCTTTGTCTTCCTTGTTTTGTCTCAGCGTCTCAGCGTACCAACCGGCCTCAGCCGACCACGCGGTTGTTTAACCACGGCATCCTGGCCACGCGCTCTGCCTCGTACGCCTTGATCTTGTCGGCATGGCGCAGGGACAGGCCGATATCGTCAAAGCCGTTGAGCATGCAGTACTTGCGGAATGGCGCGATGTCGAACGGGTAGCTGTTGCCGCCCGGCGTGACCACCAGTTGCTTGTCGAGATCGATGGTCAGCTTGTAGCCATTGAACGCATTGGTCTCGTTGAAGATGTGGTCGACCTGCAACTCGGTCAGCACCACCGGCAACAGGCCGTTCTTGTAGCAGTTGTTGAAAAAGATGTCGGCAAAGCTCGGCGCGATCACGGCGCGAAAGCCATATTGCGTCAGCGCCCAGGGTGCGTGCTCGCGCGAGCTGCCGCAGCCGAAGTTGCGGCGGGCAAGCAGGATCGAGCCGCCCTGGTAGCGCGGCTGGTTGAGCACGAAGTCCGGGTTCAGCGGGCGGCTGCTGTTGTCTTGCCCGGGCTGGCCCACGTCCTTGTAGCGCCATTCGTCGAACAGGTTCGGGCCGAAGCCGGTGCGCTTGATCGACTTGAGGAATTGCTTCGGGATGATGGCGTCGGTGTCGACGTTCTCGCGGTCCAGCGGCACCGTGAGCCCGCTGTGTACAGTGAACTTGTCCATGGTCGGTTCCTTACTTCTTTGCCGCGCTTTCGAACGAGCGGCCTGCGGCCTGTGTGTCCTTGCCAAGGCCGGCCATCGTATGGCAGCCGGCCAGTTGCAGCATGCCCAGGCATGCGAGCAACACAATCAGGGCTTGTTTCATGATGAGCCTGCGCGAATTAGCTGAGCTGGCGGATATCGACGAAGTGGCCTTCGATGGCGGCCGCGGCGGCCATCGCCGGGCTCACCAGGTGAGTCCGGCCACCCGCGCCCTGGCGCCCTTCGAAGTTGCGGTTCGAAGTCGACGCGCAGCGCTCGCCCGCCTCCAGGCGGTCTGCGTTCATGGCCAGGCACATCGAGCAGCCCGGCTCGCGCCACTCAAAACCCGCCGCCTTGAAGACCTTGTCCAGCCCTTCACGCTCGGCTTGTTCCTTGACCAGGCCCGAGCCCGGCACCACCATCGCCAGCTTCACGTTGGAAGCCACGCGCCGTCCCAGTTTCTGCACGACCCACGCAGCGGCACGCATGTCTTCAATGCGGGAGTTGGTGCAGGAACCGATAAAGACCTTGTCGATCTTGATGCTGTCCACTGGCACGTTGGGCTGCAGGCCCATGTACTCGAGCGCGCGCTCCATGGCGTTGCGCTTGTTCGGGTCTTTTTCCTTCTCGGGATCCGGCACGCGGTCCTCGATGCTGACCACCATCTCGGGCGAGGTGCCCCAGGTCACCTGCGGACGAACCTCTTCCGCGCGCAGCTCGACCACCTGGTCGAAATGCGCACCGGCGTCCGAATGCAGCGTGCGCCAGTAGCCCACGGCCTGCTCCCACTCCACGCCCTGCGGCGAGAACGGGCGGCCCTTGACGTACTCGAGCGTGACATCGTCCACCGCCACCAGGCCAGCGCGCGCCCCCGCCTCGATGGCCATGTTGCACACCGTCATGCGCCCTTCCATGCTCAGGTCGCGAATGGCTGAGCCAGCGAACTCGATGGTGTAGCCGGTGCCGCCCGCGGTCCCGATCTTGCCGATCACGGCCAGCACGATGTCCTTGGCGGTGCATCCGCGCGGCAGCTTGCCTTCCACGCGCACCAGCATGTTCTTGGCCTTCTTGCCCAGCAGCGTCTGCGTGGCCAGCACGTGCTCCACCTCGGAGGTGCCGATGCCGTGCGCCAGCGCGCCAAACGCGCCGTGCGTGCTGGTATGCGAATCGCCGCAGACCACCGTCATGCCCGGCAGCGTAGCGCCCTGCTCCGGCCCGATCACGTGCACGATGCCCTGGCGCAGGTCGTTCATCTTGAACTGGGTGATGCCGTACGCGTCGCAGTTGTTGTCCAGCGTATCCACCTGCAGCTTCGACACCGGATCGGCGATGCCCTGGCTACGATCCGTGGTCGGCACGTTGTGGTCCGACACCGCCAGGTTGGCGCTGATGCGCCAGACCGGGCGCTGCGCCAGCTTCAGGCCTTCGAACGCCTGCGGGCTGGTGACTTCGTGCAGCAGATGGCGATCGATGTACAGCATCGTGGTGCCGTCATCTTCGACGTGCACGGTGTGGTCATCCCAAAGTTTGTCGTAAAGCGTCTTGGCCATGATGCAGGGGGGGCGGGCCGGGACCGTTTGGTACAGCACGGTTGGCGGCGTCGCGCGGTAGTTTGGGGGATTTTTCGCAGGAATGCGGGCAACGAAATGCGGCTTGCTGCGATGCTTGACTTCGCAATCGATTATGCCACAGCGATAGCGCGCGACCGTGCCGTGGCCGGCCTGCGCGGCGGCGGAAATGTAATGTGATTGGCGAAAGGGGGATTTCGCCGATGGCGAAAAGGGGGATGGCGTGGGTCTTCTCCCGCTCGCCCGCCAGGCGGGTGAGCGGGAGAAAAACTGGGCTCAACCGCCCAGGTAAGCGCTCTTGATGCGGTCGTTGGCCAGCAGATTGGCGCCGGTGTCCGCCAGCACCACGCGCCCCGTCTCCAGCACATAGCCGCGATCCGCCACACCCAGCGCCTTGTTGGCGTTCTGCTCGACCAGGAACACTGTGACGCCTTCGTCACGAATGGTCCGGATGATGTCGAAGATCTGCGCGATCACCAGCGGTGCCAGGCCGAGCGTCGGCTCGTCCAGCAACAGCAGGCGGGGCCGGCTCATCAGTGCGCGGCCGATGGCCAGCATCTGCTGCTCGCCGCCGGACATGGTGCCGGCGCGTTGCGTGGAGCGCTGCTTGAGCCGCGGGAAGAGCTTATAGACGCGCTCGACGCCCGCCTCGATCTCGTCGCGCTTGCCGAAGAAGGCGCCCATCTTCAGGTTGTCCAGCACCGTCAGGCTGGGAAACACGCGCCGCCCCTCCAGCGAGATCGCCATGCCGAGGCGCATGATCTCGTGCGTGGGACGGCGCGTGATGTCCTGCCCTTCAAACATCACGCGCCCGCTCGACGCGCGCGGCGAGCCGCACACGGTCATCATCAGCGTGGTCTTGCCAGCGCCGTTGCTGCCGATCAGCGTGACGATCTCGCCCTTGTTCACCTCAATCGATACGCCAGACAGCGCTTCGATCGCGCCGTAATGGGTATGGACTTGTTCCAGCTTCAGCATCAGTCCTCTCCCAGGTAAGCCTTGATCACGCGCGGGTCGTTGCGCACTTCGGCTGGTTTGCCGACCAGGATCGGGCGGCCGTGTTCCATCACCAGGATGCGGTCGGACACGCCCATCACCAGGCTCATGTCATGCTCGATCAGCAGCACCGAGATCTTGAACTCGCGCCGCAGCTGGTCAATCAGCTGCGACAGCTCGACCTTTTCCTGCGGATTGAGGCCGGCAGCCGGCTCGTCAAGCATCAGCAGGCGCGGATTGGTGATCATGCAGCGCGCGATTTCCAGCCGGCGCTGGTGGCCATACGACAGCGTTCCCGCCTCGCGGTTGGCCACGCCACGCAGACCCATGCGCTCGAGCCACACCGACGCGCGCTCCAGCGCCTCACGCTCGGCGCGGCGATAGGCCGGCGTAGCAAACAGCCCACGCAGCAGCCCGGAGCGTACCTGCAGGTGTTGCGCCACCAGCAGGTTCTCGACCACCGTCAGTTGCTTGAACAAGCGGATGTTCTGGAACGTACGCACCAGGCCGCGGCGCGCCACCTGGTGGCTCGGCAGGCGGGCGATCGAATGCCCGTCCAGCATGACCTCGCCGGCGGTGGGCTTATAGAAGCCGCCCACGCAATTGAACACCGTGGTCTTGCCCGCCCCGTTGGGGCCGATGATGGCGAAGACCTCATCGCGGCGCACATCGAAATCGATGCCGTCGACCGCCAGCAGGCCGCCGAAGCGCATCTGCAGACCGGAGACTTTCAGCAGTTCCGCTGATTGAACTTGGCTCATTGCGGCAACTCCACATGGGGGCGGCTTGCGGGCAGCAGGCCCTGCGGACGCCACATCATCATCAGCACCATCACCAGGCCGAAAATCAGCATGCGGTACTCGGCAAAGCCGCGCGCCACTTCCGGCAGCGCGGTCAGCAGGATGGCGGCCAGGATCACGCCCAGCTGCGAGCCCATGCCGCCCAGCACCACCACCGCCAGGATCAGCGCGGACTCGATAAAGGTGAACGATTCGGGATTGACCAGGCCCTGGCGCGCGGCGAAGAACGCGCCGCCCAGGCCGGCAAACGCCGCGCCCAGCGTGAATGCCGACAGCTTGATGCGGGTCGGGTTCAGGCCCAGAGAACGGCAGGCGATTTCATCCTCGCGCAGGGCTTCCCACGCACGTCCCATCGGCATGCGGATCAGCCGGCTGGTGACGAACAGCGTGAAGCCCACCAGCAGCAACGCCAGCAGGTAGAGGAAGATCACCATGTGCTCGCCGCTGTAGTCCCAGCCAAGCAACTCATGAAAGGTCTTGACGCCTTCCACGCTAGAACTGCGCGCCATCTCGATGCCGAACACGGTCGGCTTCGGGATGCCCGACACGCCATCCGGTCCGCCGGTGAGGCTGGTCAGGTTGTTGAGCAGCAGGCGGATGATCTCGCCGAAGCCCAGCGTGACGATGGCAAGGTAGTCGCCGCGCAGCCGCAGCACCGGAAAGCCCAGCACGAAACCGAACAACGCCGACATGCCGGCGGCGATCGGCAGGCACTCCCAGAAGGTCAGTCCGAAGTATTGGTTGAGCAGCGCGTAGGTGTAACCGCCAACCGCGTAGAAGCCGACGTAGCCCAGGTCGAGCAGGCCGGCATAGCCCACCACGATGTTCAGGCCGAGGCCCAGGATCACGTAGATCAGCGCCAGCGTGGCCACGTCCACCGCGCCGCGAGAACTGAAAAACGGGAATACCAGGCCAACCGCCAGCAGCAGCCAGATCACCTTGCGCTGCTGGGTCGCGCCCAGCGCGGGCAGGCTCGGCACCTTGACACCGGCCGTGGCGCGCTGGAAGAGCGGCTTGAAGAGCTGGAACAGGAAGACCGCGCCGACCGCCAGCCACACCGGCTTCCAGTGCGGCTCGAGCACGACCTTGTAGCCGTCGAGCTTCAACTGCAGCCCCAGCACGGGAATGGTCAGGATGGCCGTCATCACGGCCGCGACGATGGCGTTCTTCAGGGTCTGCCCTGCCGGCGCGCCCTGCGCCAAACTGATTGGCGTAGAAATAGCTTGTGTCATAGCGTCCTCACACCTTTTCAACGTCAGGCTTGCCCAGCAGCCCGGTCGGGCGGAACAGCAGGATCAGCACCAGCAGGCCGAACGCCACCACGTCCTTGTACTCGGCCGGCATATAGCCGGAGGCAAAGGTCTCGGCCAGGCCCAGCAGCACGCCGCCGAGCATGGCGCCCGGGATGCTGCCGATGCCGCCCAGCACGGCCGCGGTGAAGGCCTTGATGCCCGCCACGAAGCCGATATACGGGTTGAGCTTGCCGATGGTCAGGCCGATCAGCACGCCGCCCACCGCCGCCAGCATCGCGCCCAGCACGAAGGTGAAGGAGATCACGCGGTTGGTGTCGATGCCGAGCAGGTTGGCCATGCGCATGTCCTCGGCGCAGGCGCGGCAGGCGCGGCCCATGCGCGAGCGGCCGATGAACAGCGTCAGCGCCAGCATCAGCACCAGCGTGACGCCGACGATCAGCAGGCGCGAATACGGTACGGTCACGGTGAAATCGCCGCCCATCTGGAACTCGATGGCGCCGGAAATCAGCACCGGCACCGACATGTCGCGCGCGCCCTGCCCGATCTGCACGTAGTTCTGCAGGAAGATCGACATGCCGATGGCGGAGATCAGCGGCACCAGCCGCGGACCGCCGCGCAAGGGCCGGTAGGCCACGCGCTCCACGGCGAAACCATACAAACCGGTGACCAGGACGGACACCAGCAAGGCGGCGCCCAGCACCAGCGGCAGCGGATAGCCCGCGCTCGCGCCGATGGCGGTGAGCGTCACCAGGCCCACGTAGGCGCCGATCATATAGATCTCGCCATGGGCAAAATTGATCATGCCGATGATGCCGTAGACCATGGTGTAGCCAATGGCGATCAGCGCATAGATCGCACCCAGCGTCAGGCCATTGACCAGCTGCTGGGTAAACTGTGGAAGGAACTCGTTCATGCGGGAAGCCCCATAACTTTGAAGCTGGAGACGCCGGCGTTGCAGGAGGTGCGCAAGCGCCGGGCCGGCTCCGTAATGCCGGATATGCCCAGGCCCCGGACGCGGTGGATAAACCGCGCCGGCCGGGCAACCGGACCCCGATACCAAAACGCCCCGCTCAAGCCATGAGCGGGGCGCGCAAAGCCAATGTGCGGCTTAGTTGGCAGCGGTCTTGGTGGCGTCCTTGTGCCAGGTGAACACAACGAACTTGAACGACTTCAGGTCGCCCTGCGCGTCGTACTCGACCTTGCCGATCGGGGTCTGGAAGGCGTTCTTGTGCATGTACGCGGCAACCTTGGTCGGGTCGGTGCTCTTGGCGCCGGCGATGGCGTCGCCAATGATCTGGACCGCGGCGTAGGCCGGCATCTGGAACGGACCGTTGGCGTCACGCTTCTTGTCGGCGAAGGCCTTGACCAGCGCGGCGTTGGACGGATCGGCGGAGAAGTCGGCCGGCAGCGTGACCAGCATGCCTTCCGAAGACGCGCCGGCGATCGCCGTCACGTCCTTGTTGCCCACGCCTTCAGGACCCATGAAGGTCGCCTTGACGCCCTGCTCGCGCGCCTGGCGCAGCAGCAGGCCCATTTCCGGGTGATAGCCGCCGAAGTAGACGAAGTCCACGCCTTGCGACTTGAGCTTGGTAATGACGGCGGAGTAGTCCGAATCGCCGGCGTTCACGCCTTCGAACACAGCCACGGGGATCTTGGCGGCTTCCAGGTCCTTCTTCACCGACGAGGCAATGCCCTGGCCGTACGACTGCTTGTCGTGCAGGATCGCGACCTTCTTGGGCTTGATCTTGGTGATGATGTACTGGGCAGCGGCCGGGCCTTGCTGGTCGTCGCGGCCGATGGTGCGGAAGATGAACTTGCGCTTCTTGTTCTCGGTCAGCTGCGGCGCGGTGGCCGACGGCGTCACCATGACGATGCCTTCGTTCTCGTAGATGTCCGAAGCCGGGATGGTCGAGCCCGAGCACACGTGGCCGATCACGTAATGGATCTTCTGGCTGACGATCTTGTTGGCTACCGCCACGGCCTGCTTCGGTTCGCAGGCGTCGTCCATCATCACCACTTCGAACTTGTTGCCGCCCGCGCCGCCAGCGGCATTGATCTGCTCGATGGCAGTCAGCGCACCAGCCTTGACCATGTCGCCGTACTGGGCAACGGAGCCGCTCATGGGGCCGGCAATGGCAATCTTGACGGTTTCAGCGTTGGCAGCGGCGCCGAAAGCGCACAGGGCCGTGGCCAGGGAGATGGACGTAAGACGGGACAGCGTCATTCAGGAGCTCCTCGATTATGGTTGGGTCATGGGCTGAGACGGCATGACCTGCGCAATCGAACAACACCCGCGAGCGAAAACCAGGGAAAGACGCCCGAGACGCGGAAGACGGGCCTGCAAGAAAAGAAGCGTGTGCGGGGCCCGGCATGTGTCAGCCCTCCTGTGCAATCCATGCAACGGAAGACCTTGGTTCGGAAAGACAACGTTGATGCGTTCTCTATTGCGCAGGTGATTCGCCTGCCCCGCTCGCCTCAACGCAGTCCGGAAGGGTGGCCCGGCTGCTGTCGGCAAAGCAGCCCGCATTATAGGGTCAATTTCCGCGCCGGATGGCACATTTGCACAACAAATGAGGATCTTAATGGTAGTAACACAGCACAAAGCGTCGGAAATTGGCGTTATCGCCACGTTTCACGCAACAAATCTTTTGCGCCGCACAAGCGCTCCCGGGCTTGGAAGACAAGGCCCTGTCGAGACCGGAGCGTCTGGTATTGCTGCGCCGCCCCGGCGAGTCGTTTCGCGTCCTGGCTGAAGGATCGGGGATCTGTACCTGTGCGCGCGCACAACAGCAAAACGCCCCGGCCAAGGCCGGGGCGTTTCATGATGCATGCGGCGCCGTGACTGCTGGCACCGCCTTACCGGGGCATTAACGCGTGCCCATATCCGGCACGTTGCGGCTTGCCGCGCCATTGAACAGCTGGCGCGGACGGCCGATCTTGTATTCCGGATCGGTGATCATTTCTTCCCACTGCGAGATCCAGCCCGGAGTGCGTGCCAGGGCGAAGATGCAGGTGAACAGCGACGTCGGGATGCCGAGCGCGCGTTGCACGATGCCCGAGTAGAAGTCGACGTTCGGGTACAGCTTGCGGCTGACGAAGTACTCGTCTTCCAGCGCGATCTTTTCCAGTTCCATGGCGAGCTTGAACAGCGGGTCGTTGTGCAGGCCCAGTTCGTTCAGCACTTCATAGCAGGTTTCGCGCATCAGCTTGGCACGCGGATCGTAGTTCTTGTACACGCGGTGGCCAAAGCCCATCAGGCGCACGCCCGAGTTCTTGTCCTTGACCTG